>JBFFIU010000226.1:0-6152 GCA_041556275.1 Anaerolineales bacterium | reverse complement strand
TAAAGCGATAATAGTTTGGATGATATTTAGATTTCGTTTCTTACATGCCGGGAAAGATCCATGCCTGAACCAGAGACTACTGGCTGAAGTAAATGGTTTAAAGCTACTGATATCTTCTTTATTCCAGCTTAAGGATGTTTCAGCTAAGTTGGTTGATGGGACCTGCCTTGTCATCCTGAGAGAAGCCCCATCCTGGGTCGAAAGGACCAGGGGCTGGGCCTCAAAGTGACAGATAATCTGGATTCTTATCGAATTTGGCGAGGGTTCCACTTAGTTGATCTTGAGAAGAAGGACACGTAATAATAAGATAAAATAACTTCGAGTGGTTTGTAAACGTTATCCGTTGGATTCAGCAACGGGGAGATGATCCTATGATTGACAGACAAGAAGGAAATCGGGATAAGCAGAGCACATCACGCTCCGATGGAAAGGTTGCGGTGGGTCTACAGGCTGCCCTATATCGATTGAGTGCTGAACTTGCCACCGCTCAAGATGAGGGAGGAGTCTGCCAAAGTGTGGTAGATGGACTGCATGATACGCTCGGGTATGACTTTGTGGCATTCTTTTTAGTGGAAGAAATGTCCGGCAAGCGGGTCATGGCAGCTTCTGTTGGATTCGTCGATCCACCATCTCCGTTAGCAGCTGGTGAAGGCCTGAGCGATCAGCCGCTGTTGGATGGAAAATTACAATATACCCCGGATGTCAATCAAGATCCACGCTATTTTTATGGTATGGGTGGTTCTGAGGTAGATGTGCCGGTCTGCGTGGGTGAGAAGGTGATCGGAGTCCTGGTTGCGGAGAGCAAGAAGATCGATGATTTCAGTCCTCGAGATTTTGAATTGCTCACTGCAGCCTCCCAGCAAGCTGGAATTGCGATTGAGAAAGCACGCTTGCTGACCAAAGAGCGCCAGCGGGGGGATGAATTGGATGCGTTGCGGACCACATTAACTGAATTGACCGCTGAACTCGAATTGCCCGTTTTGCTCGAAGCTATCGTGGAACGCGCGGCGGGATTATTGGATGCGGCTGGCGGGGAGCTGGCCCTTTATGATGAAGCTAACCAGGAAGTTGAAATCGTTGTTAGCCTTGGTTTCAGCCAGAGTTATGTTGGAACGCGACATAAGGTTGGTGATGGAGCAATGGGTTTGGTCGCAAAAACCGGACAACCTCTGATCCTGGAAGATTACTCTACCTGGGAGAAGAGAGTTGCTAAATATTCCGCGGATGAGCTGCATGCCATCATGGCAGTTCCATTGCTATTGGGCAAGAGGTTGATTGGTGTGATCAGCGTGGTTGCCGCTGAAATTACCCGTAAGTTCGCCGCGCCTGACTTACACTTACTTAAACTCTTCGCCCAGGGAGCTGCGATCGCCATCGAGAACGCGCGCTTGTTCGATGAAGCCCAACGCGAGATCGAGGAGCGTGCTCGTGTGGAGGCTGAATTGCGTAAATACCAGGAACAGCTGGAGGAACTGGTTGCAGAACGCACTCAGGAATTACGCCAGAGTGAGGAACGATACCGATCCTTGTTTGATGGCGTTCCTATCGGCTTATTCCGCACGACCCCCGCTGGTGAGATCGTAAATGCCAATCCAGGTTTGGTCCAGATGCTTGGTTATCCAAGCCGAGAGGCGCTGCTTGCGGATAGTGCTACCAACGCCTATGTGGATGAAGAAGAGCGGATAAGATTGCAAGCGGTATTGGAACGTGAGGGCATCATACGCGGCGCTGAATTCCAACTGCGCCGATATGATGGGCAGGAAATCTGGGTGAAAGACACAGCTCGAGCCGTGAAAGATGAAGGTGGGAAGGTGCTCTACTATGAAGGCGGCATGGAAGACATCAGCGAACGGAAACAAGCTGAGTTGGAGCTGCGCAAGTATCGGGTGCATCTCGAAGAACTGGTTGAAGAGCGCACGAGTGAATTGCAAGCCAGCGAAGAGCGTTATCGCACTTTGTTCGATGGCGTACCGGTTGGGTTATATCGTTCCACTCCAAAAGGGCAGATCTTGGATTGCAATCCAGCTTTGGTGGAGATGCTTGGATATCCCGACCGGGAAAAATTTCTAAGCGTTGATATCCCCTCAGAATACTACCTGCAGCTGGAAGATCGAACTCGCTGGCGTTCGATGATGGAAGCGGAAGATATCATCAAGGATTTCCCGATCCAGGTACGGAAATACGATGGTTCGATCATCTGGGTCAACGATGTCGCCAGAGTAGTCAGGGACGAACAAGGAGAGGTGCTTTATTACGAGGGGAGCGTAGAGGATATCACTGATCGCAAACAATTTGAAGAGGAAATCCAGCGGCAAAAAGAGTATTTCGAGGCTTTGTTCGTCAACAACCCGGTGGCAGTCGTCACCGCGGATTTGGACGGCATTGTTGTCTCCTGGAACCCAATGGCAGAAAGCCTTTTTGGATTTTCGCGGGATGAAGCTGTGGGAGTGCCGCTAGACGACCTGGTAGCCCAGGACGACGCAGTCCGATCTGAAGCGCTTGGATACACAAACCAAGTGCTTGAGCTGGACCGGGTCCAGGTGACCACCAAGCGCACGCGCAAAGATGGCACATTGGTGGATATAGAGTTATTGGCGCTACCGATCATGGTTTCAAATGAATTGATGGGTTTTATTGCGATTTATCATGACATCTCCGAACGGATAAAATTCGAAGAAGAGATCCTTCGCCAGAAAGAATACTTTGAGGCTTTGTTCCTGAACAGCCCGGTGGCGGTGTTGACCGCTGATCTGGAGGCGAATGTGCTCTCCTGGAATCCAATGGCTGAAAAACTATTCGGTTACACCCAAGAGGAGGCGATCGGTAGATTTGTGGATGATCTGGTTGCAGATCACCCGGACCTGCGTGAGGAAGGGAAGATCCATACCGAAAAGATACTGCGAGAAGATCGTGTTCAGGCTACAGTTAAACGCACCCGCAAAGATGGCTCATTAATAGATGTGGAGGTACTAGCCCTGCCTTTGATTGTGGCGGGTGAAAAAGTCGGTTTTATCGTTTTATACGTCGACATCAGCGAACTGCAGAAGGCTCAACGCGAGGCCGAGGCTGCCAACCAGGCCAAAAGCGTATTTTTAGCGAATATGAGTCACGAACTGCGCACACCTCTCAATGCGATCCTGGGTTTCACGCAGTTAATGGACCGCGATCAAAGCCTTTCCCTCGAACAGCAAGAAAACCTGAAGGTGATCAACCGCAGCGGCGAGCATTTGTTGGGATTGATCAATGAAGTGCTGGAGATGTCGAAGATCGAAGCCGGCCAGGTGGAACTGCAAGAGAGGATTTTCGATTTGTATGACTTGCTGCTCGGATTGGAAGAGATGTTCAGTTTGAAAGCTGAAGAAAAGAATCTGACCTTGCACTTGTACTGGGATGATGAGGTACCGCGCTATGTGCTGATGGATGAGGGAAAGATCAGACAAGTTTTGAGTAATTTGCTCGGCAATGCGGTTAAATTCACCGAGGTGGGCGGAGTTTCTCTGCGGGTGACCTGCACTACCCATTCTAAGGAGAAAGTACAATTAAATTTTGCGGTTGAAGATTCCGGCCCTGGCATTGTCCCAGAAGAACTTGTTCAGATTTTTGAGCCTTTTGTGCAAGCCTCAACTGGGACCACAATTCAGGAAGGAACCGGCTTGGGGTTATCCATCAGCAGGAAATACGCGAGACTGATGGATGGAGACATTACTGTTTCCAGTAAATTAGGAGAAGGTAGCCGCTTCCAATTCGATGTCCTCGTAAAAACAGCCGGTGAGGCGGAGATCGAGAAAGAAAAGCCACCGTTGCGAGTGCTGGGTTTAGAACCCGGTCAACCTGAATATCGCTTGTTGATCGCCGAGGATAATGAGATGAACCGCCAGTTGCTGCTGAAGTTATTGGAGCCGCATGGATTCGGGGTCAAAGAAGCTGCCAATGGACAGGAGGCGATAGAAATCTGGCAGGATTGGGATCCGCACTTGATCTGGATGGATTTGCGGATGCCAATTATGGACGGACATCAGGCCACCAGGAAAATCAAGTCATCCTCAAAGGGACAGGACACGGTGGTGATCGCTCTCACGGCAACTGCGTACGAGGAAGAACGCGAAAGAGTGCAATTAGAAGGCTGTGATGATTTCATTCGCAAACCTTTTCGAGAGGACGAAATTTATGCTATGTTGGTCAAACACCTGGGTGTGCAATTCATCTATGAAACGGAAGAATCTGCTCCGAGACCTCTTGAAATACCCGCTGCACAGCAGGATTACAAATTATCGGGAGCTTTAGCAGAGGTGCCAACCAGCATATTGGTCGATTTGCGTGCGGCAATAATAGAAGCCGATCTGAACCGGATCCTTGAATTGATCGATCAGGTGGCTCTGCAAAACCCTGTTCTAGCCGGGCAGCTTGCTGAGTTAGCGCGCAATTTTGAGTATAAAAGATTGTTAATGGTGATCGATCTTGCGGGAGAAGAAGGATGACATCGGAGACATTTAATTCCCAGGCGAAGTCAACCCAAAAAACCTCTCAGGCGGATATTCTCATCGTTGACGACACACCGGTCAATTTACGCCTGTTATCTCAAATACTGGATGAACAGGGTTATCAAACCCGTCCGGTGCCGGATGGCAGATTGGCATTGGCAGCGGCTCAAGCAAAACCGCCGGACCTGGTTTTGCTCGATATCAGGATGCCCGATATGGATGGCTATCAAGTTTGCGCGCAGCTCAAGGATGATGCCCGAACGAAGGATATCCCGATCATATTTATCAGCGCGCTGGATGCTGTCGAAGATAAGGTGAAAGCTTTCACGGTGGGAGGGGTGGATTACATCACCAAACCCTTTCATGTTGAAGAAGTGTTGGCTCGAGTGAAAACACACTTAGCCCTGCGATCTCTCCAGGAAAAACTGGAAAACGCAAATCGGAAGATGGCCCAGGAATTAGATCTGGCCGGGCAGGTGCAGGACAGCTTTTTCCCCCAAGAATTACCAGATATCCCGGGTTGGCAGCTCTCTATTCGCTTGCAACCTGCTCGAGAGACATCGGGAGATTTCTTTGATGTGATACCACTACCAGGGGGTTGTTACGGTATCTTGGTAGCGGACGTGGTGGATAAAGGCGTGGCAGCCGCGCTATACATGGCTTTAAGCTGGAGCCTTATCCGCACCTATGCCAGCGATTTCCCTTTACAGCCCGAAAAGGTCTTGACTTCGGTCAATCAGCGAATTTTAAAGGATACAAGCGCCAACCAATTTGTGACCGTATTTTATGGGGTGCTCGATCCGGGTACTGGTCGATTGCTTTTTGCTAACGCAGGACATTCACCTCCGCTCGTGATCGAATCAAACACTGGCGAAGTGGTCCGCAAATTGGAATTCACTGGTAAGCCGCTGGGGTTATTCGCGGATGAATGCTGTGAACAGGGAGCGATTGAGTTGGTCCGAGATGAATTGTTGGTGATCTATACGGATGGGGTCACAGAGGCACAAAACATGCAGGGATCATTTTTTGACGAAGAGGGACTCATTAAATCGGTAAAAAAGCATCTTGGGGTCTCCGCAAGAGAACTGGTCGTCTCCGTGCTCACGGATGTTGAGAGTTTTCGCGAAGAGGCACCGCTTGCGGATGATATTGCCTTAGGGGCGCTTATTAGGGATTAACCCAGATCTACCACTCGACCAGCTTCCATATCTCCGGCTTCATGCTGCCTGCTTCGACGCCGATTTCAGCGAAGATGACTACGGCACGCCTGAGAAAATCCATAGATTCTTCTTTCTTGCCGGATGCATGCAGTAAGTCCGCAAGGTTGTTGAGCAGAGCAGCCTCGCGGTGTCGATCACCTTGTTGGCGGCATAACTCCAAAGCAGCCTGGTTATGGGCTATCGCCTGATCAATATCGCCAGCGTCGCGGTAGACCAGTGCAAGATTGTTTAGCGCAGCTATACGACTCCCCAGTTCTTTCAATTCGTCAGCGATATCCAGACTTTGAGTCAGTTCATGGATGGCTTTATCGTAATCACCGGTGCTGCGAGCGAGCATACCGAGAATGTTATGTGCCTGTGCCAGCGCAGGCAGATCGGTGCTGGTTTCTGCCAGGTCAAGCGCAGTGTGCGCCAAGTCGCGTGCTCCTTTCTGGTTTCCCCCCTGGAAAGC
>JBFFIU010000225.1:0-6185 GCA_041556275.1 Anaerolineales bacterium | reverse complement strand
GGTATCTCTGCTGCGATTTTTCATAGGCGATCTGCAGTTGGATGCGTTGAATTTCCAGCCCTTCCAGGATTTGTTTGTACAGCCTGGGGCTCTCCCACGGTTTGTATTTCTCTTCCGACTTGTTCTTTCTCTTCTCGATGCGTTCTATTTGATCCTGGTTATCGTTCAGTTTTTTCTCTGCCAGGAGTAAATTGGCTTGCGCCGCATCCAGTGCAGATTTAGAGACCGGTGCATTGACGATCTTCAACTGGTATTCGGCGTCAGCAACCTCTTTTTCAGCTTCAGCGATCGCTTGAAGCGCTTGCGCCTGGGCCAGTTCAGGATTGAGGGCTTCATCCAGGGCGTCCTGAGCTGCATCGACCCCTTGTAGGGCAGCAGCTTGTTGTACTTGGGACTCTCTCAGGTCTTCAAGGGCTTTCTGTGCGCTGACCAATTCGGAACTGGCCAGGATATCCAGGGGTGATAATGAGGATTGATCGATGCTGGCCAGAACATCTCCGATCTGTACTGAATCACCGGTCTCTACAAAAGTCTCGCCGACCAGACCGGAAATTTTCCATGCCAATGTCGCCGACTGGTTGCTGCGCACCCTCCCCGTTGCTCCGATGGATTGGCTCAAGGGTCCTTTTTGGATGGCGATGCTCTCGATCTCACCAGACTGGTCACGAGAGAACGGCAAGGCGTCGTTGCTGTATAAAAGGATAACAACAATCCCTAAAACAGCAACTACAGCGATACCAATTAATAAGATCCTCTTCATGCCGATCTGTTCAATTCCTCTCGTCTCCAATCCTCGATTATAGGTTATCTAATGAAGATAATGCATAAATTGTTTATTAGAATCACTGGCATGTATGTATATGCAATTTCGACCCAGCTAGGGGTGGAGGATCGCACCCAGACAGCTGTCCTGGCTCTCAGGCGGGATTTGTTGGAAGGAGGGGGTATGGAATGAGGTAAGACACGCAGGAAATTAATTTAATTCGGTTTGCTCTTGAATAAAGAAACCGAGTTTCTCGAAGAAACTCGGTTTCTTGAATTCTATAGCAGTTAATTCTTATTTATATGCTTTTTACTACCATTCGAGATTCCCAATTAATGATTGAATGGTTTATCTCAAAGCACCTGTTTCAAGTCCAATCCGCGCATTGCGGCGCGCTGCTCCATCCAATCGGACTTGGACAGCGGGACGGGGTCAATTTCCTGCTCTGGTCGTCGCGCCAGGCTCAATGCACCTTCTGGGCAGGCCTGGACGCAAACACCGCAGCCCACGCAGCGTAATTGATCGACTTGGGCGGTGAATTCCATGCTCAGCGCCTCAAACTGGCAGAATTCCAGGCAGTCTTCACAGGCAATGCACAGGTCCTCTTCTACCGTATTGATGAAGGCCGAGTGAGCAACCGCGTTGGCGATGCCCAGTTCGCTGATGCCGCGCAGTATCCCGCAAGAGCAGGTGCAGCAGTTGCAGATATAAGATGAGCCGCGCTGGTCGTTGCTGACCGAGTGCACCAGTCCAGCTTCGGCGGCAACCTGAAGTGTCGCCAGTGCCTCTTCTAGAGTTAGTGCGCGGATATGTGGAACATTGTCGAAAGCTCCAGGATTTGTGTTCATCGCCATGCATACCTCTAGCGGATGATTGCATGGATCGCCGATCAAAGCCTTTTGTTTGCGGCAGATGCATTCCAGCACCCCCCAGGATTTCGCGCTGTTCACGATGTCCGCTGCGCTTTCATAGGGGCGGATCTCCATATCAACCCTGACGCTCTCTCCCACCGGGATGACCCGGTGAACTGGGGGTTCAATTTTAAGGATGTGCCCAAAGGACTGTTGGTAATACTGCTCAAAGAGCTGCGCTAAATCAGCGTCTAGCCTATCAACCTGCATCTCGTAGATGCCGACCACAAACGGCATTAATCCATAGCCGAGCCCGCCTTCGATGCGTCCGGCATTGATCAGACCGCGCTTGGCCATGCTCTTGAGCATGTCCCGTGTTTTCTTGGGGTCATCTCCATTGCGGGCGGCGATCTGCCTGGCATCCTCTAGGGTGAGACGCAGCAGGGCAGCCAGTTCAGCTTCTTCTGGCGTGAATAACCTGGATAATAGTTTTAATTCCAGACCATCTGGGCTAGGGGGGTAACCATTGGGCAGGCTGTCAAGCCGCTGTGCCAGGAGCTGGTAGGGGTCGCGCTGCATCTCTCACCTCCGAATAATGCGATAAAGGTCAAGCATACCGGAATAGAAGAGTGAGTGCAAGTGATAAATGTCCTATATTGTGTCTAAATTCGTGAGTTAAATGAAAAAGAGGTTCTCCAAAATAATCTCGACAACATCTCGGTAGCACATCTTGGGTAGATTAATATTGATCGGGGTGGATCATTTCTTGCGGGCGCGGTAGACCACAATTCCAACGATCCCGAAAAATAAAAGCGCGGCAACGCCAATTAGGGAAGGTCCCTGTTCAAAGTACAGGCGTGTATTTAGCCACCAAAGAGGGAAGCGCAGCAGATCGCCGGGGCCAAAAACCTCCTTGGTACCCGTATCGAGCACATATTTCCCTTCTTTACCTTCTGGATTCCATACCAATAAATAGTATTTCCCTGTTTCAGGGAGATCAAGTTCCAGCACCTGCCGACCCCAATAACGGGTCTGGGTGAAAGGTTCGAAAAAATCCTCTCCTGGGCTGCTATCGAGGACCAACCCGCCAAGCTGCTCTAGGTTGTATCCGGCTGGTAACGGCAGGTTACTGCTCCTCGTTTCATGTTCATGATCAACGGTCTCTGCCTTGGTGTGCGAATGTGATTCAATGCTTTCCTTACTCTCATCGATTTGTGGGAGACCGGGTCCAAGTAAGGCTAACGAAACCTGGTAATCTTCTAGGCGCGCAAGCTGGGGGATATTTATGCCAGCATGGAAGAACCCTCCAGCCTGACCATCGAAAGAATATAGATGGACGGGGGAAGCGCTGTCGATTTGCCGATAGTAAGCGAAGGAAGTGTTGGGGTTTGGGATCCCAGTCACGCCAGTCTCATTGCCCTGATCAGGTCGATGAGCAGAGGCGAAAGGAACGATCGAGAACATAACAAATATGCCGGCGAATAATAACCATAGCCTGACTAATTTCATCTGGGTACCTCCATGAACAACCCCGATATATCAATATTTTGTCTATGTATTGTATATATTATAAAGAAGATTGCTGTTTTGTCAAGAGGCTTTATGGAAAGAATTGTTGGCTCACGCTAAAGCCACTGGGCAATTTGGTGATAAGGAAAAATTATCAGATTAGTCAGGATGGGTCGTTATCCGCATCCTGCCCACCAGCGGTGTTTTAGGTGAGAGTTTTCCCGTAAGGTGAGTGTATCGATTGAAGGTCTATCCAGGTCGGTAATATTTCTGGCTTTGAGGCAATTTGTAAGATATGGATATATGATAGCGTCTAAATGTAATGGTATTTGCAGCATGAGAAATAATAATTCCCCTTCAAAAAACAATAAACAAATCCGACGCCAACAGCGTCAAGAAAAAATCAAGCGCCAGAAATACTTGCGGATCGGTGTAGTTTTGCTAGGATTAGCCCTGGTAGCAGGATATTTCCTGTGGCCGCGACCGGGTGCGCAGGCGGTCAGCTCGGAACGATTAAACGATGATCCCGCACTTGGCTCTCCCAATGCTCTGGTCACGATCATCGAATACGGTGATTTTGGCTGTCCAGCCTGTCAAGCGTGGCACAACGCCGGAATCCTCGATCGGGTTATAGAAACCTATGGTGATCAAGTGCAATTTATCTGGCGAGATTTTCCAATTATCACAGCCTTTTCACCGGAAGCAGCTCAGGCAGCACAATGTGCGTACGACCAAAACAGATTCTGGGAATACCATGATCTGCTCTTCGAGCGCGGCCCTTCGTTCCAGGATGAGAATTTGAAAAATTATGCGGTAGAACTTAGCTTAGACTCGACTGCCTTCAACCAGTGTCTGGATAGCAGGCAGCACCAGGCCACGGTGGATAAAGATCTGCAGGACGCATTCGACCGTCGTTTCCGCGGCACACCGTCCTTTTTGGTCAACGACCAGCCTTTGGCAGGTCCACCCACATTCGAGTATTTGCAGAGCCTGATCGAGCCGATCCTGGCAAATGGGGGCTAAAAATATACATACAAATGAGTTAATACTCTCCCCCCTTGGTCACTTGGAGGGAGAGTATTTATAAGGGTATTATTCCTGACTCTTCCGGGTTATTAAATATAAGGTGCAGCTAATATGCTGTATTGTTGTAGAACCAGTTGTAGCTGTAGAACCCTGTCGAACTTTGCAGCCGAATGGCGATCTGCTGCTCTCCATGGAATTTAGCGGGTATCGAATAGGTCGCGGTAAATGAACCACCCTTTCCGGAGTTGGTTCTGGCAACCTCCTTCCCATTAATTCCCTGGGTGCCCATTCTCCCCATGGTGACCATGAAATCCGTATCCGCTGGAAAGTCATAGGTCTTGATGGTTACCTGCTCATCCTTCACCACGCTGACGATTTCAAAAGTCGGGATCCCAGTCCTGCCAGGTTTCCAGGTGCTGGTCTGGGTTGAGCGAGGGATGCAAAGCACCTGACCAGCGTAAACGAGGTTGGGATCGGCAAGATTGTTCGCCTTGGCGATAGGTGTCCAGGTCATGTTATAAATCAAACCGATGCGATAAAGGTTCTCACCGGCTTTGACGGTGTGGTAACCAGAGCATGACACTGTAGGTTCTACCGTTGTACTCCCATCGGGTCGAACTGGGAAAGTGCCGCTGGGCGCATACCAGTCCTGGAGGTCAATCCCGGTGACGATTTCACCTGCTTCGACAACGACTGGAACCAAAGAATGATCCTGGCATTGGTAACCCATCCCGCATTGAACGTATTGGGTGTAGCCGCCAGCATAATCATCGATGTAAGCCAGCAGCTGGTAGACTCCCGGATCAACCCGGATCGAGTACTCGGCTTGATGCTCATCAGTTTGGATCGAATAGTAGGTATATAGCCCATTATCGATCCGGATGGCAAAGATCGTCAGAGCAGGTATGCGCTCGCTGGGAAAAGACAGTTCGCCGCTGATCAGCCCGGTTGAAGCCTGTTGAACCCGAGATGGACTGGTCAATGTAATTGTGTTCATTACATCTGGAGGATTGCTCCCTTTTGCTTGAGCGCGAAGAGGTCGTAACAGCAAGAATCCACCTGCTGCTAACACAATGAACAATACGAATGACAATAACTTAATTTTGATGGAATAAGACATGGCTACCTCCTTTCGTGAGATTTTTTTTCTTGATAGCCTGTCTTGATAATAAATCACCGCTGTTACCAGGTAATTTCAAGACTGTGCCAGGTAGGTCACATAAGGTAACAAATTGGTGACATCATGAGCAGTAAGGCATTGGTTAACTTTCAGATTTGAAAAATTTCTTTATTCTTTCCCCCGGATAATAATCAATAGCTGAGATTGATCAAAATGTCTCCGTCTCTTATAAATTTACTTGCTAGAAGATATTAATTGATACTATCAAATAGGTCCCCCAAACTTCTATCGGATTGCCATTGCGGAGGACAGCTGACAAAGCTTTCGCAGGAGTGAACCAACTATCAAGTTTTTCAGAGATATCTTCTTCTCGAATTACTAATCAAAGCAATAGGCTGTGTTTGAAATATCCAAGTAAAGATCGAGTGATGCAATTGGCACACTCCTCCGATCAATTCCTTCGAATAAGCCTCACCTTAATATTTTTTCAATTGTTGATGGTCATTTTTCGTCCCATTGGATATGCCGGCTGCCGGGAGGAAGATCAAGGGGGATAGCCTGCCACTCGTCGCGGTTCACAAGCATGAGATCATCTTCGAGGAAAGTACCACCGGCTGGGTCAGGACGGAGGAAGATCAACTTGCTGCTGTCTGGACTCCACAAAGGTTCTGCCCCACTACCTAAATCTATTGTCTGGCTGCCATCAATACGCATAACGACTAAGTTTGGTACGCGTCCTTGCCCCTGGGTTGTGAAGGCTAACCACTCGCCGTCCGGGCTCCACACCGCGGGAGGTTTCCAACCACCGGAACCTCCCAGAGGTTGATAGCTGTGGATAAACTCATAGTCATTCGTTTCTAAATCAAACACGGCCAGGGCTATGTTCCATTCGCCGCTGGGAGCGAACGAACCACCC
>JBFFIU010000224.1:0-6217 GCA_041556275.1 Anaerolineales bacterium | reverse complement strand
GTTGTGGCTTACTTTTTGCACATCCGGGCGCGCAAGCCAATGCACGGGATAGTTTCCTCAAGGAAATCAAATTAACATTCGCTGGAGCTGGTTTGGGCCGGAGATAATTTTCCTTATAATTTCAGGTTTCAATGATTTATATGGTGTTAGATCTTGGTATGCTGATTAATCGAGAGGATGTGGAGGTAATTATTTGGAATGCTGTAATCTATCAGTTAGAATGTATTATCCGTGTTTTGGAGGTCACCAATGGATCACGTAGTTTACCTGGATGCAAAGGCCAAAGAAATGGAGGTTTTGCTCAGTGGGGAGAAAACGATGCTCATACGCGGCGCTACGGGACGAAAAATGCCATACGGCAGAGTAAGTAGTGGGGACGTTTTGTATTTCATTAATAACAATGCAGAAGGGGTGGTTAAGGCCAAGGCTAAGGCGAAAAGGGTCATCAATTCGGAAAAGATGTCGAAGGAAGAGTCAGTGGCAATGGTTGAAGAATATCAAGACAAACTGCAGCTGACAGCGAGTCAATTCAAGCGCTGGGCAGGTAAAAGATACCTCGTGCTAATAGAAGTGGAGGAGGCGGAGCAGCTCAAGCCCTTCCCAATTGACAAGAGCGAATATGGCAATATGGATGATTGGCTGCCCGTGGAGGACATTCAAAGTGTAATGGAATAGTGCTTCTTTTTGCGGTAGTGCTTACGATCACATTTGCAAGGTGGTTGCAGTTCATTATATGGTGGAATAAGTGTGAGAATTTGTTGTTAATTTTGGAAAGGTTCAATATCAAGACCATCAATAATTTAATACGCCAATGGACCATAAGAATTGTGAGGCATCCTCATATGAAGATTTTGGCAATCGAGAGAGAAGTACTGGGTATTGCGGACAATCAGTTCGAGCCTCATCTTAAGCAGGAGGCAGCCAGGGTGTGGGAACTGTATCGGGCTGGGGTATTGCGAGAGATTTACTTCCGCCAAGATCAACCCAGTGCTGTACTTGTGCTCGAGTGTGGAGATACTCAAGAGGCTAGTGAAGTTCTCAATTCACTGCCATTGGTGAAAGCGAACTTGATCACTTTTGACATCATCCCATTAGCACCCTACCCGGGTTTTTCCAGGCTGTTCAATGCGGATTAATGCCTGTGTGAAGATCACTAAACCCACAATTCACTCGAAACGCATGCCGTGCGATTTATGTCCGTTGGTGATGGACGATGGGATTTCTGGTTTGAAAATGCCCCGCCTTCATACGCCAGTTAAGTGGCATAAATTTGCAGTAATAGGTTATCATGAATTCAATAAGAGTATTTCTTGAAGTTGGTAAGAAAAGAACATTTGCCGGTGCGATCGATTGGCCTGGATGGAGCCGCAGCGGTCGAGACGAGGACTCAGCCCTTCAAGCGCTTATCCACTACGGATCGCGCTATGCCCAGGTTCTGCAAAATTGGGAACTTGAATTCCATGCCCCCATTGAGGTGTCGGAGTTGAAGGTGACAGAAAGACACGAAGGCAATGCCACGACTGATTTTGGGGCACCGGCTGTCATGCTGGAGTCTAATAAAGAAACGATCGATCGCCTGGAATTTGAGCGTTACCAAAACATTCTGCAGGCATGCTGGGGGGCATTCGATGGCGCGCTGGAAAGAGCCACCGGTAAAGAGTTGCGCAAAGGACCCCGGGGCGGTGGAAGAGATCTCGAGAAGATCTTAGACCACGTACTCGAAGCCGATCGGGGATATCTTTCACGACTGGCCTGGAAGTACAAGAGAGAAGATAGGATGATGCCATTGGAAGAGCTCAATGTAACGCGGGGGGCAATCCTGAATGCATTGGATGTTGCAGTCAGTGGAGAGCTGCCGGAGAAAGGCCCGCGCGGAGGGATCATTTGGCCGCCGCGTTTTTTCATTCGGCGGGTCGCCTGGCATGTGCTTGACCACGCCTGGGAGATTGAAGATCGGATCGTTCCTTGAGGCAGTTTAATGGACGTAGTGGTCTTCATGGCACAAATCTGTCCAGTATTGGTTATTAGTGCCGATATCTCCATTTTCGAAACTTTTGAAGTGGGTTAAATTTTATCTCTTTGAGGAGCAAACAATCTCAATTCATTAGGATTGTGGTTGTTTTTTGTTTATACTTCTGATATGACTGAACCCTCGATAACACAGATTAATATCCCCGCCGACTATATTGACCTGGGCATGGGCAATCCCGATTTTGATTTGTTGCCACTTGACTTGCTCCACCAGGCGGCCGATAGGTATTTCCTTTCAGGCGATCCGCGCTCCCTGCAATACGGGATGGAGCAGGGAGATGGCTATTTCCGCCGCGCCCTGTCCGATTTTTTAACTGAGGCTTACGGAACCGATGTGGACCCGGATCTCCTGTTCGTCACCACAGGCGTTTCGTCCGCCCTTGATTTACTTTGTTCGCTCTACACCCGTCCTGGTGACTTGATTTTTGTGGAAGAGCCATCCTATTTTCTGGCACTACGCATATTTGCAGACCATGATTTACGAATCGTTTCGATCCCAATGGACGATGACGGTATCTGTGTAGACGTGCTGGAGGAAAAGTTCGCCAAATTCCGCCCGAAGTTCGTCTACATTATCCCAACCTTCCAGAATCCAAGTGGGCGGACTCTCTCGCAAGTGCGGCGTCAAGAAATTGTCGCCTGGGCGCAGCGAGAAAATATCCTGGTAGTGGCAGATGAAGTCTATCATTTCCTGGCTTATACCCAAACGCCACCAGATCCATTTGCTGCATTCACCAAGGATGCGGATCAGGTCATTTCAGTCAACTCGTTCTCGAAAATCCTGGCTCCTGGTTTACGGTTGGGCTGGATTCAGGCACACAGCAAGGTCATTAATCGGCTGGCAGGCTGTGGTTTGCTCGAAAGTGGGGGAGGGATGAACCCGTATACATCAGCGTTGGTGCGCGGGTTAATCGAATCTGGTGGGCTAAAGGAGAATATCTCCAAATTGTGCGGGGAGTATATGGAGCGTCTGAATGCGATGGAAGCAGCCTTGAGCCGGTATCTCCCCATGGCTAAATATGCGCTTCCGCAAGGCGGGTTCTTCTTCTGGGTTCACCTGCCAGGAGTAGACGCAACGGAATTGCGCCGAAAGGCAGGGGATTATAAGGTCGATCTACGTCAGGGAGCGCTGTTTTCAAGCCGAAAGGGGATGCGGGATCATATGCGGTTGAGCTTCTGTTTTTACGGTCCGGAGGCGATTGAAGAGGGCGTCAAACGTCTTGGAGATTGCCTGGCAGATTACTAAATACCACGTATTGAAATCAGCAAGTGAGCCCTATAGCGAAAATCGCAGGGGGGTGATTTTGCTGATTAGAGACCTGTTCTGTACTTCTCAGACACCAATGGCAGGTATTCCGGGTGCTTACGGAGGTACCCTTTTACGAACGGGCAGATTGGCAAAACCTCCAGATCTTCTGCTTTGGCATATTCCAGGGCAGCTTTCACCATTGCACTGCCGAGACCGTGACCTTCGAGCGCTGGCGGGACGTCGGTGTGAATCAGAGTCAAGCGATTGCGATGCATGCGATAGTCGATAAAGACATCTTCTTCGCCGACACGTGCCTCAAAGCGATTATTTTCATTGTTAATAGTTATCTCTAGCTTGTTTGGATCGATCTCCATGTTATCTCCTTAGGGTTAATATTAAAATGCGTCTTCTGGCGAGTTTAGTCCCTCTAAAACCAGGAGAACAGTCTGGTCAAGGTCCATCGCTTGCCCTTTCCGCCAGGCGGATTGAAATTCTTCTTCGCCAGCTGCTTCACGCAGTGCTGCCAATTCTCGCTCATACTCGGGTTTGTCTAAGATGCTCAAGGGCCGGTCGATATTATGGCGGATTGCATCAGCAGCCCCCAGAAGAGCAGCGGCATACACCAGGTGAGCCTGCCGGGTTTGGTCAGATTCCCCTTCGCCTTGGGCATGGATGGTGAAGGCCAGGGATTCGATCGTCCTGACACCAGCGTCAGCGCGGCCGGTATCCCGCCAGACAAGAATAGTCTCGCGGAACAGGTCAGCTGCCTGCTCAAAATCCCCTTCCTCCCGGGCCAGTTCGGCCAGCAGGCTGCGCGCCGGGTTGGCTGCGTACTTATCTCCTAAATCAGTGTAAATGTCCATCACCTGCTCCGCCAAGTGCCTGGCTTTGCCAGTCTCTCCCAGGAATTTACTCAGGTCTGCAGCAAACTGGAGCGCACTCGCTTGAATCCAGAGATTTCCGCTGCGCTGAAGCATTGCCATGCCTTGCTCCCAACGCGCTTGAGCTTCCTGGCTGTGCTGACCGGTTGCGAAGAATTGAACACTCCCCCAATATGCCAGAGACATCGCCTGGTGATATTTCCGGCCAAACTGCATCACCTGTTCAAATTCTTCATGCAGCCATTTTTGGAGGGATTCCTTACCACCAGCAAGGAAGGTGGCCAGCATCCATATTGATCGTGTTGACGTCCATGTTTCCATATCGCCAATACGTTCGGCAACTGCGGTGCTGCGTTTGGCATAATTTTGAACTTGTCCCAGCATTCGGGCGCCGAATGCGACTGTTGCCGCACTTGCCAATGCACGACCAAGCAAAATCTGATACTCCTCTGGAGCGTCAGAATCAGTAAAATTCGGGTTGGCTTCAGCAAGTTCAAGGGCTTTAACCTGAAATCGATGTATTTCCACCAGTGGCATGACCTGGCTCCAGGCAGTGCTGAAATACGATGCAAATCCCAACGCAGATTCTATACCAGATTCTAGAGCCCAAGCCCAGGCAGCACGAAAGTTGTCCGTTTCCGGTTTGAATCTCCTGCCCCAGTCTCCTGGCGGCTGGAGATCCATAAGGGCCTGGAACGAACTACGGCTCTGGTCAAGATAATACAGCATATGACCTTCACGCATGCGCTCACCCTCATTACTCTCGGCGAGCTTCTCTTGTGCATATTGGCGAATCGATTCCAGCATGTGGTAGCGCACCCCCAACTCGGTAGATTCAGCCACCACCAGCGACTTATTGACCAGCTGCTCGAGCAGATCCAGCACTTCATATGGTTCGAGAGGATCAAAACCACAAACGGATTCGGCAGCCTCCAGCGTCCAACCGCTTGTAAAAACCGATAAGCGGCAGAGCAAGGAGCATTCCGCTTCGGGTAACAGGTCGTAGCTCCAATCGATCAATGCCTGTAACGTGCGCTGGCGAGGCAGAGCCGTTCGGCTGCCACCGGTCAGCAAACGGAAACGATCATCCATGCGGCTCGCGATTTCCCCTGGAGACAATACCCGCACCCGCGCGGCAGCTAACTCGATCGCCAATGGGATGCCATCCAACCGTCGGCAGATTTGGGAGATGTCTTGCGCATTGTCCCTGCTGAGGCTGAAACTGGGCTTGACCGCCACCGCGCGCTCGACAAAGAGGCGTACGGATTCATAATGATCCAGCTCTTCAACGGATAGGTCATCGGCATCCGGAGGCAAAGATAGAGACTGAACCCGAAATGACCGTTCGCCGGCTATACCCAGCGCCTCCCGGCTGCTGGTAAGGATGTGCAGCTGGGGGCAGTCTCTCAAGAGGGCTTCGGCCAGCCGGGCGCATTCATCGATCAGGTGTTCGCAGTTATCCAGGATCAAGAGCGCTTGTTGGGATTGCAGATGATCCAGAACCATTAACTCTAAAGGCCGCGCCCCTTGATCCCTGATGCCCATTGGTAATCCAATGGCCCGAACCACGTGCTGTGGATCGGTAACCGGTGCCAGTTCGGCAAACCAGACACCGTGAGGATAATCTTGCAGCATATATCCTGCCGCTTCCAGAGCCAGTCGGGTCTTGCCGGTACCACCCGGGCCAATCAGAGTGACAAGTCGGTTGATCGACTCATCAGGTGAAAGCAACCCCTTAACATTCTCCAGTTCTTTTTCACGACCAATGAAGCTGGTGATCTCTGCCGGCAGGTTGTTAGGAACAGTACCTAGCGTTTTCAGCGGCGGGAATTCGGCTGGGAGATCAGGATGCAACACCTGGTAAAGTTTCTCGGGTCGCTGTAAACCACGCAGGTAGTGCTCGCCAAGATCGAGGAGTGTCACACCAGCAGGTAAATGGTCGCGGGTCAGGTCAGCGGTAGATGCCGAGATCAAGATTTGTTCGCCCGAGGCGGTACCCATGATCCGGGCAGCGCGGTTGACTACTGTCCCGTAATAATCGCCGTCCCGCAGGTCT
>JBFFIU010000223.1:0-6217 GCA_041556275.1 Anaerolineales bacterium | reverse complement strand
TTGAAGGCAATATCTGTGTAGCGGTATATGGTTGATGCTACAGCAGCTTGATCGCGTTCTATTATGCCTGCTGAACCTTTATTCATCATTTTCCTGCTCTCCAAATAATTGAGCATACTTTAGATTTTTGATTTTCAAAGGAGTTCTTCTGCATCCTAGTTAATTATCAAAAACACTATCAAGGTCATCTTCACTCACATCAAATACAACCTCATGTGGTGGCAAACGCTCACGTGTCATCCACTCCGGTAGACGGTCATCCATATTGGTAAATCCAGCTTTCCGATTAAACTCACGCTCAAAAAAAAGAGTCTTCTCACCCAGCTCTTGTAAAAAACCTTCTCCAACATTAAACCCATAGATTGAATTGATTAATTCACCAACGACTCCAAAATCAACGGCAATCCCAAACCCAGCCATCATGCACGCGCCAAGAGAGTCGTATCCGGCCGAATTTATTTGCGCACGCCGAGAGACCTCCACCTGTCCATTGGGATCAGTATGGTTTACCTTTGCTCGTATGGTTAGCCCACATGTGTGGTCAGCCCCTTGAGGAGATGTGGCATATGTAACGCCGGTGCTTTTAATTGCTCTAGGATCATATGCAGAAATTGCCTGACCCTTTACAACGGGAACCCTTTCCATCCCAAACTCCTTTCCAACTGCTGCGGCTCCGTTTCCCAGAACCCGTCCCAGCACTGTACCTTCTCGAATTTCTTGAACCAATTCTAATGCTCGGTCTCCATCCCCGAACTCCATCAATCCCGCATCTGCAGCGATACCTAAAGCAGCTCCGATTTCAATCGAGTCAACCCCGATATCATTAACCTCGTAGTTTAATTTTGCGATCATATCCAGATCATTGATCCCCAGGTTAGCTCCCATCAAGCCGATCGTTTCATATTCTAGCGGTGAAACAATAACTTGCTCCCCCTTTTCATCCCCAACAATATTTGAGCATTTTATTACACAACCAACCATACATGCATGAGTGGTATTGTTTACACCGCCTCTCTCGACCAGTATGTCTCGCAATCTATCCCCGCTAATATTTTCAGCGTCTTCAAAAATACCTGAGGAAAAATTTCGGGTAGGCATTCCACCAATCCCATTACACAAACTCACCATCCCAGGGGTGCCATAATCAGCGTAAACTGCAGTCTGGGGATGGTTCGAAACTGCTTCTGTGAATTTCTTCCGGGCTTGTTTAAATTCCTCAAAATGTAAAATTTGCGGATTCTTTCCTCTCCTTGGTTCAATAACAATCGCTTTAATAAATTTCGATCCCATTACAGCCCCCAATCCGCCGCGGGCTGCCATTCGTGAAGGTACTTTATCCTGATCGAGATTCATGATTCCTGCAGCCATCATTTTCATTTCTCCCCCTTGTCCAATCAGTGCAATGGCGACATCTTCACCATATTCATCGATCAAACTTGATCCAACTTTGTACACTCCCATTCCAATATATGGGCTGGCAGGATCAAAACGAACACCATCTTGACTAATGTGGATTACATACCATTCAGCTTCCTCTGGCCTATCTTCAAATATAAGTGCCTTAATCCCTTGATTGGTAAGGTGATAACCTGTTCGACCTCCAGCATTTGATTCCTTGATCCCTCCTGTCAATGGGCTCTTTCCTCCGATTGATACCCGATCCAGACTCGATAGGCGATGACCAGAAAGTAAACCTGGGGCAAAAATCAATTTGTTCCTTGGGCCCATCGGATCGCACTCAGGATCAACTTCGTCAAGTAAAATTTTTGCGGATAGGCTCCTCCCCCCAAGTTGTTCCCATGACTTTGGAGTATCTTCGATGGTTAATTTCTGTGACTTTGTATTAATTCGCCAAATATGCATCATACTCCTTAATTAAAATCGTTGCGATAAACCATATTGCGACCATCACCTTCGCAATGGTGATACCTATCATTTCCTTCATTTCCCTGGAGACCATCGCCAGAAAGCTGTGACCTCCTGACGCCACCATGCAGCCCACCAACTCATTCACTTAGCCTGGTTGCTCGTAGGTTTCGTGTTCAGGCTGATCAGAGCATCTACCGCAACCACGCCCTGCCCTTCAGCCAGGACCATCAGCGGGTTGATATCGAGCTCGATTATTGATGACGGGTCATCCTCTATCATGTTTGCAACAGTAAGGATGACATCAGCAGCGGCGTTCAGATCGGCATGTGGAGCACCCCTGAATCCAGTCAAGAGCGGTGCACACTTCAACTGAGGTATTGCTTGCAATACCTGATCTCTGGTGGTCGGCAACAGGAGTGAAGCAGTGTCTTTCATCAGCTCGACTAAAATTCCACCGCCTCCGACCAAAAGATACGGGCCGAATTGCTCATCACGAGCCACACCGACAATAAGCTCTGCCACGACTTCTTCGACCATCTTCTCGACCAGATAGATATCGGAAAGTCCCGACATCTCCGTCACAGCTGCCGATACATCGTCTGCGCTACCAAGGGCGAGTCTCACACCCCCAGTATCGGTCTTGTGGGAGATACCTAATGCCTTGACGACGACCGGATAGCCCAACTCTCCAGCTGCGGCTACTGCCTCATCAGCAGAGTGAACGACTCGCCCCTCGGGAACCGGTATGCCATTCCGGGCGAGAAGGCTCTTCGCTTCAGCCTCATTCAATATCTCTACCAATCCATCCTGCTCAAAGCTTGATGTCGGGAGCAGTGGTGGGCTGAGAGGCTTTTTCCAGGCAGCACCCACGTCGACTGCTGCCTGGATGCCTGCGAGTCCGGCATCGATTCCGGCAAGCATGGCGACGCCATCCTGCATCAAGCGATCTGCCACTGTTTCCGAAATGGTGTCTGAAAAGGTCGCCATTACAGCGGCTTTGGTTCCGGTCTGCTGCGCGGCCCGGACAAAACCCCTCTCAGCACCACTCCAGGTCGATTGGTCGCATAGGTCTTCTCTAGGATAATCGAGTAAACACAAGGCAATATCGAATTCTTCAGACAATAAAGCGGTAAAGTTCTTAGCGTTTTGCTCCTCGTCATTCCAGTCGAACATCTGGAAATCGAATGGGTTGGCAGGTACGATCCGCTCGTGTACTGTCTCACGCAGGAGTTGAGTCACCTCTGCGGACAGCGGGGGCATGGATAATCCTGACCCCATACCATCAGCGAGTAGGGTGAGATCACCGCCTGAGGTGCTCCCAGCAGCTACCCGACCGCCCTTTAATGGACCAAGTATGTGCAGCACCTTCAGTGCTTCAATGAGCGCTTCCAAAGAATAAACTCGCGCTACGCCAAGACGTTCGAATAGAGCACTCACCAAAACCTCAGATCCGGCGAGTGACGCCGTATGTGAGACCACCATTTTCTGGGCGACCTCGGAGCGACCGACCTTCATGGCAACAATGGGCTTGCCCAGCTCTCGGGCAACATTAACCGCTTCTTGGAATGCCTTCGGATCGGGCATTGTTTCCAAGAATAACCCCAGCGCCGTAACTTTTTCTTCTTGCGCGAATATGTGGATCGCATCATGCAGATCGAACTTCAACCTATTCCCCAGTGAAATCATGTAAGCTATCGGCAGGCCGCGCCGCTGCATGGTGAGATTGAAACCCACATTCGAGGACATGGTAATGATGGCCACGCCTTCATCGACCCGTCGTCCACCCTGCTGGTCGGGCCAGAGCATCGCCCCATTGAGATAGTTGAGCAGCCCGTAGCAATTCGGTCCGATCAAGGGCATATCCCCCGAGGCCTCGAGAAGTTGTTTTTGGAGGTCAGCACCTTCCTCGCCCACCTCCACGAAACCGGTAGCATAGCAGACCGCGCCGCCTGCATTTCGGGCAGCGAGGTCTCTGACGATATCGATGGTGAGGTTGCGATTGACACCAAGATATGCGGCATCAGGGCTGCCCGGTAAATCCTCCACCGATCGGTAGACTCTGCGCCCCAGGATTTCATTCTTCTTGGGGTGGACTGGCCAGATCTCTCCTTTGTATCCCATGCGATCGCTTTGGCGAACCACCTCCTGCGCATTGGCACCGCCGAAGGCAGCGATGGTGCGCGGATTTAATAGACGCTTAAACGACATGAGCTGCCCTCCCGCCGAATTCTTTGATATTCTTCAATTTGTCCACTAAAGCTGGTAAAAAGACCCGGCAATCTTCAACAATCCCATAGTCCACCTGCTCAAAGACAGGAGCTTTAGGATCATTGTTGATGGCGATCATCACTTTTGCCCCAACTATACCTACCATATGCTGCAATTCTCCTGATATGCCCACTCCAATATAAATCTCTGGACTTACCATTCTGCCACTTTGCCCGATCATGGTTTCTAGTTCCGTCCAACCCTCATCAACTGCAGGCCGCGTGGAACCCAATGCTGCATTGAGAATCTCAGCCAGGGCTTGGATCTCTAACCAACCTTCGATGGATCCTGCGCCAGCACCGCCTGCCACCACAATTGGAGCGGTTTCTAGCGGCACGCCTTTGGGTTCTTCATGGAGTATTTCGAGAGTCTTCACCCGAATATCTTTCCCTTCGAGGGGTTCAATTGGCAGGATTATTCCTGATCGATTCTCATCCAAAGCTGGCATTGGAAAAACTCCCCTGGCGACAGTGGCAATTTGGGGGCGTTTTTCTGGGCAAATGATCGACAATATGCCCCCATAAGCAGGGACTTGCTGTTCAAGGATTCCATTGTCATCCAAAACCAGGTCAATACAATGAGCTGTTAAACCGGTACCAAGATTGGCAGCGATCAATGGTGCCAATTCTCGACCCATAAAGGTTGAACCAATTAACATGATTTGAGGATGCCGCTCTTTAGCTAGCGAAACAATGGTCTCAGTGAAAATATCAGCCTGGTAAATTTCAAAATCAGCGGCGTTGCCAAGATGAACTACATCCGCTCCAGCAAAGAAGAATAGGTTTAATTGATCACTTATATCTTTCCCAAGCAGGATCACCTCGACAGGAACTTCAAGCTCATCCGCCAACTTACGAGCCTGACCGATGATTTCGATACAAATGACAGGTATTTCCCCTCGAATCTGTTCGGCAATCACCCACACGGAATCTTTTTGATCGCTCATGTGATTACCCCCGCTTCCGCGAATTTATCGATCAGAAACTCCACTTTTTCATCTAAAGTGCCTTCAATTATCTGGTATTCCCGTTTACTCTCTATGTAGGTTAACTTGGAGACGATCGTGGGCGATCCTTTAAGACCGGCGGACTCTGCTGGCAAGTCTAGATCGTCAATCCCCCAAGTCGTGATCTCTCGCTTCCTTGCTTTGATGATCCCTGAGAAACTGAGCGTACGGGGTGTATTGACGTCCTGGGTAACTGTGAATACTGCAGGTAATTCCACCTGGACCAATCGATATCCATGCTCGATGTCCGCCTTAACTTGCCAGCTTTTTCCCTTGGTTTCAACGAACTCCCTTGCCATGGTCACAACTGGCATATCTAAGAACACAGCCAGCTCAGGACCAACCCATTCAGTAGCTCCGTCACTGCTTGCCCTGCCGCACAAGACGACATCGACCGGCCCGATCTTGTCGATCCCCCTGGCAAGGGTATATGCCGTTGCATAAGCGTCCGCCCCCGCAAAAGCAGGATCGGATAATAATATACCTTCATCCGCACCTAAAGCCAGGCACTCCTTTACAATATCCCCTGCAGGAGGCGGTCCCATACTGATCACGGTGATGTGAGCAGGGAAAGTTTCTTTCAATTGGAGAGCAACCTCCAGCGCATTTTTGTCCAGGGGATTAATCTCCAAGGGGATATCCAAACGGGGAAGCGCTCTTGTGACAGGATCAATTTTTATACTCTCAGCAGCTTTTGGCTCCGGAACAGCTTTAACACAAACGACGATCCTAAATATTGAATCCATAATCATGAAGTGTTATTTGAATAGTAAAGTAAGACCCTGGCTGTTATGATAACGCCCAGCGAGATACGATCACCTTCATGATATCCGAGGTGCCGGCCGAAGGACCCAGGACGAAAGAATCACGCAGGTATCGTGTCACCGCGAATTCTTCCATGCAGCCATAGCCGCCATGCATATCGGCTGCCATTTTGGCCGCTCTCTGGGCAGCTTCGGTGGTGAAATACTTCGCGACAGCATATTCATTGCCCGCGCGTTCACCTTTATCGTGGGTAGCGGATGCTCGATATCCAAGTAAGCGACCAGCCTCGAGGTCGATTTTGATGTCTGC
>JBFFIU010000222.1:0-6275 GCA_041556275.1 Anaerolineales bacterium | reverse complement strand
GGATGAGGTTGGACACATATATTCAATAAGCTGGACTCAAGTTGATCGAGATGGGTTCGTTGATTTGAGAGCCTCGAATCGCTTCCAAGCCCTTGGTCGGTAACTCAAAGTTATCTTGTGATAGAATCCACATGATTTTATCAGTACTTGTTCCACGCAGCTGTTCTGGTATTTCTGATGAAATCTGACCCGAATTTATTCATACACCTTGACTACCCTAAATTAACTCATGCTGATTAGACCTCGCTATATTCGTCGCTATCGCCAAGTTGTTGAAATCCTGGCGGATTATGGATTTGGGGCATTCCTGGCCCAGATGGGGATGAGTGATCGCCTGAACATTCCTCGCTGGTGGCGGAGACGTAAGGATATCACAGACGGTGATATGACGAACGCTCGCCGCTTGAGGTTGGCCATAGAAGATCTTGGTCCTACTTTTATAAAATTCGGGCAAATTCTGAGCACCCGTTCCGATATCCTGCCGCTAGAATATATCGAGGAATTAAGTCGCTTGCAGGACGAAGTCGCTCCAGTTTCCTGGGATGAGGCTCGCCAGGTGATCGAGGCAGAACTCGGTGCACCTGTTGAAGAACTCTTCGCCCAAGTTGACACCGAGCCAATCGCTTCAGCTTCTTTGGCACAAGTGCATGTTGCTCACTTGATCAGTGGCGAAGAGGTCGTGGTCAAGATACAGAGACCCAATATTAATAAGACAGTCAATTTAGATCTGGATATTATCTATGATCTGGCGCAGCAAGCCCAGCAGCGCACATCGTTTGGTACTCGCTATGAAGTGGCTGATCTGACGGAGGAGTTTGCGACTGCCTTGCGAACTGAGATGGATTTCCGCCGGGAGGCCTGGAATGCTGACCGATTCCGCCAGAATTTTGTTGATGAAAGGCACATGTATGTGCCAAAAATATTTTGGGAATACACGACAAACCGTTTGTTGGTCATGGAACGTATCCGCGGCATCAAGATCAATGATTTGGAAGGGTTGGAAGCTGCTGGCTATGATCGCCAGCGCATATCTGCAAATGCAGCTGATTTTGTGCTCAAAGAGGTCTTGATCGATGGTTTCTTCCATGCTGACCCGCATCCAGGAAATCTGTTGATCCTTCCTGGAGAGGTGATCGGCGTGCTCGATTTTGGAACCGTCGGGCGTCTGGACGATCGTGACCGGGCTAACCTGGCTCGGCTTTTCATTGCTGCAGTGCAGATGGATGTGGAAGCAGTCGTTGACCAGCTGCAGCGCATGGGGGTGGTTGATTACCGGGTCGACCGGGCAGGCCTTTACCGCGATTTACGGCGCATCATAATGAGATATTATGGGTTGCCGATTTATGAGATCTCAGCCCAAGAAGTGGTGAAAATGATCCAGCCGATCATCTATGAATATAAGCTGCGTATTCCACCGGATTACTACCTGCTGATCAAGACCACTGTGATCATGCAAGGCGTTGGATTGGCTTTAGATCCTGATTTTGATATATTCGAAGCCGCACAACCATATATAGGGAAGCTTTTTCGCAGGATGTGGCTGCCCTCCTCTTGGGGTCCTGGGGTTTTACGCATGGCGTTAGACTGGAAGGATTTCGCCACAGTCTTACCCCGTAAGACCACGCAAATCCTCGATCAGGTGGAGCGCGGTCAACTTACCGTGCAGGCAGAATTACCGCAACTCGATCCAATTATCAACACATTAGATCGATTAATTAACCGGATTATCTTCAGTGTTCTGGTGGCCGCCCTCTTGGTAGCGCTTGCTTTACTGCTGCCGCGCCTGGATTATACCTGGCCTTGGGGGCTATTGACCTGGATCATCTTGATCGGATTTTTTGTATTAGTATTCTTAGCAATCCGTTTGGCATGGTCGGTGCTTCGCTCCGGAAGATCGAAATTGAATCGCTAGTTCAAAAAATCATTTTCATAATAACTAACGCGCGTGGATTTGCTCCACGCGCATCGGTATTTATTCCAGCTTTAAGGCACTTAGTTACTATCCCTGGCTCTGTGCCTTCTTTAGTTCGTCTACTTTCTTCGATAATGTTGCGATCTTGGCGCTCAGATCATCGATATCAGACTTGGTGGGGATATCCATTTTATCCATCATCTCGCGCATGCGGGTTGAGGCCATATCTTCAGCCTCGTCTGCCTTCTTCATGCGTTTTTGCTTGATTTCATTGATCAATTTCTTACCTTCTTGCTCGGCGATCTCGCCGCGCTCAACGAGCTTGTCAACCAAGTCCCCGATTTCCTCAATTGTTAATGCTACTGCGCCTACACTGGCCAGTAATACTCGCCGCAAGCTCTCTAGAATGCTTGGCTCTTCAACAACGACTTCTTCTTCAATGACTTCGGCTTCAGCTTTGGATGCCATTAGAACACCTCCTGTATGCATAATTTTGACGCATTGCGTCATTAACTATAACGCTTCTTTTATGCTAAGTCAAGATTGGGCTGTTAAAAAAAATGAATAAAACTCAATGTGATGCGTTAGGTCGAGATTATTTATCATCCAATCAGCTAAGTGAGGAATAATTTGTGTATTTGTGCACTCAAGGCTGGCTGAGGATCAGGCGTGCCCGGTTGAAGAACTTCATTGCTGCGGCCAGGAGGACGAGATCGACTGTCAGGAGCAAAGCTATAAAAAGAATTCCCAAAACTTGGAAATCCAAGCCACTCACAAGACGGCTTACCGCATCGCGTAATGAGTCTGGAAGCAATGGAAGCAGGAATAGCGGGATAAACAGGAATAAGAACGCCAGGCTGAGGGTTTGCTGGGCTTGCCGCACAGAAGCTGCGCGCAGCGAAACCAATATACCCAATCCTGCAGCCAACCAAGCGATCAGAAATGACAATGACACAATCGCCACACCGATTTGGAGGGGGAACAGCAGCAGTTCCCCCTCGCCGTGAGCGATATTGATAGTCACCAGCGCAACCAGAACACCGATCAGGGTAATTCCCCAACCATAGGCGATCGCTGCTCCAATTTTCCCAAACAGAATGGCTCGATCGGATAGACGGGATGCAAGTAGTGTTTCAAGTGTATGGCGTTCGCGTTCCCCTGCAAACGAGTCAGCTACTACGCTGTTTACCAGTATAAAAGGTACCCAGGCCCACAATAATATTGTCGTTGGCGCGGACAGCCATTCCGCTCCGCTTTGTAAGGGCATCAATACTCCAAAAACAGCAATTAACACCAGTAGTCCGATCCAGCCTCCTCGCAAACCAGAACGCTGAGCGAAAAGTTCCCTGGCTTCTTTCCACATGATTGTGATTATGTCAGCTATCATTGTTCTTCCTCTAAGTCCCCTTCGTCTTCGTTCACCAGACCCAGAAAGACATCTTCCAGGCTGGAATGAGTCTTGATGACCTCCTCAATCTGGGCGCCTGATCCGACCAATAAGCTGACCAGTGCGGCCGTTTCAACACCATCCGTCAGTTGGATGTTCAGATTGTGATCCTGCAAATCTGCGGATAGGACTTCCACTCGGTCAAGCAATTGTTGGATAACTTGGGGAGTAAATCCTTTACCAGTGATAATGAGCTGTGGGTTGCCCGCCTGGGCACGCAGCTCGCTGGGGGCACCATCGGCGAGTAATTTTCCCTGGCGGATGATACCGATCTGATGGCAGAGCCTTTCAGCTTCAGCCAGGTTGTGCGTATTGAGGAAGACAGTTACTCCTTCCTGCTCCACCAGATCCGCCAAATCGTCTCGTAGCTTAGCCGCTGCAGCTGGGTCGAGGCCGGCGGTCGGCTCGTCCAGGAAGAGCAGTGCCGGACGGTGGAGTAAAGCGCGCGCCATGGCCAGTTTCTGCTTCATGCCACGACTCCAGTTAACGACGGGTTCCTTACGGCGTTCCCATAAATCTAGATGAGTGAGTAATTCCTTAATGCGCACCTGCCGGTCAGGTGAGGGCAACCTCCAAACTTTGCTGTAGAACTGCAAGTTGTCTTCTGCACTAAGGCGTTCGTAGAGTCCATTGTGTTCGAGCAAAGCACCGCATTGCATGCGGATTGAGTCCGCTTGAGTCTGGGTGTCCAAACCGAGCACCTCAGCCCGTCCTCGGGTGGGCTCGAGTAAACCTAATAATAGGCGGATTGTGGTGGTCTTACCGGCTCCGTTTGGACCCAGGAAACCAAAAACACTCCCAGTCGGAACTTCAATGGAAAGTTCATCTAGAGCACGCACCGCAGTGAAGTCTCGACTTAATCTTTCCGTTCGAATGGCATATAAACTCATGCTTTTAATTCTCAAGTGTTATCGACGATATACTTTAATTGGTCGCGGTATTCTGTGAAGGCTCTGCGTCCATTACCGCTCAACTTGCAAATGGTAAGAGGGATCTTGCCACGATAGGTCTTCTCGATAGTGATGTACTCCGCATCCTCCAATTTTGAGAGGTGGGAAGAAAGATTACCCTTGGTAAGGCCCGTTTCACGTTGCAGATAGAGGAAATCTGCGCTATCAACGGCTGACAATATGGTTAAGATCATCAGCCGCGCCGGTTCGTGGATCATTCGGTCAACATCGGCGAATTTACGGGGATCAATGCTCACTCTTCTAGTTCCCTGTTTTTATTACATGTCTCTCAGAGAGAGTCAGCTATTTCCTTGTATGGCAGGATTTTCATCTATTTCCGGTGATTGGCGCAGGTATTTGGCAAGGGTTAGGCTACCGAATCCAATCAAGATCAAGCCCATGCCGCTATAATATGCTGCAATACCTTGTAATATTCCAATATGGGCAAAAGAAAGCCAAGCACCCAGTATCATCGACATTGCAGCTAAAAGGTAGAAGCGAAGCATTCTAACCCTGGCAGCGCTGATCAGCCAGAAAGCAGCGATGATGAAACCAGTAGTCGCCGGGAGCCAATTCAGAGAAATGGGAGTGGCATTAAAAAGTGCCAATAATAGGATAACCATGAGTAAGGCAACCCCAGCGGCGATCCAGCGATTTGTTCTGGGCGGAGGACGAAAACCAATGTAACCTGTTCTGGGATAGGTATAGCGTGTCTTGAGAATGTTCACAAAACGCCCGCCGAGAAATATTGTCCCGAAGAGCAAAACTACAAAGCCTGCTTGAAGAAGGATTAACCACAACGATCGGCTTGGCAGGGCAGACTGAACATAAAAATATACTCCCAGAAATAGGAAGATAACCCCGTTGACGATTTCTACAAATCCATCTGAGAACCAATATTGTCGAGTGCGTTTCGTAATCTGCTCAAGATTGTTTTTCATATTTTCATCCTGGATAGACTGGTTTGTTGTGCAAACTGATTTGTAATAATTTTATCAAATTTTTGATCTTCTGTCAACATCTTTTCCCTTATTTGGCTATCAGTTTAGGATTACTGAGGCCTTTCTGGAAAAGTGGTGTTTAATTATGTAGTAGAGCTTAATTGTTCAAATGAGATTTGAATCACGAGAATTGGTGAGTCGGTTATGACAATCCAGCCTGTCATTTTGATCACCGGAGCTTCCTCAGGGATTGGCGAGGCAACAGCACGTCTATTTGCCCAGGAAGGGTACCGGGTTTCATTGGGTGCGCGCCGCCTCGATCGTTTGGAATCTCTTGCGGAGGAGATTCAACATGCTGGCGGGCAAGCGCTTGCTGTAGGATCTGACTTGACCAGGGTTGAGGACATCAAAAATCTGGTGAGCAGTACCCTCGATCGATTCGGTCGGTTGGATATTTTATTCAACAACGCGGGATTTGGTCGCTTGGATTGGTGTGAGCAGCTTGACCCTGTAAGTGATATTGATGCACAGCTGCGTATCAATCTGATCGCTACGATCCTGGTCTCCAGAGAAGTTTTGCCTTATATGATTGAGCAGCGGTCCGGCCACATTATTAACATGGTATCGTTGGGCGGCTTTGTGGCCACTCCCACGTATACTGTTTATGCAGCCAGTAAATTTGGTGTACGTGGGTTTACAGAAGCTTTACGCCGTGAGGTGGGAGTATTTGGCATCCATGTTTCCGGTATCTATCCGGGTAGTGTGAGAACTGAGTTCAGTCAGCATACCGGTGCCAGGCGTAAAACTGGCCGTACAACCCCTGCTTCACTCCGGCTGGACCCGCAAGATGTCGCTAAGGGGGTCATGAGCATCGTCAAGCGTCCCAGGAGAACCGTGATAATTCCCTGGGCTATGCGTTTCGTTGTTTGGTTGAATATCCTTTTTCCTGGATTTGTGGATTGGATGATCGAGAGAAGATTTACCCGCTTGGAACGGGAGATCTAAATCCTCAGAATCAATCAGTG
>JBFFIU010000221.1:0-6283 GCA_041556275.1 Anaerolineales bacterium | reverse complement strand
TTTTTCGTGCTAGAATCTGCGCATGATGCGAAATCATCGAAAGCGATATCAAATCATGATCCTGATCAGCCTGCTGCTCAGCTGGCTGCTGACATCGACGACCAACCAGCCGGGAGTTCAAGCCCAATCGGGAGCAGTATCCCGCAGTGAGTTGATCCTGGCGATGAACACGCTGCGGGTCTCGCGTGGATTACCAGCTTTGATCGAAGATCCAATCGTCAATGCCGTGGCGCAGGCCACTGCCGAGATCATGGCTGCGAATTATATGTCCTGGCATATTGGAGATGTGCGCGGACGCATCGCTGCGGCAGGCTATGGCGGCGGGGGCACCGTTTGGGCTACCGAAAATTTTGCCGTGGGCTTTGACAATACGAGCGTTGATGAGATCATGCAGGCCTGGGCCGATCCCGAACATATGCGCCCGGCGGTCAATCCAGCTTACTGCCATGTGGGGGCGGGCGTAGCTCAGGCTGCGGATGGCCGCTATTATTATATTTTGCAGGCTGCGTACTCCTCCGACAAGGCTTGTGGTGAATATAAATCCGTGCCCGGGGGTGATACCGAAAGTGATACAAACCCAGTCCCCCCGGTTTCGCAGATCATCACCCCGGTGAAGATCGCCAAGCCTGATGCTGATGGCAGAATTTATCACCTCGTCCAGGCTGGGCAGTCTTTCTGGTCGATCGCCATCGCATATCAAATCACGATCCGCGATCTGGAGGTTTGGAACAACCTTTCAAGGGATAATGACCTGATTGTGGGCCAGGAGCTGTTCATCCCCACCAGTAGCACCGAAGGCTACGCCACCCCCACGCCGGTGTGGATGGTACACATGGCAACCCCTGACCCTGAGGGCAAGATCGTTCACGAAGTGCAGCCCTACCAGGCGTTGATCATGATCGGGGAGGCTTACAAAGTCAAAGTGGATACAATCTTAGCCCTTAATGGTCTGCAAGGCGATTGGCCGCTGCAAATCGGCCAGAAATTGCTGATCGATCCCGGAAATGTCACGCCCAGCCCGACCCCACGCCCGCTGACGCCGATTGAAAAACTTACCCCAGAAAGTGATGGCAATTACTACCACATCGTGGAGAGCGGCCAATTCCTTGCTGGGATTGCAGACCTTTACGAGATCAACCTGAGCGAACTGATGACCTGGAATAATCTCAATGCGGAATCCATCATCCGGCCTGGACAGCAGTTGCTCCTGCGCGTAACGCCGCCAGCTACGGTCACGCCGGTTCCAACCAACACGATGCAGGCTCTACCAAGCGCAACCCCCACGATCACCCAGACTCCGGTCGCTCCCACATCCACCCAGGAGCTGATATCCACACTTCCCAGTGTCACTGATACCGCCAATGCAGAGACACAACCCAGTTTATCCAGGATAGGTGCGCCGCTTGTGATCGTCCTGGTAGTTGCCGGTGTGCTGCTGTTGGTATGGTCAGCGCGGCGGAAATAACAGGTGATCTGACAAACTGGTTAGGGGCGAACTTGATTTGCAAGAATACCCCGACCGCACTCAGTGGTCGGGGTATTATCTTGTTTTACAAGAATTCCTGTGAGATGTGGTACGAACTCGATCGATAGAATTTATACCTATTGACGTGGTTTATATAGTGGGGAGACCGCTAAAAAATACGCTCAAAAGCAAACCTGCTACCAACAACAAGCCATATGCTAGGTGCAGTTGAATAGTTGCAGCATTGGCGCGAATCAAGCTTCTCTGGTTGTATTCTCGCACCGTAACTCGACCAGCATAAACAGCCAGAGGGATGCTCCCAAGGACAAGCAGGGTAGCCAAGGGAAGCACTCCTACTGCAAGCCAGTATAGCAGCAAACCGAATGCAGCAGCCAGTAGCAGCAGATATCCCCAACGGGCGCGTTTCTTTCCCAACATTACGACCAAGTTGATCTTACCGGTCTCCCGATCGGAATCTTCATCTGGGAACTGGTTAATCCAGAGGATAGCCGTAGTCAATAGACCTATCGGAATACCGATCAAGAAATCGGTCAATGTGACGCTGCCGGTTAGGGCATAAACGGTTCCCGCAGTAGCCAGAGGTCCAAAATTCAAGCCAATGAGCAACTCGCCAAGTCCTTTACGCGCCGCCAGACGCAATGGAGGCGCCGTGTAGAAATAGGACGATAGTGCACCAATGACTCCAAAGATCAGAATCCCTGGTCCGCTGCGCAAGGTGAGGATCAGGCCCAAGGTGCCGGCTATCAGGAGTGATATTGAAGCAACTCGAAAGAGGCTTTTCTCGCTGATCAAACCTAGCTCAATAGAGCGGCTGCCGCCTGAATAGGGGAGGAAGTAGTCGTTATTGGCCTGGTCTGTACCGCTTTTCCAATCGAAATAATCATTGAATGTATTGGCAGCAATGTGCAAGAAGATCCCAGCAAAAAGCGCCATGAAAAACAAGTCCCAGGGGAAGGGTTGGATAAGGTTTTTGTATGCGACCCAGGATGCTCCCAGCAAAATGGGGACAATGATGGCGGTGAGGAAGGGTGCGCGCGTGATGACCATCCAGGAGAAGGCGCGAGTCATGAAACTGATATTTGGCGCCACTTCCTCAGGATTGACATCCTCAAGAACCTCAGTCACACCACAATACCCAATTTGCTGACCATCCTTGAAAGTGGGGGTGATACGAACTTCTGCCGCGATCGGTTTCCCTTCGCGATCCAGAAATACCGTTTTTGTACGGTACTCCCCTTGCTCACTAGCAACTTTGAGCCAGTTTGGTACATATTCCAGTACTGTCTGGCCAGGAGAGAAGAGCGAGACCCGCTTTTTTCCAATCACCTCTTCAGGCCGGTAGCCAAAGATCTCCTCCGCACCTTGATTATACGTCTGAATTCGCCCCTCCAAATCGCTCGTGATTACACTTTTTATCTTATGCTTGTTATTCATATTTCTAACCTCTTTTCAATTGATTTAATAAAATTTCATAATAAAGGTAATTTTTACCCAATTATATGATATTTGATATCCATGGTTTCTCTCATTTTCAATAATGTGTTTTCTAGAATAATGAGACCGTCAGGCAGATAATCTTTATTACATTCACACTTTGCGTTCGATGATCGTTTCTGTTAGCGAAGCTAATGCCTCAACATATCCTGAATAGGGAACCGCTTTTAGTTCACGTTGTCCCTGAGAGACCAGATCTTTTGCCTTGTTGATCGCATCATTGATCACACCAGAATCCAGTATCGAAGAAATTAATTTCGCTGCAGCTGGGTGGTTTCCGTCCTGCACTTCAAGAAGCAACTTGAGATTTGGGTCATTCGGATATCTTTCGCTATAAATCAGAGTAGGCAGCGTGATCAGGCCCTGGCGCAGATCATTACCTACTGGCTTGCCCAGCTGGGTCTGTTTATTGGTGAAATCAAAAACATCGTCAACGATCTGGAAAGCGATCCCCGAATAATAGCCATACTTCTCCATAGCCAGGAGTTCTTTCTGGTCTGCCCCACCAAGTGCCGCGGCTGACTTTGCTGCCAGTACAAACATAGCCCCTGTTTTAGCATAAATTCGATCATAATATTCCTGGTGATCGACTTGCCAAAGCGAGTACTGCTGGTTGATCTCGCCATTCAAGATCGTCATCAGCGTATCAGCGAATTGATTCATAATGTCTAAATTATCTGTTTTTGAAACCAGATTCGCTGCACGGGCAAAGAAGTAATCCCCGATGAGGACAGTGAAATTGGCATTCAAACCAGCATTCAGCGTAGGCCTGCCTCTACGTAACAATGCACCATCAATGAAGTCGTCGTGAACCAGCGTGGCAGTGTGCAGCATTTCTACACCTGCAGCTAACGAATGTGACCGATCCGAATCGGCTGCAAAAATTCCAGCAGATAACAGGCATATGGCTGCACGAATTCGCTTACCACCAGCCTGGAGAAGTTGAAATGTTGCCTCAGTCAATAAACTATGCTGGCCTGGCTGCTCTGCCAACAATTGCTGTTCGACCAGACTTAAATTATCTTGAATCAGTTCGTAACCTTTATTCTTATTGATTGTGCTTATGTATTGCATCGTATCCAAGTTGTAATCTACCATCACATCGATGCTCCATTCATTGAATTTGCAATTTGCGTTATCTCTATGCTCTTAAGATTGCATTTGACAAATCTAATCTCGGGCAACTTGATCAACGAGACCTGTTAATTTATTGCCCATCCGAAAAAGCTCCTTCAACCTATTAGTTGGAATATTCTCGACCTGCTCGTATACCGCAGTGACAGTTTCGAAGAATTCAAGCATGTCATTAACACGTTTTTGCACGTGGATTTGGTCAACAGATTGAGTCTGCATTTCCTGAACGCTCTGCTGGAGAAATTCTAGTGTGGGGTCGATCTCCCGCTGCTTGCGTTCATCCAATATGACGCGAAAGATCTCCCAGATATCGTTCATCGTGGTGAAGTGATCGCGACGATCTCCAAGCACATGCAGGACTTTCACCACACCCCATGTCTGCAGCTCGTGTAATCCTGTGCTAACCGTTGAGCGGGCGATTGTTAGGCAAGAGCTAATATCATCTGCTGTGAGCGGGTCAGGAGACAAATAGAGCAGTGCGTATATTTGAGCTACTGAACGGTTGATACCCCAAGAAGAACCCATCTCTCCCCAATGCAGAATGATATTCTTCATAACTGGTGTTAATGTAACCATATAATTCAACTCCTTCTGTTATTTCGGATTATACCGAAATATATGAATTTTGTCAACTTAATTTCGCCAAGTTGATTGTGATACTGATACTGGTTGCCTGAGTAAAGTTAAGGGGAGATGAAATACTTGATGTATCGATTCAAATTGATATCAACAGCATCATCCGCGTTGCTGTATACCTTATTTGAGGACATGGTCACTTTAGGAACAAGATTTGACGGGGTTAATCAACTGCCGAGTGATAAAAGAGCCATCATCGAATGGGGCTACTGGTTGTAAAAAGGGAAAAAAATTGCAAATAGGATGCTGGCTATGACACAAGCGACTATCATTACTGGCAAACCTCGCCTGATCCACATCGCAGATGTGATGGGGGTGCGTGTCCGTTCTGACAGCGAGGCAACAACAATATTGGCCGAGGAGCCGATGATTGTGCCGTTCCCCCCAAATCCTGCCCCAAATGCAAGTGCCCACCACAAGGGTGCCGTATTTATCCCTGACGAACCCAATTGAATGATCACCGGGATCAAGGCAATGGTGATCGGGATGTTATCTACGATAGCGGACAATATAGCCACCACCCAAATGAAAATGATGCCAAGTAAGATTGGATTAAGGCTGGCGGCTTCGGTCATCACTTCAGCGATCTGGTCAAGGGCGCCAGATGATTCCAGCCCGCCGACCATGACGAACAAGGCGATGAAGAAAACGAGCACGCTCCATTCAATTCGTTCGAACAGCTCCTGGGTGTTGGGGCGGACCCACAGCAGAGCCACGCCTGCCGCTGACAGAGCGATGAATGATGAACTGAATTCCAGCAGCTCCTGGAGGAAAAATAGCAAGACCGTTCCTATCAAAACGATAATCACCTTCCTTGCAGTGATTGGATCGTCTAAGGCTCTGGCGGGATCAAGCTTTTGTACAGCCTCGGCATGGGCGGGCGGCTTTCGTAGTTCCTTCCTGAAGAGAAATAACAGCAGACCCAGTACTACGAACCAGGCAACTACCACAACTGGCAGCGCATTGACCAGAAAATCGTTAAATGACAGGTTTGCAGCCGATCCAATCAATACATTAGGGGGGTCTCCGATCAGGGTACCCGTGCCACCTGTATTTGATAATAAAGCAAGAGCCATTAACAATGGAACTACACTCATGCCCAAAATCTCACCGATCAGAACAGCGACCGGGGCAATGATCACCACCGTCGTCACATTGTCGAGGAGCATTGAAAGCACAGTTGTGACAGTGCCCAATAAGATCAGCAAGAGAACAGGTTTGCCCCTTGATGAACGGGCGACCAAAGTGGCTATATACTGGAAAAAGCCTGTCGGTTGTAGGAGAGCGACCAGGGTCATCATTCCGAGGAGAAGACCTATAGTGTGAAAATCAATGGCTTCAATTGCCTGCTCCTCTCCGTAAAAGCCAGCGTAAATACCCACTCCTACCATCAGGGCAGCGCCTACAATGGCGGCTATCGTGCGGGGAATCCATTCGGTGAAGATCACTATCAAAGTGACCACGAATATGATGGTGGCGATTATCATGATTTATTAGATTGGTTATTGCTTGCACCCTCACACCAGGTGGTAA
>JBFFIU010000220.1:0-6285 GCA_041556275.1 Anaerolineales bacterium | reverse complement strand
CTTTGGTGTTACCCAGTCCTGTTTCGCTGTCGAGAGCATGATAGATATGTTGGCGGAAAGATTGGATATAGATGCTGTACATATTCGCCAGATTAATGCTTTAGATTTGGGAAGTACAACCAATACTGGTCAGGTGCTGACAGAGAGTGTGGGATTGCAGGAGTGCATCCAGCGGGTTCGCACAGAAATGCAATCCCGATCAAATGGTGATCCGTTTAAACCGCAATCGGTCGATGGAGCTCCACACCTGCAACGAGCATGGGGCTTTGCCGTTGGTTACAAAAATACGGGCTTGGGAGGTGGCGCTCCGGATAAAGCATCTGCCGAAGTTGAACTTTGTACAGATGGCATCTATGAAGTCCGCACTTCTTCAGCTGAGATCGGACAGGGTTTGGTTACGGTATTACAATTGATCGTCGCTCAAGAATTCACCACTTCACCTAGCCAGGTGCGCGTATTACTCTCAGATACCGATTTGACACCCGATGGAGGGCCAACGACAGCTTCAAGACAAACCTATGTCACTGGCAATGCAGCCAGGTTGGCATCTCAGGTTTTACGCCAGGCGATCGCGACTCATTTAGCTGAGAAATACGATCAACCTCCCCAGGATGTGCGCTTCGAAGAGGGATTGGTCCGATTAAATGGGCAGCAGCTGCCTATGGATGCCGTCCATTCACAAATGGTTGATGAAGGTCGTTCGCCGCGCGCCTTGTACGAGTACTGGGCGCCAACTACTGATCCCTTGGGTGAACCTGGAAATATGCATTTTGCCTTCTCTTTTGCTGCCCAGGCTGCAGAGGTAGAGGTGAACACCAACACAGGTGAAGTCCAGGTATTGAATGTGATCGCTGCCAATGACGTTGGTAAGGCTCTCAATCCTCTCGGTCTTCAAGGTCAGGTTGAAGGTGGCGTCGTTATGGGTTTGGGCAATGCACTCACAGAACATTTTATCGTCAAGGATGGGCAGGTGGTTACAGATCATCTGGCGCGCTACAGGATGCCTTCTATTGTACAAACTCCGCAGATTCATTCGATTGTAGTAGAACACCCTGCCGAAGATGGACCTTATGGTGCTAAAGGTGTTGGAGAGCTTTCAAGCATCCCTACTACGCCAGCCATTACCAATGCCATTTACAATGCTGTGGGAGTTAGGGTGGATCGATTACCGGTCGATCAAGAAGATATCGTTCGCCAGCTCGGAAAACTACCCAAATAAACCTTCGCTTATGACGTCAAAAGGTCATCAATTGGATAATAGAACACCAAGGTGGTTAGATTGGGCACGCGAAATCCAGGCCATTGCCCAAACTGGAATGCATTTTTCAGATAATATCTTCCAGCGTCAGCGCTATCAGCGCTTGTTCGAAATCGCAGCTGAAATAATCGCTGAACATTCAAATCTGGATCAAACAGAGACAGTAGATCTTTTTAATGAGCAGATCGGATACGCCACTCCACGAGTTGATGTGAGAGGAGCGGTTTTTCTTAATGGCGAACTGCTTTTAGTGCGCGAAATAATGGATCACGCTTGGACGATGCCTGGCGGTTGGGCCGATGTCGGTGATATTCCATCCGCGGCAGTCGAAAGGGAAGTTCTCGAAGAGGCTGGTTTTGAGGTCAAGGCGCGTAAAGTGATTGGCATTTATGATGCCAACCGTACAGGGCCATTGGAAGTTTTCCATGCTTTTAAGATCGTGTTCTTATGCGATATCATTAGCGGCGAGCCGCGCCCAAGCGACGAAACTTCTGAAGTCGCCTTCTTCGCCCAACATGAAATCCCTCAGGCACTCTCTGGTGAACGAACCCGTCCTCGCCATATCCAGGATGCTTTCACAGCTCTGGAAAAGGATCTCCCAACTATTTTTGATTGATCTCATGTATCTGTCAGCACACTTACTTTAATGTAAAGGGGATAATAAAATATTATTATGGAATTAACCAAACTCCCATTTCCCCTGCAAGGTGAGGTTTATCGCAGCGCAATGCCTTTTAGTTCTTATGATCCGGGTGGAGTATTGGTTGATGAATATAAGCGCAAAAACATTATGTTGGTTGTGATGTTGACCAGTGATCAAGAAGCCAAAAATTTTACCGGACATGATTTACGATCGATCTACAATTCAGAAGGATTCGAAGTTTTATATCTTCCCATTCTGGATTTCAGCGTACCGGAGTTAGCTGAATTGGACGAGGCAGTGACAGAGGTTCTAGACCACGCCTACCAGGGTGATTCTGTCGCCATTCATTGTCATGCTGGTATTGGCCGTACGGGCATGTTCCTTGCCTGCCTCGCAAAACGTGGTATGGATTATTCCAGTGATCAGGCCGTCAGTTGGGTACGTGAATTCATACCCGGCGCGATCGAGGTCTCCGAACAAGAGCAATTGGTGCGATCCATGTGAGGCGTTTTAAAGGAGATAATAGGGATGTTAATCACCAATGGAAAAATCATTACTTGGGAAAACCCCAATCAGATCTTGGAAGACCAGGCGATATATATTTCCGGGGGACGCATTGTTGAAATTGGCTCTCAAGATCTGCTTCAGGAGCGCTATCCAAAGGCAGAACGAATAGATGCCGGGGGACAATATGTCATGCCGGGAAACATATGTGCCCATACACATTTCTATGGTGCCTTTGCGCGCGGAATGGCTATTCCTGGACCAGCCCCAAAGGATTTTCCCGAGATATTAAAAAAATTGTGGTGGCCATTAGATAAATCATTGGGTTATGAAGATGTTAGATCTTCTGCAGAGGTGATGTTGGTAGATGCCATCAAGCATGGTACGACAACCTTGATCGATCACCATGCTTCTCCCAATGCCATCGATGGATCGCTGGATGTGATCGCCCGTACAGTTGAAGTTTCTGGATTGCGCGCCGTATTGTGCTATGAGGTCACCGATCGCGACGGAAACGAAAAAGCCAAAGATGGAATCAGGGAGAACATCCGCTTTATAGAGCAGATTAGTGAACCCCGTTCAGCAGGAGGAAATATTGCCGGCACCTTTGGTCTACACGCCAGTCTGACCCTATCGGAAGCGAGTTTGGATGCCTGCCGGAGTGCGGTCCCAGAGGATATCGGTTTTCATATTCACGTTGCAGAGCATGAGGAAGATGAATATGATAGTCTTAGCAGATCGGGTATGCGGGTTGTCGATCGATTATCAAAACACGGCATTCTGGGTCCAAAGACGATAGTTGCACACGCTATTCATATCGATATCAGAGAAGCGGATTTGCTGGCGGAAAGCGGTACTTGGGTGACACATCAGCCGCGCTCCAATATGAATAACGGGGTTGGCGTTGCGCCAGTAGAGGGATTGTTGCGGTCTGGTGTCAATGTGGGACTTGGGACGGACGGTTTCTCACATACGATGTGGGAGGAATGGAAGACCGCTTATCTTCTTCACAAGGTCTGGCACCGCGATCCACGCCGATTTTCGGGTGAAACAGTCGTGCAGCTGGGGGTTAAGAATAATGCTGCGTTAGCAAATGTATTCTTCCCAGAAGCGCCATTAGGGAAGCTGATCCCTGGTGGTTTTGCAGACTTAATTTTCGTAGATTACCATCCCCACACTCCCCTGACAGCTGGCAATCTTCCTTGGCAGATCATCTTCGGCTTTCATGAGAGCATGGTCACCACTACCATCGTTTCTGGTAAATTGTTGATGCACAATCGTCAGCTGCTCACAATGGATGAAGAAGCGATCACTGCCAGGGCAAGAGAACTGGCCCCTCAGGTGTGGGAACGTTATAATAGCTTTGTACCATGAGGAGATCGGAGAATCCATGACATCTAAGCAGAATCTTCCAACGCTTGCCATCCTCGGCGGAACGGGAAAAGAAGGACCCGGGTTAGCCATGCGTTGGGCAAAGGCAGGTTATCCAATTATCATTGGCTCGCGCCAAACGGAGAAAGCACAGGCGGTTGCCGCAGAATTAAATCAAAAATTGAATATAAACTCGATCCGAGGCCTTCAAAACAGCGCGGCTGCGCGGCAAGCGGAAATATGCGTACTCACCGTCGTATTCACTGCTCACCAGGCGGCTCTGGAGGGTTTGAAAGATGCTCTAAAAGGCAAGATCTTGGTCGATGCAACAGCTCGGGTAGATTTTCGCCAACCTGATCCTCCGCCTCCTCCCTCAGCTGCTAGGATTGCTCAGGATATCCTTGGTGAAGATGTTCCTGTTGTCGCGGCTTTTCAAAGTGTTCCTGCAGCCGCTCTGCGTAGAAACCTCGACCAGCCTCTTGATGAAGATGTGCTCATCTGCGCAGATGATCTATCCGCTGCGGAGGTGGTATCCACCTTGGCCGAATCCATTGGTTTAACCCCCTATTATGCTGGGGACCTGGACAATGCCATAGTCGTGGAAGGTATGACCTCATTGTTGATCAGCCTGAATAAGTATTACAAGAGTCGCACTGCCTCTATTCGAGTGACTGGCATCGACCGGGAATCTGGCGGATGAAATCTGACATTCAACTTGATTCATAGGAAGTCGTTGGAAATCATTCTTTGACCCTGACCCTCATTCCCTTACCCCGAATCCCATTTATTAAACCAGGTGATGACCTTGTCAGAGTGATTCTCACCTCCCTTGAGAGGACAGGATTAACTTTTCAAGACGGCGATATCCTGGTCATTGCCCAAAAAATTGTCTCCAAATCTGAGGGGCGTTTGGTTGATCTGAAGACGGTAACTCCATCGACACAGGCTGTTGAGCTGGCTGAGCGTTCTGAGAAAGATCCGCGCATAGTCGAATTGATCCTGCGTGAAAGCAAGTCTGTTCTACGATCACGACCAGGAACGATCATCGTCGAGCACCATTTAGGATTTGTCTGTGCCAATGCAGGAATTGATCAATCCAATGTCAAGAAAGAAAATGATGGCGATTGGGTTCTATTACTGCCCTTGAATCCGGATGAGACCGCAGCGAATATCAGGAGACGCTTGGAAAAAATTTCTGATGCACGTTTAGGTGTATTGATCATCGACTCTCATGGGCGCGCTTGGCGGTTGGGGACAGCTGGTGTAGCAATAGGACTCTCTGGACTGCCTGGTCTGGTTGATTTGCGCGGTGAGAAAGACTTGTTCGGTTACCAGCTGCGTATCTCCGAGGTCGGTGCAGCAGATGAACTGGCTTCGGCAGCATCTTTACTGATGGGGCAGGCAGCCGAAAGTAAACCTGTTATCCTCGTACGTGGCTTCCCTTATCCTTTGCGGGAAGGTAATCTCAACGAATTGATCCGGCCAAAAGAACAGGATTTGTTCCGCTGATAGATATGAAAGTTGTAGCACTCGCTGGTGGTGTTGGTGGTGCCAAACTTGCCGATGGGCTTGCTCAGATCCTGGAAGCTGATAATTTCAAGGTGATCGTTAATACTGGCGATGATTTTGATCACTTTGGTTTACGTATCTGTCCTGATCTGGATACCGTGTGCTACACATTGGCTGGACTTGCCAACCTAGACACGGGCTGGGGGAGAAAGAATGAGACTTGGAATGCCTTCGAGAGCATGGATGACCTCGGTGGACCAACCTGGTTTCGACTTGGAGATCGCGATCTGGGTACCCATTTGGAGAGGACGCGGCTGCTTGCAGAAGGATCTTCTTTGAGCGAAGTGACTGCGCGTTTTTGTCACAGTTGGGGTATCAAATCCAGCGTGCTGCCGATGAGTGATGCTCATATACCAACGCGAGTCTATACTGATCAGGGTGATATGGCTTTTCAGGAATATTTTGTACAGTATGCCTGCCAACCACAGGTTTCTGGCTTTGCCTTCATTGGCATTGAAACCGCCCAACCTGCTCCGGGAGTAATTGATTCAATCAGGGAGGCAGACATTTTAGTTATCTGCCCATCTAATCCTTGGGTGAGCATCGATCCTATCCTGGCTGTTCCGGGCATCAAAGAAGCGATATATTCTGAATCAAATCGACTTCGTGTCATTGCGGTTTCACCCATTATTAGCGGTCAGGCTGTTAAGGGTCCGGCTGCCAAAATGTATCATGAACTTGGACTGCAGCCCTCAGCGTTGAATGTCGCAAAACATTACAGCGCTCGATCCAATGCAGGATTGCTGACAGGTTTTGTATTTGATGAGCAAGATGTTGATCAAGATGCGGAGATCGCTGGATTAGGGATCAGAACTCTGGTGACAAACACGCTCATGCGATCAAATGTTGATAGAATTCGGTTGGCAGGTGAAGTGGTTGCTTTTGGTAGGAGTTTGACAGGAGGCTAAAAAGGTTATGAATTGAATAACCAATCGAAATT
>JBFFIU010000219.1:0-6304 GCA_041556275.1 Anaerolineales bacterium | reverse complement strand
GCCCATCTAATCCTTGGGTGAGCATCGATCCTATCCTGGCTGTTCCGGGCATCAAAGAAGCGATATATTCTGAATCAAATCGACTTCGTGTCATTGCGGTTTCACCCATTATTAGCGGTCAGGCCGTTAAGGGTCCGGCTGCCAAAATGTATCATGAACTTGGACTGCAGCCCTCAGCGTTGAATGTCGCAAAACATTACGGCGCTCGATCCAATGCAGGATTGCTGACAGGTTTTGTATTTGATGAGCAAGATGTTGATCAAGATGCGGAGATCGCTGGATTAGGGATCACCACTCTGGTGACACACACGCTCATGCGATCAAAGGCTGATAGAATTCGGCTGGCAGGTGAAGTGGTTGCTTTTGGTAGGAGTTTGACAGGAGGCTAAAAAGGTTATGAATTGAATAACCAATCGAAATTACAAAATTATCTGGTCATAGTTCCAAAATTATTGTTATACTCGATTAACCATTAGACGTGCACCTTATTAGTAAAAATCGAAAGGATAATATTAATGACTTTGTGGGCTATCGTTCCAGTAAAACCGCTGCGGTGGGGAAAATCGAGGTTGGCTGGGGTACTGACACAGGAAGAGCGTGCAAACCTTAATCGACAATTATTAATCCACACCATTGATACCTTGCAAGAAATCCCAGATATTGAACATGTATTGGTCGTCAGCCGCGATCAGTCAGCATTAGCGCTTGCTCGCGCTCATGGCGCGCGAACTGTGCAGGAAAATGGGGCACCTGAGCTGAATATTGCTCTCACTCGAGCAACTATTGTCGCCAAAAGCTATGCGACCCGAGGGGTATTAATTGTTCCTTCTGATTTACCAATGATCACAGTGGAGGATATCAATGCGATGCTGAGTCGCGTGAAAGATCCTCCAGTTGTTGTTGTTGCACCCGATCGTCGCCGAAAAGGGACCAACGCCTTGTTGGTATGTCCTGTGGGGATGATTGAATACGAATATGGTCCAAATTCGTTTGAACTGCATTGCCAAAACGCAATGAGTTCTGGTGCGCGCCTTGAAATCTGTGAACTTCCTTCGTTGGCACTTGATATGGATGTGCCAGAAGACCTTGAATTGGTGGGGGACGAGCTGGAAGGCTGGTCTGTCTAGGGGATTTGTTCTATAATCTGATCCTAGAAAATCTCAATTTGGAGGTCCCAATGGCTGAACGTGTAGCATTGTATTTGCAAGACGCTCATGATCTGCGTGATGGATTGGACTATGTCCAATATGCAGAAAAGCGTGGATTTGAGGCTGTCTGGCAGGCTGAATCGCGCTTGGTGCGCGATGCAATTGTTCCGATGGCAGCATATGCTGCGGTCACTGAACGTTTGAAAGTTGGTTCGGGGGTGATTAATAACTGGACGAGGAATATCGGTCTCTTGGCAGCTACATATCTAACTCTTGATGATCTGGCTCCTGACCGGATTATCTGCGGGATAGGAGCGTGGTGGGACCCGCTGGCTCGCAATGTAGGCATTGAACGTAAAAAACCATTAACCGCCATGCGCGAAACAGTTGAAGTCCTACGCCGTTTGCTCAATATGGAGCATGTCACCTTCCACGGGCAGTTTGTACATGTCGATGGTATTGAGCTGGATGTCGTGCATGGGCGCCGGGAGCCGCGTAATGTTCCCATAATGATCGGCGCCACGGGGGATAAAATGATGGAGCTCACCGGTGAAATTTCTGATGGTGTCGTGCTCAATTACTGTGTTCCTCCTGAATACAACGATCGCGCCTTGGAGTTGTTAGCGCGCGGAGCGAAGAAAGCCGGACGCACCCTGGATGATGTTGACCGACCCCAGTTAGTTGTCTGCTCAGTTGATCACGATCGAGAGCGAGCTATCGATACCACGCGTGAGCTGCTTACGCAGTACCTCGCTCAGCAGCCCCATATCGCCAAGGCATCTGGTGTATCCCAGGATGTCGTTGACCAGATACAATCGATTCTGGGTTGGCCGGCGACCAAAGAACAGATCCAGCAGGCAAAGCACCTGGTGCCGGTGGAATTGATCCACCGCATCACTGCCTCCGGTACGCCGGATGAAGCGCGTGCAAAGGTCGAAGAATATCGCCAGCATGGCTGTACCTCACCCATCTTGTATCCCGTTGGTGGGGATGTCAAATTATTGATCGATACCTTTGCAAATTAGGCGATCATCTTGACTGGCAATTCGACATATAATTTAAACATGGAGATGAAGTTTATCGTCAGTGAAAGATTTTAGCCAATAATTACTAAAGTTGGTTCTTGCTCTGATTGATCTGCGCTCTCGGGATTTCCGGGAGCGTTGGTCTTGTATATCTTCATCAGGATAAAGTATCCACAAATCCTGATCTAAAAAACTGGTGCATGTTAATTACTTTCGATGATTTGAAATTATCCCTTGCTGTGCATAGTATAATTTTGTGTATCAGGAGAGAACCCGCTATGCCCGAACTTCAACCTAATTCACGTCATTGTTTCGCCTGTGGTCTGGAAAATCTATATGGTTTGCAGCTCCGTTTTTATGAGACTGGCCCCAATGAAGTGACCGCCCAATATACTGTACCAGAGCATTTCCAGGGTTATCCAGGTGTTGTCCACGGGGGCGTTGTCACTGCCATGTTAGATGAAGTGACCGGTCGCGCCCACATAAGGGGTGATCCACCTCGCTTCATGTACACTGCTAAACTCGAGGTGCGTTTCCGTAAAAATGTGCCCATTGGAGTGCCTCTTCGAGTGGTTGGAAGAGCGGAGGGTTCGAAGAGTCGCAGAGCAACAAGCATCGGCATGATCTATGATCCTGATGGTGAGCTGCTCGCTGAAGCGAAAGCGTTGCTGATTGATTTACCAGAAGGTGCCGTCGAAAACGTTGAATTGGAAGCCTTGGGATGGAAAGTTTACGAAGAAGAAAACTCAATCTCCCCAGGATCGGTTGGTGAGTTGTGATTTCAGAATACTATCGTCCCAGAAAAATATCCGAAGCGCTCGATCTCCTGTCAGACGATCAAGTTAACGCGATTCCGATGGGGGGTGGGACAGCGCTCGATCACTATTCATCTGAACCGGTCGCTGTTGTTGATCTGCAGGAGTTGGGGTTGGATAAGCTGCGTGCCAGGGGCAGTCTGCTGGAGATCGGTGCTACTGTGACGCTGCAAAATCTTATGGAACACGAATCGCTGCAAGATTCTCTTAAAAGAGCAGTTCGCCAGGAGACATCGTACAACCTTCGCCAAGTGGGTACTATTGCTGGAACGCTGGTGTCTTCAGATGGCAGATCGCCCTTTACCACGGCAATGCTCGCTCTGGATCCAACCTTAATATTGCAGCCCGGAGAGGAGAGCATCTCATTGGGTGAACTGCTCGCTCTTCGAGAACGGAGTCTGTCGGGCAAGCTCATCACCCAGATTGAGCTTTCGCTGAATGTCAGGCTGGCGACTCGCTCGGTTGTTCGAACCCCAGCCGATTTACCGATCGTATATGTTGCTGTTGGTTCTTGGCCTTCCGGGCGGACGAGAATAGCCTTGGGTGGATACGGTAAAGCCCCTCTTCTTGCAATGGATGGACCTGAGAAGGAAGGCATGGAATCCGCCGCGCGTAATGCGTATAGTAGTGCAGGAGATCAATGGGCTTCTGCTGAATATCGTCAAGAAATGGCTGCGCTGCTTGTGAAACGTTGTGCAACAGAATTGGAATCAGAGATCGAAATCAATATTTAGGTTTGCGAAAGTATTTTGCATACTTCGAGAGGCTCAATGAGAATAAACCTCACTGTCAATGGTCAAGTTCATGAAATTGAGACAAAACCAGGGGATTCATTATTAAGGGTATTACGCGCGCAGGGAAACTTTGGAGTCAAGCATGGCTGTGAATCGGGTGAATGTGGTGCCTGTACCGTACTCCTGGATAGCAAGCCGGTCAATGCTTGTGTTTTCTTAGCTGCCCAGGCGCAGGGTCACCGCATCGAGACGATCGAGGCGGTTGGAGAGCATCCTGAACAGGGCTGGAAGCATACTTCAGGTCTGCATGCCCTCCAGGAATCTTTTGTGGAAAGTGGTGCCATTCAGTGCGGCTACTGCACCCCAGCAATGATCCTGGCCGCCAAGGAATTGCTCGATCATTATCCTGAACCGACTGAAGCACAAGTAAGAGATGTTTTATCAGGCATATTGTGTCGCTGTACTGGTTATTTGAAACCTGTCCAGGCTGTAATGCGTGCAGCTGCGATCTTGCGCGGCGAGCAGGTCGAACCCTTGGAAGGTGTTATTCCAGCCCCACCAGATTTTTTTGGCGAACCCCGTTCCTTCAGCGACCAGATACCGCAATCAGATAGCGGCGCGCCAGCTGGAAGAGAAGTATTAGTCCCTACCAGGTTAATGCCGCGTATCCAGGTAACCCCAGAGGCAGAATCCTGGCAGCGGGTAGGGAAACCAGAAAAGAAAGTTGATGCGGTCAAGCTCGTTCAAGGAAAACCAGCCTTCACCGCTGATTTCGATAAGCGGGATATGTTGATCGCCAAGGTTTTACACAGCCCCCATGCTCATGCGCGCATAAAGCATATTGATGTGGAAAAAGCCAGAGATTTGGAGGGGGTTGCTGCTGTCTTGACCTGGCAGGACATTCCGCGTGTGGTCTATTCCACTGCGGGCCAATCCGATCCCATCCCAGGACCTTTAGATTCATTCTCGTTAGACAAGAAAGTTCGTTTCGTAGGAGACCGGGTTGCAATGGTCGCCGCGGAAACAGAACAGATCGCCCTCCAGGCTCTCGAGCTCATTGAAGTCGAATATGAACTGCTGCCCTCAGTCCTAGATAGCGCTGAGGCATTGAAACCCGGTGCGCCTATACTGCATGATGAAACCGAATACGTGAATTTTGCTGAATCGGATCCGAGCCGCAACCTGGCCGCCGAGGTTCGCATTGATATCGGCGATGTTGAGTTGGGATTTAGCGAAGCCGATCTCGTATTTGAAGACGAGTATGAAGTCCCGAAAGTCCAGCAGGCCCATATCGAACCCCATGTTGCGATCACTTTTTGGGATGAAGATGATCGTCTAGTCATTCGTACCAGTACTCAGGTTCCTTTCCATGCGCGTCGCCAGCTGGCGCCTGTGCTCGGCTTGCCCATTAAGCGCATCCGGGTTATCAAACCGCGCATTGGTGGCGGTTTCGGTAATAAACAAGAGGTTCTGATCGAGGATGTCCCGGCTCACCTGACCATTGCGACGGGCAGGCCGGTCATCTATGAATACTCCCGTGAGGAAGAGTTCATCGCCTCACGGTCACGCCATCCCATGCGCATCCGCATGAAAACTGGTGTCAAAAAAGATGGCACCATAACCGCGAACGAAATGTTCGCCCTGAGTGATACTGGTGCTTACGGTTGTCATGCCCTGACTGTCACTGGTAATACTGGTCACAAATCTATGGCTTTGTATGTTGGGGATGGTAAATATCGGGTATCACCGAACATACGCTTCTATGCCGATATCGTCTATACCAATCATCCTCCCTCTGGTGCCTATCGTGGTTACGGTGTACCTCAAGGATTTTGGGCGGTTGAGCGTCACATGGAGAAGATCGCCCGAGAATTAGAATTGGACCCGATCGAATTCCGCCTCAAGAATTCAATTCGTGAGGGTGAATTGCAGCCATTTAGCACAGCCTGGAGTGAAGGCCGCGAACCAAGACCGGAAACGATAGAGACATGTGGGTTAGAAGAATGCGTTCGTCAAGGAAGAGCTGCTATTGGATGGGATCAAAAATTCGGCGTTCCAGGCTGGCGTCAAGTACCTGGTCAACCACACCTGCGCAAAGGGTTGGGTGTCGCCCTAGTGATGCAGGGCACTGCCATTCCGTATTTAGACATGGGTGGCGCAAGTATCAAAATGAATGATGATGGGTCATTTAATCTTCTGGTTGGGGCGACGGATTTGGGAACCGGATCGGACACGGTATTAGCACAAATGGCAGCTGAGGTACTTGGCGTGCCGGTTGATGACATTATCATCTATTCCTCAGATACCGATTTCACTCCCTTCGATAAAGGTGCATATGCTTCATCAACGACTTATATCTCAGGTGCTGCAGTGATCAAAGCTGCGGAGAGCGTCTCACTTCGCATCCGCCAGCGTGCTGCGAGGATGTTTAATGAGTCTGAAGAATACCCACCGGTAAACCCCGAAGATATCCGTCTGGTTGATCGCCAGGCAACCTCCCCAGACGGCCGCACCATATCGCATTCCGAGATCGCTCATGAAACACTGCACCATGCAGATCAGGAACAGATTATGGGAATTGG
>JBFFIU010000218.1:0-6328 GCA_041556275.1 Anaerolineales bacterium | reverse complement strand
TGAATGTTGCAATCCCAGCTGAAATTAAAACCAATGACAAATCAGGCACTTCTCCGTAATAGATCGGCATACGGAACAACTCAATCAAGTAATACATTGGGTTCAAGCGGATGATCCAAGAGCGGTACAATTCGGGCAAGACCTCAGGAGACCAAATCACCGGGCTCAAATACATCCATGCTGTGAGCCCAATCTGGTACATTTCAGCGACATCAGCATAATACATGGCCATTGCTGAAACCAGTAATCCAATTCCGAGCGCGAACATCGCCAGGAATAATATTGGGATGGGTATGAATATTATCGTCCAGCGGATCGGTACGCGAATAATCAACATTACGATCACAAGTGGGATAAGCGATAAGAGTAAATTTATCAACCCTGTACCCAATGCAGATACGGCAAAAGAAGTGCGCGGGATGTATATTTTTCTCAGTAAACTCCCACCCCAAACGAGATGAAGCATGGCCGCGTTTGTAGATTGAGCAAAGAAATTCCAAGCGATTAATCCGCTCAACACGTACGCGGCATATCCTTCTTGGGAACCTCCGAATGCTCTTGAAAAAACCAGCGTCAGTATAAGCATGGTTCCCAATGGATTTAACATCGTCCAGGCAACACCTAAGGACGATCTTTTATAGCGCGTCAAGATATCCCGACGCACAAATTGGACGATCAAATAACGGTATTTTATTATCGCCTGCAACTCATCCCAGGCAGCTGTCCCCTGGCGAGCCGAGTCATATATAGGCGCTTGGTTAGTATCTTTCATTGAGACCCTATCAATATTCATTTCAATTCCATTAAAGATAAATTGTGCATATTCTCACATTCAAAGACCTCAGTCAAGCATTGGGAAATTGCAATGCTGATCCGGTTAAAAATTCTGCCTGATCCACAAACGCAGATTCATTGGCATCCAGCCATATACCAATGGCCGGATGGAAGCTTTCAGCGCTAACCATGAAAACCTGTTCCCCCCTTCCCTTCGATGGACACGAACCATCTCAGGCCAACAGCGGTCATCGGCCTCTAACGATTTGGCTCCTCCGTGTAACCTGAAATTCGCCCATAAGCGCGGATGGTAATGCAAAGTAGAAAGCTGGGATAATCTCACCCATAAGTCATAATCCATGGCGAAGTAGAAAGTCGGATCTAAGGGTCCAACTTGATGCCATAACTGCGCGCGAAAAAAAGCAGATTGTTGAGGGATATGGACAAAGCCACGCATTAATTTGCGGAAATCAGTCTGCCGTGCAGGAAACCTCCCCAAAATAATGCCATCGTCATTGATCAAATTGGCATCACCATAAACCATGCCTACCTCAGGGTTTGCTTCAAGGTAATCAACTGCCTCAGAGATTGCTCCTTCCAGATAGGTATCGTCGGAATTCAACCATGCAAGGATATCACCATTTGCCTTAGCGAATCCCTTATTGATTGCATCTGTCTGACCTTGGTCGGGTTCGGAAATCCACCAGGCCAGCTTATCTGAATACTTGCGAATGATTTCAACACTGCCGTCTGTTGAACCCCCATCCACAATGATATATTCAAGATGTGGATAGTCTTGGTGCAGAACAGATCGAATGGTTTCTTCTAGGTAATCCGCCTGGTTATATGAGGGTGTAACGACCGTTACTGTCGGGAGTCTATTTGATGGCAAGATCTATGTACTGGCAGATATCTGCCAATCCTGTTCAGAATAATACAATTCAGCAACTTCACTGGTCAGCTTGTGTACCCGCTGAATTTCTGCTCCACTCAATCTCTGTTTCCAATTCTCTAGGTTCGCCCGACTGTCCACTTGAAATGAGTGAACCGCGTCTGGAGATACTTCCTTAGGATTGGACGAACTGCTCGATCGCAAGATCGATTTTTTCACTTGTTGAGAAAATTCGAGATCCAATGTTTGATATAGCATCTCAAAATTCCCCAGCGGATCTAAGGAAACATCTTCATGACGAACTATCGTTAAGTCTGGAATTTTCTCACGGAGGGTGTCAACAACTTGATAAATCATTTTCCACAGTAAACTGCTCTGCGCGAGAACATCTGTTGGGGAATTTAATAGGCTTTCCATCTCTTGACGATACGGTTCCAACCAATCCCTTATTAATCTTTTTTGTCCAAGCAAATCTCTAAAATCAAAATTCCATCCTAAACGCATCAGGCTGCTGGTGACTGCAGCTGGATGCCTTACCACAATCACCACCCTGCAATCGAGTCGATCTGCAAACCAGGGTGTTGAATATATGGCAAACGGATCTTTGATCAGAGGGATTTGAGAAAGAATTCTTCCCTTAGAGAACGTCGCCCAATCACGCCACATGCGAAAAAAATCTTTAATCGATCGTATTGATTTCGTCTCTAACCAGGGATGGTATCGGAAATTAATGGTATCTCGAAAGGCAGTAATATATTTCTCTTCATTTTCTGCACAGATGTATGTATACCATTTCTCTGCAGGTACACGCATCACGCCAGGTCGGTGCAAGACATTGAGCGGTTCGCTGATATATGCAACCTTTGCGCTAGCCGCAAGCATCTTTCCGACCCAGGTTGTCCCAGAGCGATGAGCACCTGTAACCAAAATGGGTTTCATTCTCTATTAAACCGGGCTAACTCAACTTAATCCAGGCACAATCCGGGCCATTTATCAAGATTTGGAGTACTTGTTAGATCTGGACGCCGGGAGTCTTGATAGCGCTCATAGAATGCATCCAGATTATTGAAGCCGATCATGCCCAAAAAAGCGTACATTATCCTGTGCCAATGTCGCATTGTATAGCCTGGTTGATAGCGAAACGCTCTAAAATAAGAAGTTAGTGAGTTAGCATATTCTCCACCATCCAAGAGATATCGACCATTTAACCGGTATGCTCCTGCGTAGACTCTGCTCTTGTATTGCGCTACCATCGGTGCCAGATCGGGTTCAGTCTCCATCCATTCTAGGAGAAGCAGCGATTCCTTCCCAAAACCGGATGACTGATAGACATTCTTTGCAGCCTTATGATGACGTGCAGCCGCCCAAAGGGCGGACACGTGTTTGATCTGAGTTTGCCTTGCAATACGGACCCACAAATGGTGATCCAGCATGAATTGATAGTTTGGGTCGAGCCCAGAGACTCCTTGGTAAGAGGATCGGCGCATAAATACTGCCGGTTGACAGATTATCCGGAATTGGATCAGGTCATCTAATTTCCAATCGGGAAAAATCAATTCTCTTATTGGGCGACCCTTCTCATCAATGGTTACAGCATCACCGTAGACCATACCAATTTGAGGATCTGAGAGCATAATATCGACCGCACTTTTGATCGCTCCTGGAAAATAGAGGTCGTCAGAATTTAACCAGGCAACGAACTCTCCCTTTGCCCGAGATATACCCTTATTAATCGCCGAAGCCTGTCCTTCATCAGGTTCTGATACCCACCAAGCCAAATCCGAATCATATCTTTTGATAATATCAACGCTCGTATCCGTTGAGCCTCCATCAACTATCAGATACTCGACAGCGGGATAATCCTGGGCGAGAACCGACCGAATTGTGTCCTCCAAGAATTCACCCTGGTTGAAGGAGGGCGTGACAACAGAAACCAAAGGATATGATTTATCGTTTGCCATTGATCATCTTTATGATCTCAGATTATCGGTTTGTCTAAATTGATAAACCATTTATTGTTCGCGTAAATCGAAGATTAAATATCCATCCCCTTCAGCATAAACGGGATAATTGTCATATAGTAGTTGGCTCAACTCGGGCTGTTTCTCGAACTGGTTTTTCATCGTGACCAGGAAAAAATCCTTATTGCCAGCACGTTCATTGAACCATTCTTTCACTTCGATTTGAGGTTTTCCTTGCAGCTCGCGTATATTTTGTTGGCCAAGCGGCGGCCAGATTTTGGGCGTGATCAATCCATAATATGCCATCCTGTTGCCATAATCATGCACCAAACCGATTACCGACGGGTTATAATCCAGGACTTCGGCAATATTTGCCCAATGTGCGGGTTCATGACGGTAATCCTCGAGGGCAAGGTCTAATCTTACATCCCAAACTTTGAGCACAATCGCGATTAGAAGTAAACCTGTCACTCCTAATTGGACGAGAATTACGGGAGTAAGTTTGACCAATGGTTTGAAAAGCAATGCGCCCACCGGGGCTAAACAAATGGCTATTATTGCGATCAATGGCAAATGGTAATACGAGTGGGTTGTGATGTGATATGAAAATGTCATACCAATGAGAAAATATCCCACCCAGAGTCCAATAGCCAGCGCGCGCGAACCCGCATTCGGAAACAATATGGTCCCCAATAAAGCAATAAATACACCACCATAACCAACAATACCGGTCGCCATATCTTCCCAATGAAAATAGAAGCTTAATTGGCGCCACATCTCAGGAAAGAAGCGTCCCTGAAATTGACTTTCCATAGTCCCGAGGATGTAGACTCCATAGATATGATAGGCGATTACGGGTAGGACTGTTAGCACAGCCATCAACCAGATTTGAGGATCTTTGAGTGCGTTCCGGAATCCTTTCGTAACTACGATAAATGCACCAAAGGCAAATAAGATAGGAAATAATGCCACAGCTTTGATAACCAACGCCATACCGGCCAGAACTCCTGCCAGAACGGCAGATTTCCATGACGGTTTTCGATACCAGTAATACAAAGCCCATAATGATAGCAGGATGAACATCACCATTAACGGGTCGGGCTGGAAACTGCGGCTGGCGATGATACCGAAAGGCAAGAAGAGGAAATATGAAACAGCAAGTACACCACCATCAGGATTGGTCATGGCACTGGTTAAGAAATAGAGCGCAATCCCACCGATAATCCAAAACAAGGATGAATATATGCGCGCCACCCAAACTGGATCCGAACCGATCACTCGATATGAGAAGGCTACGACCGATTCAAACACCAAGGGCTCGATCAAAGATCCTGGAGTATATTGGCTGATTGCCAAATTTCTGATCTTTTGTTCAGCGGCATCTTCAGGTTCAGGAAGGCTCCGGTAATAAAGACTTCGAGCGATGATCGCTGACCTTAATTGGCGGGTTGAATGAAAATCGAGGGGGGGATCCGTCAGGTCATACAGACGAATCCATAACCCCAACCCAAACAATATGAACAGCACCACACCCAGAAAGATCTTTGAACTCCCGAAAAATGATTTCTTCTCCAAACGAATTACACCTCTACCTTCGATTGAATTTGCATGCTCAATTTTGTCAGGCTAATCAAGCCTAAATAAATAAGCTATCGTAATCGATCTTTGGAAATACGTTTAATTTTCCGCCAATTGTAGCATCAAGTACTTCCCGATTCTCCGCAGCATAATTTTGATTCGCCATTTGGAATGCTGTTTCTGAAGTCTCCAGATCTGGTAGTTGCCAGCGGAATCCCTTTCCAAAATAATTGGCATCAAAATGATCTGGGTCTTCACCTTTGGAGACAATAGTTGTGTTTGGCTTTCCCTTGGTCGAAAAATTATGATCTACCCCGATCAAAATTACCTGGCTGAATCCCATATGAAATGCGAGTTGCAAAGCAACATAGGTCACCGTTGCTCCTTCCCATAAGCGGTGCCTTGCATCATGGGTGAACTTTGGCCCAGTATAGGTTGTATGCAGGAATGCGGTTGGAGGATCACTTGGTAAAAGTTCTCCACCATTTAGTGCAGCTCGGATGATATCTCTCGATCGCCAGCTCAGGAACTTAGGCGCTTCTAATGCAAGGATATCCTGCACGCATTGTTCGATGACCAGGTCATTCACCGAGAGATAATAAGATGTCCTAAATCCCAGCTCTGGGAACAACAAGTAAATTCGGTTCATGCCAAAAGTATATTCTCCGCGTAGCTTACTCAGATCAGTTTTTTTTAAGCTGGGTCCGTTTCCAATAATAAAACAACGATCACCGAGATGAGCATCCTTATAATTACCTAAAATTTGGATGCTGGACCGCCGCCAGGGATGAAATGTGGCTGCAGGCCATTGAGATGTGCGATAAATTCCGTACCATGTCGAACGCGCAGCTTCCCAGATTGATGTGGGAACTCTGCTCTTAATTCGTTCCTGGAAAGTGCTCATTCGGTGCTCAACCTGGCTGTTGCACCGCCATCGATAGTCAATGCCTGTCCGGTCATGAAGGAGGATTGAGTCTCATCTGCTAAGAAATAAATAGCATGAGCGATTTCATCAGGTTTTCCCACCCTACCGATCACAGTCTTACTGGCCAAATTTTCCAGCCGCTCGGGGAGAGAACCTGCGCCAACATGACCACGAGACAATCCCGCATGTAACATTGGA
>JBFFIU010000217.1:0-6333 GCA_041556275.1 Anaerolineales bacterium | reverse complement strand
TTTATTTGCATTTTTCCTTATCGCTCCAGGTTTGCTCAATATACCATTTGGAGCATACCCCTTAATGAAGGTCGTTGATGTACTTGATCTGCTGACTCCAATTGAATTGATATCAATTGGGTCGGCTCAAGGGAAATCAATCAGTTTCAAAAATTAAAAGATTAGGTACCGTTATCTAGAACCCTGTGGTTGAGTTTTCTCCCGATAACGGCTATACGAATTTGGCGAGAAGTAATTTTGAGGGGGACGGTTCTTGCCATTCTTTGATATCTTTTCTTGAATGATCGTTGAATCCATACCATCCCGCACAGCCATATATGAAGGAGAGAGAATTTCGACTTCAGCCTGGTGGAATTTATCTAAAACGTTCTGATGAAGTTCAGAATAAATACGTTCCATATAATGGGACTTGACAGTGTATGCGTTCAATTCATAACTGATGTAGCTGTTATCCAGACTGGTTTTCAGCACAAATGGTTTTGGATGTTCCAAGACGTAGGATGTTTCATTGGCAGCATCGATCAATAATTTTTCTACCTTACGCCAGGAAACGTCATAGCCAATCGTCACAGAAGTATGCAAAATCAATCCCCCCTCTCTCGCTTCTGCGCTGTAATTTACAATTTCACTTTTCATGACCATACCATTAGGTATCGTGATGACCACATTCTTTATGGTTCTGATCCTGGTCACCAACATCGTTCGATCGACCACATCTCCCACTGAATCGCCAATTCGAACCCGATCGCCCACTTTTAATCCGCGTGAAAATGTCAACAAAATTCCGGATATGAGATTTGTAATCAAGGAGGTCGAGCCAAGTGAAACCAGGAAACCGACGAAGATCGAAAGTCCTCTAAAAACTGGGGAGGAAGAACCGGGAATGTATGGGAATGCAGCAACCAAAGCCAGCGCGATCACCAATATGCGCAGCAGCTGGTAAGTCGGATCAACGAGTTCTGGATGGATGCTAGAGAATTTAATCTTTCCCTGTAAAAGACCATCATGGAAGTAGCGAAGCAGATTCATCAGCAAGCGAGCGATGAAAATGATAAATATTACGGTCAGCAGGTTGGGAAGGAAGGCGAGGAAATTATCCCAAAGTGAAGTTAACGCCTCGAGAAAGCTTGCTTGTAAAACCTGGGCCAGATCCTTTGTGCCCGGGTAAAGATTAAAGACCATCATCACTGACAGGCTCGCGATCAGTAGTAGAAAGAGAATGCGGATGTATCTGGCTGTGCTTAGCAGTAAACTGGTTAATTGGTCCGGTGTGAAGACCTCCAAATTTTTAATTCTTATGGCCTGAAAATAAGTATGCCGTAATTTATCAATCAGCCGATAGATCCTGGCAAATAGCGAGTTGATGATTGGAATAAATGCTAACAGCAATATGATCCCGACTACGATCATGAAATCATCAACAACGAAGGAATACTTAGACAAGTTGAATTCATCGAATAAGATATCATGAATTGTTGCCAGTATGCCCCCTTGGATCGGCTCCAGCACCATCAGGACAGTGAATACAGCACCTAGCGATGCTACCAACGCAATATAAACAAGACTACGCGCGTTAGAATGGAAAAATTGGGTAGGCGCGTTTTTCTGCAACCATTGAACAATGGTATCTATTAAGTTAGTTTGCCTTAAAAAATATACGGAGATTACTGCTAATAAGTGAGCAGTGATCCAACCGCTGATAAGGACATCATACTCTACGAATAATTCAAACATGAGATTCCTCTCCCGTTGCTTTGTGCAATTATTCTTTTTATGGCCTTATTGCGCTTAGTTACGGTTTACCACATATTAGTCTAGAAAGCGATCTGAGTATATGGAGAAAAAGTACCATTAGACCATTTTGCTGTATAGACAACAAAATCATGATTGAGTCTTTTTGAGTACTCGAGGATCGTTTAGCATCCCATCTTCATTTAAGATTTATAAAAAATTACGATTATCAATTTCGATTCTTGATAATTCATCATTTTTTTTGTAAACTAAGTCATAACCTGTTGTTGGACTGAGAAATAGGAGTTAATGTCAAATGAACGTCACAACATCCGACAGCGAATTTTTCGAGCGGGCACTTCGACTCGCGCTTGAGGCTGAGAAGGCGAATAATCTACCCATAGGTGCGGTGATCAGTCTTGAGGGGCGAGCTATTGCTGATGGTAAAAATGCGATCTGGCATCCCCAATTCGATCCAACCCGGCATGCGGAGATCGAAGCGCTGCGAAATGTTCCCGATCATCTTTGGCAGAATTCGAGGCAGATGACTCTCTATACGACTCTCGAGCCGTGCCTGATGTGTATGGGCGCAATCCTCTTACACAATATCGGTCATATCCAGTACGGATCATCCGATCATTTCGGCGGGGCGAGCAAAGTTATTGGCCATATGCCAACCTATTTCGAAGAGGAGATATCAAAAATCGAATGGTTGGGACCTGCATACGCAGTGAAGTGCGACCCGTTATTTGAACGAGTGAAAACTATCGAGAGGAGAAGAGGCTTGAATATTGATTGATACGTCTCACGAATCAGCACAGAAGATAATCCTTTGCTAAAATATAAACAAATAAAAGTTAACATAAACGATGATGGATTAAGGAATAAACAATGGAACAAATGAAAGGCTTTTATAATCGAGCCGACGAAAAAATTACATACTTTATGAGACGCTACGGCGTTCTCTTCCTGAGAGTCAGCGTGGGAATCGTTTTTTTATGGTTTGGGGTGCTCAAGTTCTTCCCGGGAGTCAGCCCGGCCACGGGAATTGCCACTGCGACAATAGAACGATTGACCTTCGGACTCATTCAACCAGAGATATCGATCATCATCCTGGCGATCTGGGAAACACTGATCGGCCTTGGATTGATTACGGGGTTGTTCTTGCGCCTCACCCTGTTTCTTTTGTTCACCCAGATGCTGGGAACGATGACGCCATTGATCCTTTTTCCAGCTGAAACTTTTGTGATATTTCCCTTGGTACCCACCTTGGAGGGGCAATATATCATCAAGAATCTGGTACTGATTAGCGCAGGTCTTGTAATCGGGTCAACGGTACGTGATGAAGAAACAGGTGAACAAGAAGACAAGGGAGACTTAAGGTTGATGGAAACCGATCAGGTATAGTCGAATAATTTAGCCTGGCGAAGTTGGAAAGCCTGCCCCGTGTCTTCCGGGGACGGTGGCCAGGTTTAGTTGTTCATGGAGCTGTATAATTTCAGGGTTTCCTATCACTCACTGCCCAGAAGCTCACCCCTGCCACTCATCCAAAACAGCCCTGGCCGCTCGCAAATCTATCGTATCAAACCCTTCTGTGAAGCTATCATAAATTTCTTTAAGGGCTTGACCACTCTCTTCCGCTTTCCCTAGCTGCATCTCCAGCTTGCACAGCCTGGTCGCCGCCTGCAGGGCCAGGATCTTGCCTCCCACATGCCCTGCGCCAACAAGAATAGCCCTGAATATATCTGCCGCCTCAGCTGTGTTCTGCGGCGACAACGCAAGCAGCAGCTCACCCTTGAGCAAAAGCAGTGGGGGAAATTCGCGCAGCAAGCGCTCCTCGTCCATTTCCTTTAGCAGACCGTCGAGCAAACTTAACCCTTCGGCTGGCTGTCCTGACTGAGCAAAGGCAATGGCCCGCATGGAGATGAGTTGTGGATAAAACAATGGTGGGCTCTTGAGTCCCTGATAGAGCGCAAAACCTTGCTCGACCTTTGCCAGCCCCTCCGGCTGGCCTAGTGAAATCTGTGTGGCGCCAAGCAGCATTGTTGCCAGGGATTCCCAAATCTGAAAACTATGCTCCTTTGCTACTTCCAACATGGCCTGCGCCTGTTCCTTTGCCAGCTCCATCTCTCCCCGCCACATGTGGAGACTACCGGTATGGAAGAGCGCGTAGGCCATGGTGAAGGGATGATTCAACTGCGTCACCAGCTCAATCGCCCTGTCCGCCCGCTCAACCGCACGATCCGGGTACCCAAGCCACCATAAGAAGAAAGCCGAGGTGGTATAGCAGACGATACCCGGATTATTGCCCAGCTGGAAGGGCCGCAGGCTGTGCGGCTCACTTTCAAACAAGGCGATTCCCTTGTCCAGTATCTCCAAGCCTACACGATAACCTTCAAGAAAACCAGTGTTCGCTCCCAGTACAAGATAGCCATGTACCCGCAGATTATCATCATCTGTGCTCTCAGCCAGCTCGAGGATTCTCTTACCAATTTGGGCACCCTTGTCGAATTCAGCCCGGTACATGTAGTAGCTGGATAGCCCTCTTAGAACGGGGAACAGCTGGGGAATCTCGCTCATGCCTTCGCTGAGCTTTAGTGCCCGGGTATAGGCGTCTTCAACTTCGGATGTGTAGCCCTTTATGGCCATCAGCGCCCTGGCCAGGCTGGTCTGTAGCATGATCTCTTGCTGCGCTTGTTCGGGAGAAGGGGGCGAAGAGGAGAGGATACCCAGCAAATCGGTGGTCAGCTCGACCGTAGCCTGATACCAGCCGCGCCCATCATAGAGCAACCAAAGGGCATTGACCATCTTGTAAAGCTGTTCCAAATCCCCTTCCGCTACCCAGTAGCGCCAGGCGATCTTGAGATTCTCGACCTCAGACGTCATCTCCTCCATCGCCGCTTCACGCTCAGTCCCGATTATTCGTTGCCATTGCCGCTGGGCGAAATCAGCGAAGTAAGCGGCGTGCGCCCTGCAGACAGCTTGCTGCAGATCAGGATCCGTTTCCAGCCGGTCGGCTGCGTATTCCCTGATCGTTTCCAGCATTTGCAGCCGGGGTTCTCCTGCGACGTCATCCGACAGGCGGATCAGGCTCTTATCGACCAAGGAAACCAGCCCTTCGAGGATGTCCACATCGCTTTCACTCGGGCGCTCGATCTCGCCGACCACCTCTTCCACCGCTTCAAAGGTGCAGCCCGAAAATACCGAAACCACCTCAAATAACGTCTTTTCGTGCTCTGCGAGCAACTCGTAGCTCCATTCGATCGTATCGCGCAAAGTTTGCTGCCTCTCTGGCAGATCGCGCGCTCCACCTCGGAGCAGCTTTAAGCGGCTTCCTAGTCGTTGGCGAAGCGCCTGTGGAGAAAAAAGGCGGATGCGCGCCGCGGCCAACTCGATAGCCAGTGGCAGACCATCCAATCGAAGACAGAGTTCGGCTATCGCCTCGGCGTTGTCGTCAGTCAGCTCAAAATCTGGCCTGACTGCCTTTGCACGGTCGACGAAAAGTTGAACCGCCTCATACCGGGCTAAATCCTCTGGTGTTGGAGACCTGGCATCAACCTTGGGCAACCCGAGAGGAGGCACTGGATAAAGATGTTCGCCGCGCACGCGCAGCGCTTCACGGCTGGTGGTCAGCAACTTCAACCGCGGACAAAAATTTATCAGTTCTGCCACCTGCGTGGCGGCGGAGGTCACCTGTTCGAAGTTGTCCAGCAGCAGCAGCATGGTCTTTTCCTGCAGCTGCCCCTTTATGTCTTCAAGCATCGAACCGTTGCTTGTTTCGCTCAATCCAATCGTTCTGGCGATGGATGCCAAAACGGAATCAGGGTCGCGTATGGGAGCCAGATCGATGAAGTACGTCCCATCGACGAAACGATCGAACAATTCAGCGCCCGACTGCAGCGCCAGGCGCGTCTTACCCGTTCCGCCAGGTCCAATCAGAGTCACCAGTCGCACCGTATCGGCGAGCAGCAGGTTGTTGATCTCATCCAGCTCGGACTGCCGTCCGATAAAAACTGTCGGTTGTGAGGGCAGGTTGTTAGGCAAACGGTTGAGTGACGTGATGGTTGGAAAGTCGGCCGGAAGCTCAGGGTGAACCAACTGAAAGATATGCTCTGGACGTTGAAGGTCTTTCAGGCGGTGCTCTCCCAGATCGCGCAGCGAAACTCTATCCGGTAAATGATCGGCAATCATGCCAGCTATAGCTGCCGACAGAAGCACTTGGCCACCGTTGGCGGCCGACATCAACCGGGCAGCGCGGTTGACAGCCGTACCGTAATAATCTCCGCCGCGCTGCTGTGCCTCGCCAATATGAAGACCCATGCGCACCCGAAGCGGACCTGTCTCTTCCCAATCTTCCTCTAGCAGGCTTCGCTGGGCATGAATGCATGCACTCAATCCATCTTGGGCGGAGGCGAAGGCAACGTGAAAGCCATCGCCGGTGGTTTTAACGACCCGCCCGTTGAAGGTTTCAACGGCTGTTTTCAGAAGGTCATCGTGGCGAGCCAGGACGGTCTTCATCGCTTCCGGATACTGCTGCCACAACCGGGTACTTCCCTCCAGATCTGTAAATAGAAAGGTCAGCGGAACGGTCATCTTTGGTCT
>JBFFIU010000216.1:0-6334 GCA_041556275.1 Anaerolineales bacterium | reverse complement strand
CAAGCTGGAGCAATTGCTGGCAGATCTGTCCCCTGACACTCCTTGGGGTGATAGACAAATTGCTGCCAATGAATTAGGCTACATGCGCAGCTTAGAATCTCTGCCAGTGTTATTAGCTGCGTTGCCGGTAGATCCTTTTTGGATGGTGCGCTGTGCCATGATCCAAGCGCTGGAAAGGATCGGCGATCCAGGGGCTATTCCAATCCTTCGCCATGTAGCAGAAAGCGATAGTTTTCAAGTTGTTCGATCATACGCTGCCAAGGCGATTGAAAGGCTTTCTCAGGAAGGTTAAGCAATAATAGGATTAGAAAATCTCAAATGCTGAAGGAGTGTGGTTGGAGCTGGCGTAAACGTTGGGAACGCCTTCGTCGGCACGGTGGGTTCACCAAACGGGGTATCAAATTTCACCGCATTGAGGGATGACATCAACATCGGAGCATGGATCGCCTCCGCTGCAGGGCCTGGTGAACTTCTGGCCAGCCTTGAGCTCTGCCGCATGGCCCACGTGGAAACGATAGCCTCAAGCATCGAGGGATGAGTCTTAAAGGTAAGCAAGCTCCTATGGAGGTTGCAGTGATCCCCCTGACCTGAGGTCTTCTGGCCCTCTCGCACAATCGGTTCTCGGATGAACGACCAAAAATATCATCCCGGGCTCAGTTAGGGCATATTTCTTGCATCCAATGGGGAAAAGAAGAAATTGGAGAAGAAATATGAGCGGCATTGTAATATTTCTCATCGTTATTGTGCTCGCAGTGCTGACGGTATTGACACTAGAAGCATTATCCGGAGATGGTGGTGCTGGATCCAGGAAACACAGAAAATCTTAGCCGAGTCATCCAATCTGCCTGTCCGCCAAATTTAGATTTACTGCGAACGCTGGTCCCTTTAAGATTGAGCATCAGATCATGAGATAGTGGGACTAAAAAGTTCTACCTTTCCTGTTTCCCTTTTCAATTTACTTCACCGTAAGATAATTCTTGAAAAGCCACCTGAATTACGAATCTCCCCCATTTAAAGCTCACAATAGAACTCACCCCAGTTTTCAATGAGAAGCCAGGGTAATCAACTTATCTTCATCTCCCAATGTCAACCAATTCAATAATAACCTCATCCAGCTCCAATTCGTTACCGCGTTCCAGAGCTGCCGTGTAGGTCTCTTTGGATAACTCGCCTTCAAGTTTGGCAAGCAAATCTTTAGCACTGTCCCTGATGCGGCCTTCCAGCAGTCTGGATTGGTAACTGGCTGGATGCTGAACCACCACAGCCAGCAGTTCGACCGCCTTTTCTGAATTCTCCTGGATCACCCGCAGACGAGCAAACTCAAATAAAAGATTGATGATATCTCGGATAAAACCAATTTCTTTTGTGATCAATAGACACTGAAGTAGATATTTTTCTGCTTCTGCGGTTTCGCCCATCTCCAAGGCTACCTTGCCCAGGTATTTGCTTGAGGTTTGAATCGAATAGTAGAAGCCAGTCTCTTGCGAAATTTTCAGACAGCGCAGATAATACTCTCTTGCTTCCTCATGCTCACCACGAGCCAAAGCTACATGACCCAGAACAATTAATGGTGTAGTCGAACCGATCACATCTCCAATTTCTTCATAGAGGTTCAAGTTTTTTTTTGCGAGTTGCCTTGCCTGTGGGTAATCTTCTTTTATCAAGGCTGCCATACTGGCGGCGAATAACGTAAATGCAAACAGCCACTTATCGTCCAATTCAGAGGCGATCTTGAGCATTGTCTTTATTGCTTTGATTTCTTCTATATATCGGTTTTGAAAATAAGCATTAACAGCCAGGCTGTCATATGCGAATACCAGAGCCTTAGGATTATCGAGCTGACCAAGGATCGTCACACTACCTTTAGCCAGATCGTACCCTTCTTCAGAAAGGTCCAACCAGGCCATAAAATATCCCTGGTATGCCATTGCCAAAGCCCTCAAGGCACTAAGCTCCTCATCCTGCTCTCCCTGGAGAACCTTGACAGCCTCTGCAAACAGCTCCATGCCTGCATGGTTCCACCAGCGAATCCAGTAAACGTGCCAGAGGCCATTGATGAACCTCCATATCAGTGGGGCGTTTCTTCGTTCCAAACAGTATCGCCAGGCTGCACGCACGTTTTCAATATCGGCTTCGATTTCAGCAAGTGCCAGCATTTGCCTAAAACCTTTTAGCAGTTCCCACCTCTTTCCCATAAATTCTGCATAGAAAACAGCATGCGCTGCTTGAGCTTTGACTCTATCCTCTGTGTTCTGCCCAAGCCGCTCTTGAGCGTACTGACGTAGCAGTTCATGAACTTCCAAGCGCCCAGAGTCTGGATCGTGGCTCAGGAATGATTTGTTGATCAGATCTGTCAATTGCTGAAGCGAGGCTCCCGAGATCTGCTGAGCGGCTTCACGCGTGAAGCCGCCTCGGAAAACTGAGAGCTGCATGAATATTTCCCGCTCCGTTTGCTCCAACATGGACCAAGAATGATCAAATATGGCGCGCATACTGCGCTGCCGTTGCGGTGCATCCCGAGCTCCGATCGCCAGGAAATCGAATCCTTTCTCAAGTTCGTTTGCGATTTCATCCACAGACAGGATCTGCAGCCAGGCGGCTGCCAACTCGATGGCGAGCGGCATCCCCTGCACGATTTGACAGATATTTACGATTTGCTCAAGTTCTTCACGAGAAGGGTCAAATCCGAGGCACACCTTGCGGGCGCTCTGCGCAAACAAGTTGACAGCATCATAGTTCAGAATGTCCATCACACTTACTTGTCCGGGAAAGGCCATGTCACTCACGGTAAAAATTGTCTCGCTTTGCAAATTTAATCTTTCCCGAGATGTAGTCAGGATGTTCACTCCAGGAGCAGCCTGGAGTATCTTACTGACGATACCCGCACCATCCAGTAAATGCTCAAAATTGTCCATCACCAGCAACAGCTGCTTTTTCCGAAAATAACGGAGCAGTTGGTACTCTGGGTTTTCTTGGGTTGCCAGTGGAAATCTCACTGCTTCAGCAATCGTCTGCAGGAGATGATCAACAGAGGCGATGGGCGCCAGTGAAACAAAATAGGCACCATCCTTGAAATCGGGAATCATTTCCATGGCCGCTTTCAAGGCTAGTCGGCTCTTGCCGATACCTCCCGGTCCTGTGAGCGTAACCAAGCGTGTCTCCCCCAATTTCTGCTTGATTGCTACTATTTCCTCCCTACGCCCTACGAATGGGGTTGCTTCGGCAGGCAAATTGGTCAGTATTCTGATTTCTTTTTCACCACCGAGATCAAGAAGACCGAGATCCTTTGCCCGTTCAACAGCCTGCCGTCGATTCTTCACATACAGCTTGCTGAGTATTTTCCCAACGTAATCCTTGACAGTGCTCTCCGCAAGATGCAGTTGATCGGCAATTTCGCGGTTTGTCTGCCGTTCTGCGAGCAGGATCAAAACTTCCTGCTCACGCCAGGTCAGGTCGTCTGCATGCACTTCATCAATGGACGAGTAGCCGTTGTTCATCGACATGCCCCTTGGAAGGTTATCTAAACGGCCATTACAACACGGATTATTACCGCAGTATCATTCTACCAGAAGCCCAACCAGTGCTTTTAGCTGAGCTGTCTGTAGATCCTTTTTGGATAGTGCGTTGTGCCATTATTCAAGTACTAGAGAAGATCAGCGATCCGGAGGGGGCTCTTGCCACTGTGAACATCGTCTTTAGCACGTTTTGCTCATAAAACCATTTTGAGGAGTTGAATCAATTTTTTTTACTTTCTTAGCTCTCCTATTTATAGTTTTCGTGTATGCTAAAGATATGTATAATCATAACCCGCAAAAATACGCCAGAGTCGAGGGTGAGCGGCGTTTCTTATTGAAAACTTTTCCTGAGGGCTTTGATCCAGAAATTTCCACCCTGAGAATTATTGATCACTATATTGCTGGGACAAGATTACGTTTACACCGTATGGAATTTACATCGGGAGAGACACTTATCCTCAAATTAGGTCAAAATTATCACGGAGCTGGTCAGAAAGCATATCAAAGGATAATGACCAACATTTACATGACTGAAATTGAGTACCAGACTCTGGCCGTGTTAAGCGGCTCATCGATCATCAAGCGTCGCTATCCTTACCAATATGCAGGAAACGATTACTCTATCGATGTATTTGAAGCAAACTTGGACGGTTTAATCCTGATGGAGATCGAGAGCCTTCCAGATCGTGATATCCACTCGCTCCCTATTCCAGGATTTACAGCCAGGGAAGTAACAGACGATCTGTTATTCACCAGCAGAAATTTGGCTGAACTTTCACGAGAAGAATTTCAGCGCTGGCTATCGTCGTGGTGAAAAGTGGCAGGACAGCATACTTACCTGCCTGAGTTATTGAATTGTGATGAATCTAAAATGCGCTAAGTAGCAAATGAGGTAAACGCACAATTCTGCTGGTGAATCACTCAGCCTTAGAATCCTCTTCAGGTCGATCAGCTTCAGAGGGTTCCTCTCCCCCAATCTCCACCTTATCTTCCATTGTAACCTGGCCCCGCAGGAATGCACCCTCTTCGGTCGAGAAGGCCGCGGTGATCACATTCCCCCAAACTCGACCGGTGCTGCGGATCTCCAACTTCTCAGCCAGAATATCCCCGCGCACAGCCCCTGCCACGACGACCACATTAGCGCGCAGCAGCTGGCATGTGACCCGGCCTGTCTCACCCACCACGATCAATCCGCGCATATTAATATCCCCATCCAGGGCGCCCTCGATGCGTACCCCGCCGCTGCCGCTCAGACGACCCTTCCAGACGATCCCGGGACCGATCACCGATGTAACCCGGTCGGTGGTCGCTGGAAGTTTCGTCAATGGTTGTGTATCACTGCCCCTGCGAAACATGATCGCTAATCAATCACCTCCGGAACGCCCATGATATTGAATCCAGAATCAACATAAACTACCTCACCGGTAGTCTTGGCAGCCAGATCAGAACAAAGAAACACTGCCGCTCCAGCAACATCTTCAATCGTGATTGGTTGGTGTAAAGGAGCAAACTCAGGGAAGCGGCGGTACATTTCTTTAAAGCCAGACACCCCTGCTGCGGCCAGAGTGCGGACCGGTCCAGCAGAGATTGCATTTACCCTTACACCTTGATTGCCCAGATCGTATGCCAGATAGCGGACAGAAGCCTCCAACGCAGCCTTGGCAACACCCATCACGTTGTAATTAGGTGAGACTTTCTCGGAACCATAGGCTGTCATGGTCAAAAGTGATCCACCTGAGCGCAGATAAGGTTGGAAAGCTTTCGCTAGTGCGGTGAACGAATAGACACTAATATCCATCGCCAGGTGAAAACCCTCACGTGAGGTGTTGTAGTATGGTCCAATGAGTTCATCCCGGTTAGCAAAGCCGATGGCGTGCACCAGGACATCGACCTCACCAAAGGCATCGATAGCACGTTGGGTCACTCTCTCGATATCTTCGTCCTTGGATACATCACATTGTTCAACAAAGGTGCAGTCGATTGACTCGGCTAACGGTTTCACACGACGTTCGAGGGCTTCTCCCGCATAACTCAGGCCAATCGTTGCGCCTTGTTCTTGAAACGCCTGGGTGATGCCCCAGGCAATGGAACGTTGGTTGGCAACACCAAAAACTAATGCCGTCTTCCCTTTCAGTAAGCTCATCTCGCCTCCAAATATATGAATTATATACTTTTATCTCAATAATTTACCAGCCGCTTAATTCCTTCCTCGATCGATCTAACATCGAAATTGATCAATAAACCTACATGATAGCCTCGCTGTTTCAGGTCGGAAAGCAATCGTTCTTTATGATCCTGTGTTATCGGATCCAAAGTCATAATTTCAATCATAACCTGATCTTCAACTAAAACAACGCCCCGGTCACTATCTTTTGATAGCTTACTTTCAACTTTTTCAGTCGGAGGATCAATTGTTTTCATCTCTAATCCTCTTTCGGACAACGCAGATCTCAGGAGATCCTGGTAAGCTTCTGCCTGTTTACCCGGGCCCGAAGTTCGATAAACCCCCATTGCGGCCTCGATGATCCTCTGGGTGAGCTCATTAATCTGCTCTATCTCAACCATTTCTTGGTGCATCAACGGCTCTCCATACTGAAATACCCATCTGAGACCAGAAAACGCCAGGGGATACTCTTCCAGGGTTCAGGTACATTATTTAAACCCACGCGCGGCCCAATAGTAACGCTTTGGTCGGGAATCGGGTCGCCGTATTCCACGAAGAGATGCGCATCTGCTCTGCATAGATCAGCCCCATTGAATTCGCCATCTATCGCCAGAGCCTGGCAGATCTTCCCCGGACCATCCGTCCAATGCTTTTG
>JBFFIU010000215.1:0-6392 GCA_041556275.1 Anaerolineales bacterium | reverse complement strand
GCTAATCTGGTCAACGGAACAGATAAGACTGTGTCTGTGGAGGTCAATCCTCACTACATGACTTATGAAGAAATCGTTCCTGAAGCTGAGAAACTGGCAGCGATCTCCCCAAATTTCGTCATAAAAATCCAATGCATGGAATCAGCATTCAGTGCTATCGAATCCCTGGCAAAGCAGGATATCCGGGTTAACTGCACCTTGATCTTCTCAGCCATGCAGGCTCTCCAGGCAATGCGCTCCGGTGCGTTCTATGTTTCTCCTTTCATTGGTTGGAAAGAAGCCAATGCTGAGGATTCACGAGGCTTGATAGAAGATATCGTTAATATCCGTGACAATTATGATTTTCGCACTGAGATTATTGTCGCAGCTGTCCGTAATGCCCGCCAAATCATCGATGCTGCTGTTGTTGGTGCAGATATCGTCACTGCTGGTCTATCAGTCTACCAGGATGGATTTCACCACCCATACACCCAAGAGGGCATCCAGAATTTCAGCAATTTTTGGGATCAGACTCAATACGAATAATCCATGTTCTTTAACCAACAAAGATTAAAAATCCAAGAGGGTTTCGAGTGCGTAGAGACCATCTCTTTTCAGGAAGATCTCCCAAATGGAGCGCGTTTTTCGACTATGGCCGGTCCATTGGATGTCACCTTTTTTGCTCAGGGAATAATCCGCATCCAATTCAATGTTCAAGATAAACCAGATTACGGCCTTTTAACGACTGCTCCTGCGGATAATCTGGATGTGTGTGTCATTGAAACCCACCTGGGATACAAATTGGAGTGCGATGATTTGGTTTTAGAATTATCGATCTCTCCCTTGCAATTGGTATTAAAGAGAGGTAAGCGAACCATTCTAGAGACGGGTAGTGACCGGGCATTCTTGGGAAATCTTTGTTGGCTACCTTTTGCAAAGGGTGAAGATGGTTGGATGGTAAGTTTTGCACTTCCAAGTGGAATTCCAGTGTATGGTTTGGGAGAAAAATTTGGCCCACTCAATCGAAGAGGGCTCTTGATCGATTCATGGAATGAAGATGCCACCACGCTTAATTCTGAACTCTCTTATAAAAATGTTCCGTTTGCTTGGAGTCCTTCAGGATGGGGATTGTTCACCCATACAACTGCGCGGGTAATCCACGCTGTTGGGTATCCCCAATGGTCACATCGCAGCTATATCTTGAAAGTGCATGACAAAGATCTTGATTTATTCTTGTTAGCAGCTGATAACCCCGCTGAGATACTTAATAAATATACAACTCTTACCGGGAGGACAAAGGAGTTACCACGCTGGAGTTATGGCGTCTGGATGTCCCGGGCATATTACAAAACCGCAGAAGAAATTCTGGATGTTGCCAAGAAATTACGCGAACGCGAGATACCGTGTGATGTCTTAGTTTTGGATGGGCGCGCTTGGCACAAGATGGATACCCGCTTTGATTTCCAGTGGGATAACGACAGGTACCCTGATCCAGATAGATTCGTGAGTCAAATAAGAAGTGAAAAATTCAAATTATGTCTGTGGGAATATCCATACATCTCTGTAAAGAATCCATTATTTAAGGAGTTGGCTGAAAAGAATTATTTGCTGAAGACAAAAGACGGGAAACCATACATTCATCGTTGGTTGCCAGATTCTCTTGGACAGGATTTTCCCCATCTCCCACCCAGTGGGATGATCGATTTCACGAATCCGGATGCATATCGATGGTATCTTGAAGCGCATAAGCCACTCTTTGATGCTGGCGCGAGTGTGATGAAGAGCGATTATGGTGAGTCAATTCCGGAAGATGTGCTTGCCTATAATGGTGATACTGGCAAGCGTTTACACAATGTATATTCTCTTCTTTACAACCAATGCGTATTCAATGCCACAAAAAAATATTCCAACGATGGTACCATGGTTTGGGGACGGGCGGGTTGGACCGGTAGTCAGCGCTATCCGATTCAATGGGGTGGCGATCCGCAATGTGATTGGGAAGGACTGGCAGCCAGCATTCGCGGTGCTCTCTCATATGGTATGAGCGGCGGACCTTATTATAGCCATGATATCGGCGGTTACGCAGTTGGTGATCCACATCCAGATCTATACATCCGCTGGGCGCAAGCCGGAGTGATGATGTCACATACTCGCTTCCATGGGTCTGGTCAACGTGAACCTTGGGTATATGGCGAAGAAGCTGAATCAATCATAAAAAGATGGTTAGCTTGGCGATATCAACTTATCCCGTACATGCAAGTTTGCGGTTTGGAAGCTAGTCAGAATGGACTCCCAGTTATGCGGGCTATGCCACTGGCTTTTCCTGATGACATCCTAGCGTGGGGATTCGATGAGCAATATATGCTCGGTCCAGCCTTGTTAGTCGTACCAGTCTTAAACCCTGAAAACACAGTTCAATTTTATCTACCCAACGGAAAATGGTTCGACTTATGGAGTGGTGAATGTTACGAAGGTCCCGAAGTGATCAAGCGAACTGTGCCCCTGGACCATATCCCAGTTTTTGGAAAGGAAGGGGCAATTCTTCCCCTAGGACCTGTAGTACAGCATACTGGTGATCTAGACCCTGGTTTTCACCTCAGTGACATATGGGTATTTGGTGAACTGCAAGAGAGTATCTCGCTACCTGGGTTAGAATTGAAGGTAACGAATAGTGAAATTCATAACCTCCCAAACGATGTTAAGGTGAAAAATTGGAAATAATAACTAGCTGATTGTCGAATGAAAAATAATAATCTTTATATAGATAATATCCCTACCCTGAGGCAAGTTTAACCGAAACAAAAAACAACATAAAGGTTATACATCCATGACTAACAATAAAACCAAAAAGCAAAACCGGAAATTGAGCACCTGGGAAAAAAATCTATTAGGGGTTCCAGTTAATGATGTGCCGAAATTGATTCCAGGATTGATCGGCGTCTCCGTCCTAGCCTGGTTCAGTATCTGGCTAGGCAAGTTCGTCGGAGAGACGTTGCTGGGATTTGATAAATCTCCGATTTCACCAGTTATGCTGGCAATCTTGCTCGGATTAATCATCAGCGCTTTAATGCCATTGCCTGCGTTCCTGAAACCCGGTCTCAGCTTTTCTGTAAAAAAGGTATTGCGATTGGGAATTATACTGTTGGGAATTCGCCTGACAATCTTTGACGTATTCAGGCTGGGATTATATGGCATACCAATTGTTGTCATTTGCATTATCGGGGCACTTGTGATTACCACTCAGATAAATAAATGGCTGAAACTCCCACAGCGATTAGGCGCATTGATCGCAGTCGGAACCTCCATATGTGGTGTTTCGGCTATTGTAGCTACCAGCCCAGCTATCGAAGCTGAGGAGGAGGAAACCGCCTATGCGGTGGCGGTCATTACAATCTTTGGATTATTGGCCACACTTATTTATCCTTACGTTGCCAATGTGATCTTCGCTGGAAATGCATTACGGGTTGGGTTATGGTTAGGCACTTCGATCCACGACACATCCCAGGTTATTGGAGCAGCCAAAGTATATGCTGACGTGTATTCTCAACCACTCGCCTTGGACGTAGCTACTGTGACCAAACTGGTGCGGAATGTTTTTATGGCACTGGTGATACCTTTTATGGCCTACTACTATGCCCGAAACATTAAGGAAGAAGGTGCCTCCGTAAACAAGAGAACTAACCCGTTGAAACTGCTGCCACTCTTTATTTTAGGATTTTTGGCTATGGCGGTTATCCGATCGATTGGCGATGCAGGCATCCGCACGAGTGGAGTGGCATTTGGCTTATGGGATGCTGAATCATGGACTGGAATCATTAAATTCATCACTATTTGGGCTGGAAACTTACTGGTTGTGGCTTTAGCAGGGGTTGGGCTGAGCACAAAAACCAGCACCTTCAGGGGGTTAGGATTAAAGCCCTTCGTTGTTGGGCTATGTGCCGCTCTGGCAGTAGGGGTTGTTAGCTTTATCACCATCTTAGTAGTGGGTGGCCTAGTGACGATATAAAAATACGATCTTCAATGGTAAAGATGTTTAAGAAAAACAAGGCAAATTCAGAAACTCGAGGCTTTCGTATCTTAGGTCTTACACATGGATTGGCCTCAAACAATAGCGATCTGATCCATAATCCTGAACACTTCGAAAGGGGCGAGATCTATACTCAGATAACCAACTGGGAGAAACTTGACCCGATCGAGTATGGTCCTGAGATGGACTCTTATTGCTTCCTGCTGGATGATCCAACTCTGCCATACGGGATCACGAACAACGATCGCGAATTGTATATACAAGGAGATCTAAATCGCCTCGAACGTGAAGGTGAGGATAGACGCTGGAGTCTACTGGGAAATGTTGGCGTATGGTTTCGATTTATGCTGGCAATCCAGGAGCATCACGGTATTTTCAGTCTACATGCCTCTTCGATATACAAGCCGGAAGAGGATGAGTTAATGGTCATAGTGGGTAAAGCTGGTGCTGGAAAGACAGTCTATATTCTCGAATCGCTGTTAAGGGGTTACCATATTTTCAGCACAGAAATGACATATTTCCAATTAACCACAGAGGGGATCATCTTCTACCGCGGGGCGTTGATGGACAATATTCGCCTGGGTTGTTTTCTGTACGATTTTCCAGAAACAGTTGATTTTCTAGGACTATCCATACCAGAAGTGGATCACCCCTGGGATGAAAAGATAAGTGTCAGTATGCATCATGCCACAACGGAGCGCTCAACTCTGGTGAATCCGGAAATATCGATTGTTTTTCCCCATATTGATAGCGGAATTAAGCATGCGGTGGTAAGGGATATTAACAGTCCAAGGACGTTGACTAGGATGCTTTTTGAGAGTGCCAGTGAGAAAATTGGCAGTACGATGCTCATGTATGAAACATTACCTGTGGTGGGATTCGATACGCCACAACTAGCTGGAACCCGGTGGGAGGCAGTTGCTAATTTGGTGGCTGCACCCCAATGGAAAATTAAGCAAGCCAGAACGATCCTGGCTTGTCCAAAATCATGTATGGAGGTAATTGACGAATGACAAATAAAGCTTGGGCAGGTGTGTTTCGCGTGCCTGAACCCGGACGGAGTATGAAACCGCGTACAAATGGATTCACAATGGTACTGGACAAAGGCCTCGGACGGTTTGCTGTCGAGGACTTAATGGCTACCGCAGCTGATTATATCGATTTTTTGAAACTTTCCTTTGGCACCTCAGCCTTTTATTCGGAAAGTGTCTTGCGCGAAAAAATTGAAATCGCCACTTCTGCTGGGGTAGACGTATATCCTGGCGGGACATTCCTGGAAGTGACAGTATGGCAGAATAGGTATGAGGCATTTCTAAAACGAGCTATGGAGTTGGGTTTTACCGCAATTGAAGTCTCAGATGGCACACTGGAAATGACCGACGAGATTCGGGGAGATTGCATTAAAAGAGCACTAGATGCGGGCTTCAAAGTTGTCACCGAAGTTGGCAAAAAGAGTCCTGATGAGAAAATCGCTATTGCAGAAATGCATCGGTTGATCGCTCACGACCTCCAACTGGGGGCAATGTTTTCCATTGTCGAGGCAAGGGAAGGGGGAAAAGGAGTCGGTGTTTTTGATAAATCAGGTGCAGTCGATGAGAAAGAAGTCGACCAGATTGCATCCGGCGTTGACGATCTGGAAAAAATCATGTGGGAAGCGCCTATTAAGAACCAACAACAGTTCATGATTTTACGCTTCGGAAATAATGTCAGTTTGGGAAATATTCCCACTACGGATGTCCTTGCGATGGAAGCGCTAAGACAAGGATTACGCGGGGACACGCTCAAACGAGCTTTGGCGAGCGGATCATAGTCCTAAGTTATTAACCAATAAGTATCTAGTGGACTCTTATCCAAACTTTGACATTAATTACAACTATTTCTAATCTCGGCAACTCACACTGAAAAAAAACTCTGCCAGGATCTCCTCACAAAGCTGAAAATGATTTTGCATAAAATTCCTTATGGAACCGGCCACTTAAAATTTAGGCTTCCAGATTGGATCCAACCTATTTCGGTTGAAACGCGAAAAATCTCAGCAGTGGCTGAACCCCAAAGAGCTATCCTGGAGGCAGTTACCAATCCAGTAGGAGGAATATCGCTGTCAGATTTTCGCGGTGTAAGATCTGTGGCCATCGCCATCAATGACAAGACCCGGCCTGTCCCAAATGACCAACTCCTACTACCACTTTTAAGCTACCTTGAGGAGGTTGGTGTAAACCAGAGAGCGATTCAAATTATTATTTCCACGGGAACACATCCGCGCATTTCCCCTGCAGATTTCTCATTACTCGTACCTCAAGAAATTTTGGAACGTTTCCCGGTTCATTGTCATCAATGCGACGATAGCGAATCCTTAGCTTATCTTGGATCATCCTCTCGTGGCACG
>JBFFIU010000214.1:0-6511 GCA_041556275.1 Anaerolineales bacterium | reverse complement strand
TGCATTAGATTAGCGTATTTTATGTCCGCCTGAAAGGTTTTACTGATAAACTCAGTTAGTTTTGGATTCCCCGGTTCTTTCCAAAGCAAAAACAAATAAAATTAAGATAATGATTCTGAAAAAATTTTGAATATGGAGAAATATACTAGATGCAAATCGTAACAGATAGCGGCACAGACCTCAACCTTTCCAAAGATGAACTTACCGACCTGAATATTCACGTTGTGCCATTGAATGTAAGGCTGGGTGGGCAGAATTATCGAGAAGGCGTAGATATCCAACCAGCTGACTTCTATCCCCTGCTTGAGAATTCAGAAGATATGCCAACAACCTCACAACCATCAGCCGGTGAATTTTCCCAGGTGTATCGAAAACTCGCCGAATCAGATCCGGAGATACTTTCAATCCATATCTCATCCGGATTGAGCGGCACCTACAATGCAGCCAAAGCAGGTGCGGAATTGGTTCCCGAAGCGGATGTCACCATTGTGGACGCGAAGACATTATCAGCTGGGGCAGGCTGGCAGGTCGAGGCTGCCGCCAGGGCGATCAAAGCAGGTTGGTCCTTAGATCAGGTGCGTGGATTGATGGATCGAATCAGCGAGGCCTGCGAAAGCCTGTATACCCTTAAAGAGCTCAAATACCTGATTCATGGGGGACGTATCAGCCATATGAAAGGCTTGCTCGCCTCTGTATTGAATATCAAACCGCTGATCGGTGTTGAAAAAGTCAAAGGAACTTATGTCCAGCTCGGACAGACGCGCTCATTCAAGCGAGCTGTCAATGGATTAGTTGATATTATCAGTGAACATCACCAGCATGGAACTAAACTCCGCGTTCAAGTGCTCCATTCCTACAATTTCGAAGGCGCAGCGATGCTGCGCGAGCTGGTGGATAAATATTTCGAGTGCACGTGGCTGCCTGAGGGTCATATCTCCCTTGTCTTGGGGGCTCATACTGGTCCCAGCATGGTTGGGGTTGCTTATGCACCCCAATCGATATTTACAGAAATTCCGCGCTGATCCAGTAATCTCTTGCTCGAAGCGAGGAAGGGAATTCTATATTGCTCGATTCTCAATACCGTAAACGAACCCAGCCCAATCAGTGATTGGGCTGACTCTTGTGTCCTAGAATTCGATTTAAATTGAACCTATTTGACTTGCTTTAAGCGCGCCACCTCATCGCTTAATTCCCGGATGCGGTGAGACATGGTTTCAACCAGGCGAAAGGCCAGAGAGGGATCTTCATGTACGCGGCGCATAAAGTTCTTTTTATCAACTGTGAGCACGCGCGCCTGTCCTAAGGCTCGCACTGTCGCCGACCGGACATCTCGGTCAAAGATCGCCATCTCTCCAATGAACTCCCCCTTCTGGCGCACTCCAAGACGGATATCTTGATCCTCTTCTCCCTTGATGAGCACTTCCACCTGCCCCTCCTGTATTACATACATGCAATCCCCCTCTTCACCTTCGCAGATAATCAGCTCACCATCCTGGTAGATTTTACCCAACTCGCCGGATGCCATAACCACCTCCAAATCCTATAATCTTCATCACGAATTTATTCAATTCGAGCTACCGCCGCCCGGTGATCGATACCGCAAGATCGCTCACAAAGCGGGAAAGAAATGCCGGGTTCAATGTGCGCACAAATATCTCCTTATACGGTGCACTGCCGGTAAACATATCCCACAATACCATACTCATGCGTCGTTTCGAACCTTCTTGTTTTTGTTCTCTTACTGTCATGCGAAAGACCGCTCGACGGGCAAAGCGAAATTTTTGAATCAAGCGGGTAACGATAAACATGGCCTGTCCGATGAGGTTGTCCGTCTCGATTTTACGGCAGGCAGGTAGATAATATTCCTTGAAATCTTCTGCGGAGATCCCTTGGAGCACAGCTGTTGTGGCCGCCGATTTGGCGGTGCGGTAAGCAGCTCCAATACCATCTTTGTATAACCGCGTCACACCACTATCTCCGATGAACACAATACGATCACCATAAGGGTGCCCTGCACCAGCGATATTAATGCGCGGCGAGCAGTTGCAAGACTTTGCATCAAAATCCCAACCAGATGGGAAACACCCTCTCACCTCGGGGGAATTCATGAAATTCCCAACCAGCTCTTTATCGATATCTTCACCCAGCAAACAAACAGACACATAATCCCCCTTTGGGATGATGGCAGCGAACTCCAGCCGAGGGATATCCAGCAAGAATACATGCATCGAAGATCCCAATTCCTCCACAATTAATTCTTCACCCAGGTAATATTCCTGGATGAAGGTCTTGGTCGTCTTGGGCGCTTCATATTCGAAGTTCAAATTGGCGAACAACTTGCGAGAAGCCGAATTCACACCCACTGCGATGGTCACCAAATCGTAGCTTTGAGGCGACTGGTTTCTAATTTTAATTTGGGGGTACTCATCCTGCCAAACGATTTCGTCCACCCGCTTGTTAATCACCTTGGCGCCATTCTCTATCGACAGATGCTGCAGGAAGGCATCAAAACTACCCCATTTGATTTCCTTTATATCCCTTGGGCCTGGGCCCCGATAAACCGCCCCAATCCGTTTCTCTTGGAGAGGTGTTTCTATGCGTACGCTGCCCACATCCATGTGCAGCATGTACGAGTCGATCCCTCTTTGGATCACCGTCGGGGGTAGATTGATCCCCTCCGCAGCCAGATTCTGAACCAGCGATTCCGAGATGATCCCGCCACACATATTACAACCTACCGGACCCGGACGGGTATAGTCACGCGGCTCGTAGATATCTACTTCGATATCTATGCCCATTCGCTTAGCTGTGTCTAACAAGAATATGCTGAAAAATGAACCAGCCGGACCACCGCCGATCACCCCCACTCGGGAACCGTCATCCAGTTGTAGATCACCTTGTGGCATTTGCATCCTCCTTGACGGATTCAGTTTCAACTTCTATCCAGAGATAACTTCGCGATATCAAAAAACATTTGGAGCACAGCTTCATCACCTAACCTAATTATTCTTCTGTTATGTGGTGTTCTGGGGATGATTTCGAGCTCACCTGATTCGATGTTGGCATCCGCATTTGGATTTTCAGACCGCTGAATGAGATTTCTCATAGAGGTGTTGTCGAGCATATCTGACAAACAAGAATTCAGTTATAGACGCATTTCGTCATATGGTGGTTTATAATCAATATTCAAGATTGGATTTAAGTAATCATGTACTGCATTATGATTGAGATAAACACATTCAAAAAGAATCCTCTTCTGATCTATGATTACCTCCTGGACCCACCCAGATATGTATTATTCTGCAAAAGTTCGTAGGGAGTAGCTTGCGAAAATGCTAACCCCAACCGGTAATTCCAAAAACTCTAATTCAATCGATAATCAATTCAAGATGCCATATTATAACTTAGTCATTATCGACTTGGAATATCAATCAAGATTTGCTTTCACTTCTGATGGTCGATAATAAAACTCACCCCTTAGACCAGATAAGCGCATACCTGCCCCCACATCTTGCCAGATACTTAACCTCTGGGATTGAGCTAGTGGAGATCATGACGATCTCAAAACATATTCGCGCTGTCCGCGGCGTGCTGTCCACCTATTTACCGCGCTACCTGGTTGAATCTATTCACCATGATCCTGTTCCAGGAAAGGTGAACGGCGGTTTCCATTACGGGGCGGTCTTGTTCGCTGATGTTTCTGGCTTCACTGCCATGTCGGAGAAACTGTCTGTGCTTGGCAAAGAAGGTGCTGAAGAAGTCACCGGGATCGTCAACGACTACTTCACTGCTATGCTGGAGATAAACAACAGCTATGGGGGTGATCTGCTGAAGTTTGGTGGCGATGCATTATTGATTTTCTTCGAGGGAAATCTGGGACCACACAATGCTCTTGCAGCAGGAAGAGCAATGATGAACGCGATGAGCCGTTTCACTCAGGTTGAAACCTCGCAAGGAGTCTTCCCCCTGCGAATGAAGATCGGTATGTCATGTGGGTCAGTCTTCCTAGCCAGCCTGGGCACGCCAGAAAGTATGGATCATGCAGTGATGGGCCGCACATTATTCAACATGGCCCAGGCAGAAAACAACGCCTCCCCGGGGGAGATCGTCCTAGATGATCCCGTGCGAGAGGTGACCAGCAAAATCGCCAGATTTTCTCCCCTGGTTGACGGGTTTTGGAAGCTGGAAGAATTGCACAGCACGGTCGAGGTCCCCAAAGATACTCATCGCGATCCAAACTCTGGCTCTCCGGCTACTGGTTTTGATCCTGAAATCATAGCTAGGAATCTGCTCAGAGATGGGGAAATCATCAGCGGATTGAGACCCTTCGTGCCTGAGGAGTTGTTTGCGCGCATCATTGATGACCCCCAACGTATCACTGTATATGGCTCTCATCGACCGGTAACAATTACCTTTACTAATTTCCTCGGCATCGATGAGATTATCGAGACATTGGGCCCCAAATACGAAGATTCCATTACGAATATTTTAAACCACTACTTCATCACGATGAGCGAAGTCATCACTCGCTTTGGCGGTACAGTGAACCGCCTGGACGCATATTCAGTCGGTCAGCGCATCCTGGCCCTCTTCGGCGCGCTGCAAGCCCATGAGGATGACCCTCAGCGCGCAGTGCGCGTTGCATTGGAGATGAACAGTGCACTACAAATGGTCAACCAGGAGACCAAAGAGATCCTTTCGGTCATCCCTGAATACAAAGAGAAACTCGATGTTGAACCGCTTAAACAGCGTGTGGGAGTGAACAGTGGTTTTGTTTTCGCTGGAAACACCGGTTCAAAAATCCGCCGCGAATACACAGTTATGGGCGACCAGGTAAATCTTACCGCGCGCCTGATGGGGATTGCCCAGGATGGTGAGGTGCTGATAGGAGAGAGCACTGCCAGGCAAACCGAGGAGATCTTCAACCTGAAAGAGAAAGAGGCGGTCAAGGTAAAAGGGAAGACCAAGCCGGTGCGGAATTTTGCCGTCAGCGGAATCCGCGAACGCTCTCATTGGAAAACCAGGTTAGCTTCCAACCCGATCGTCGGGCGGGACGAAGAATTGGCGCTTGCTCGGGAGACGGTCGAGGAAGTAATCAATGGCGAGGGACGCGTCCTGGTGATCAGCGGTGTATCTGGGTTGGGGAAAACCCGCCTGGCTGAAGAACTTGCCTGGTATGGGGATTCAAAAGGGATGGATTTATTGGTTGGCACCTGCCTCTCCTACGGTAAGACCATGACTTACCACCCTTGGGCAGAAGTGCTGCGCGAGGTGTTCGGAATTTCCGTAACGGATCAATCCCAGGACACCCAATCCCGCGTTGAAGCCCTTCGTCGTGGGATGGCAGCCATTGGGGAAGAACCGTGGACGCCTGTGATGGGAACTGTCTTGGGCCTGGATATCCCCGATAACGACCTGACCCGAGATCTTGATTCAAAGCTACGCAGACAACGCGTTCTGGACCTGACGGTGAAGCTGCTCAAGGTGCGCGCCCAATCAAAACCCTTGCTGCTGGTGGTCGAGGACGCCCACTGGGCTGATCCGGCTTCAATGGACTTAATCGACTACGTGGCGCGCAACATATACGGACACCCTATCCTGCTCATGCTGCCCCACAGACCAGATATCGATCTACCTGATTGGACCACATACTCGCACTCCGTCGATCTAGAATTGGCTGATCTCTCTGATGAATACTGCAAACAGATCATCCACGATATGCTTGGTGGTTTGCAGCTGCCTGAAGCGATATACCATATCGTCCTCAGCCGGGCCTGCGGAAATCCCTTTTTTGTAGGCGAGGTAGTGCGCGCCCTGATCGACGCCGGAGCACTGAAAAAAGACGAGAGCGGTGCTTTCCATGTAGTCCACGATATGTCGGGTATGGAGCTGCCCGACACAATCCACGGTGTGATCATCAGCCGTATCGATCGCCTGATCGCATCCGACCGCCGCATCCTGCAGGTAGCCTCGGTGATCGGACGGGTGTTCGCCTACCTGACCCTGGATGGTGTCTATCCCTATGAGAATATCGAGACCACCCTGCATGAAAGATTGAACTATCTAAACGAATTAGGCCTAACCGAAGTCCAGGTCATAGAAACAGAGTTGTACCGCTTCATCCACCTAACCACCCGCGAGGTGGTCTATGAGGGTTTGCCATTCGAGCACCGCCGCTCCCTACACCGAGAGATCGGCGGCTTTATCGAAGATCAATCGGTGGAATCACTTGGCGAACAAACCAGCCTGCTGGCCTACCATTATTATGAAGGACAGGCCTGGAAGAAAGCCATGGAGTATAACCTGTCCGCAGCCCAGAATGCACAGCGAGAGTTCGCCAACGAGACCGCTATCCTCTCCGGAAAGCGCGCCCTTGAAGCTGCAACCAATTTGGAACCAGAAGTTGATACCAGCCAATCACGCATTGCAGCCCATGAAACACTTGGGGAAGTAATGACTCTGGTTGGTCAGTATGATGAAGCATTGCAACAATACGAGCTGGCCCGGGGAT
>JBFFIU010000213.1:0-6546 GCA_041556275.1 Anaerolineales bacterium | reverse complement strand
GCGGTTGAATCCAAAAGTGACTTTGCTTGCATACCGCCTGCAGAGACCCCACATCAATATTGAAGTGCGTGGGAAAGTTATCGAGATTACCGAAGAAGGTGCTTTAGAACACTTGAATGAGTTAAACATGTTGCACACCGGAAAACCCAATTTCTTTGGCGACTCGATCGACGCCGAATTAATCCATAAATTTACCCCGCTCAAGATTAGGATTGAGCCAATTCGGGTACGAGTAGAGGGAAAACCATGAAAGTTCAAATCCCTGAGACCCATTTGGATTTGTTGCTTGATCCGGTGAATGGCGTTTTGACGACGGTGATGCCGGATGGTCAACCTCAAATGTGTATTGTTTGGGCGAATTATGACGGTGAACATGTATTGATCAACACCACCTTGGAACGGCAGAAGGGAAAAAACATGCTCATGAATTCCAAGGTGAATGTGCTGTTGATCGATCCAAGAAATGGAAATCGATACCTGGAAATTCGCGGGGAGGTAGCAGGTTACACAGAAGATGGTGCCATCGAACATGCGGATAAACAAACGCGTGCTTATTCCAACCATAAACAAAAACACTTTTACGGTGATATCTATCCAGTTGAACAACGCGACAAAGAAACAAGAGTGGTTTTTAAGATAACACCCAAGAGAGTCAATATGGATGCGATCTTCAGTTAAGAGTGAAAGAAGGGTCTTATATGTCTGAGGTGTATGAAATTCGCATTCGTGGCCACCTTCCTGACAAGTATGCTGTGTGGTTTGACGGGATGACCATCACCAGAGAAGATGATGGAACCACGAAAATCTATGGTCCTTTGACCGACCAGACCGCTCTGCATAGTGTTTTATTCAAGATTCGCAATATGAATATTGGTTTGATATCCGTTAATTCAATTGAATGTGATGAAGAAGAGTTTGGAAAGCAAGGTAATTTGGAGAGGTAACGAATTAAATTATTGAACCTGTATTTTTTATCTAATCGAAAGGAGAAGATCAAATGACAACAGAACAAGAATTAATGGCTCAGAAAGCAGAAAAGAAATACATTGACGCGATATTCTGGGGAGGCGCGCTGCTTTGGGCAGGGATAGTGTTTGGTCTCGAGACATTAGGCTACCTGCCGCAAATCGGGACTGCAGGTGTCTGGAGTTGGGTTTTCTTAGGCGTTGGCATTTATGGCCTGCTGTTGAATTTTGCTCGCTTGGTCTCTGCAAGCTTATCGGATGCTACTGCTTGGGATTGGCTCTGGGCGATAATCTTTCTGGTCATTGGTGCTGCTGGCTTTTTGTCCGTCGGCATCCCTTGGTGGCTATTTCTGATCCTGATCGGCGTGGTCATTCTGGGCAGCGCATTGCTGCGACGCGACTGAGAAATTCAATAACCATGTCATCGTAGCGTGCTGGAATCTTCCAGTTAATGCGATACCTGGTTTTATTTACCACAATTGAGATCAATGTGTGTTGCGATTGAACCAAGGCACTAATTGATCACTGAAAACATTCGTGACAACCAAAACTGAATCGAAAAATAACTATCAGGTGGCAGAGTATTCACCAAGCTGGGTCGATCGCCTTTCAAAATGGGTGAATCGGCTTCCAGGATCAAGTTGGGTTTATTACCTTGGATTGGGATTGCTTCTTTTTATCCTGCAGGTATTGATCCTCTGGATTGGGGGCATAATTCCGAATGGCAGGATCGACCCTATTCAGATCTTCCTGGCAGTCGCTATCCCCTACATGTTGGTATTGATTAATTATTTCAATGAGCATGCGAGCAAGGCGTTATCTAAAATGCGCTCAGCACTAAAAATCAACGATAAGGAATTTGAAATTCTGAAATATAAATTAAAAACTCTGCCTGCTCTTCCAACCTTGCTGGCTGGCTTGGTTGGCCTCAGCTGCCCTTTATTGCTTGAGACAATAACGGGTGAGCCATATCAGATTGAAGCTCTGCAGATATTCCCGATTGCATTTTATGTGTTTCGTGTACTCTACCTGATCCTTTGGTGGGTATTTGGTACATTCCTTTTTCACACAATTCACCAATTGAGACAGATTGGTATTGTTTACACCCAATACACACGCATCAATCTATTCATGATGAAGGAACTGTATGCTTTTTCCAATCTCACTGCATTGATGGCAGGGAGCATGGCTTTTCTGCCAATCGGATTTTTGTTAGTCAATCCTGTAACAACATGGACTGATCCAGTTGTTTTCAGTTCGGTCGTCGTAATCCAGATTATCGCTTTAGGAACCTTCATCTGGCCGCAAATAGGTATTCACCGCCTCTTGGTGACGGAGAAGGAACGGTTGCTGGAGGAGGCAAATACACGTTTTGAAGCCATGATCCTCGAATTGCACCAGCGAGTCGATAAGGGAAAGCATGAAGGAAGTATGGATTTAAGTATGACAATTTCTAGCTTGCAAACTGAGTTGAATACCATTGAGAAAATACCAACCTGGCCTTGGCAACCAGAAACTTTACGTATTTTGATAACCGCGTTGGCATTACCATTAGGATTGTGGTTCATCCAATTGATATTGGCGAGAGTATTTGGTTCATAGGAACTCATTCCGAATCTTTGAAATGGAAAGCTTTATTTAATTATGCATATCTTATGGCATGGGTAAAAAGTTTAATGAACGTGCGAGGGTGATCCCTGGATAACATCTAAAAGGAGATCTTGAAATGGTAAAAGTCGAAACGAGTGTCTTGGTAAACCAACCCATAGAGAAAATCTTTGAGTTTGTGACCACACCGGAGAATGATGCCCAGTGGTATATCGGGGTTGAATCGAGAGACCATACCCCTGGAGAGCCAGCGGGTGTCGGTTCTACTTCACAGTCAACGCTTCGGTTTCTTGGCGTTTCGGTAACAGTTGACTGGGAGGTCATTGGGTATGATCCTCCAAAAATGATCGAAGTTAAAACCATCAAGGGACCTGTCTCGATCGAGGCCAATTATAGCTTTGAGAGCGTAGATGAGGGTCAAACCAAGATTACTGTGCAAGGTGAAGCTGATGTAAGTGGTTTGTTCAGTATGGCTGATCCAATTGTCGAGCGCATGGCTCAGAGACAATGGGAAGCCAGCTTTGAAAATCTGAAGGATGTGCTTGAATCATAAGATGTACAGTGCCTGATGATTCCACTGACGAGAATAAATTCAAGTAATGGGATCACCCTCCCTCTCTCTGAAAATCCTTGGATTTATTCTCTCTGTTTTCCCTGACAGTTAGTAATAAAAAATAATAAGAGTTTCGACAATCCTCCTGCTATGGGTATGGAAATTAAATTAATCTACTTGTCCCAAACCGGAAACACCCGCCAGGTAGCTCTTACGATGGCAGATGAGTTAAACAAGGTAGGTCACTCAGCAGAAGTAATATCATTAATTGAGTCCGATCCAGGAGATACGATAACTTGCGATTTGGTAGGTATAGGTTCTCCCTGTTTCTCAAGTCAGGCTCCCACTCCAGTTAAAGAATTTTTACGTTCCTTGCCAACCTTGCAAGGTCAACCTGCTTTTGTATTTGCCACATCGGGTGGTGCGCCCGGTAAAGTTTTAACTGATTTGGCAGGTATATTACGATGGAAAGGGGCTCAAGTAGTTGGTAGTTTTTTAACCCGCGGAGAAGTGCACCATCCGGCTCCCCATATGGTTGGCCAATTCCCTGGTCGGCCTAACAGGAATGATTTGGAGAAAGCCCGAGACTTCATAAAAGCCGTAGCCGAAGGGGTAGCAGCTGGTCATTCTGGTTCTTTACCTCAAAGCAGGACAGAACCATTAAAGTCGGATTGGGGTTTCTATCACCTGGTAGGATTGGCCAGCACGGATAGAGTATTGCGTTTTCTGATGCCAGAACCGGTGGCTGACCCGATCAAATGTGATCAATGTCGCTGGTGTGTGGAGGAATGTCCTATTGACAATATTACCCTCCATTCATATCCTCATCTTGGAGATAAGTGCATACGCTGTTATCGCTGCCTGACCGGCTGTCCTCAAAAGGCATTTGAGGCAAACTGGCAGTTCGCCGATCCATTTCTTCAGGCTCTTTATAATCGCACTTTTATGCGTTGGTTTGGCGATCTTAAACATGGTGAAGAGATATATTGAGCGATTGGAAGTAGTTTAATGACCGCAATTGTTTCAGTTGAGTATATGGAACGAAAACAATGAAAAACGTTTTGGTAATTGGTGCGGGTATAGGTGGTATTGCTGCCGCTGCCCGGCTGGCGCGGAATGGCTATCAAGTCACTGTGGTTGAAAAAAATGAGCAGGCTGGCGGGCGGTGTGGTGGATTGGTTAGAGATGGTCACCGCTTCGACACTGGGCCAACTTTATATTTGATGCCAGGTCTCTATACCCAAACCTTCACGGACCTGGGCGAACGTCTCGAAGACCATCTGGACCTGCGACGAGTTGACCCTACCTACCACATCCATTTTGATGATGGCACCCAACTTTCTCTGACCTCAGATATGAGATCAATGCAGGCGCAATTGGAATCTATCGAGCCAGGCAGCTTTGACGGTTTTTTACGTTACATGGAGGAGGGCTATCGACATTACAAGCTCTCCCTTGAGCATCTGGTGGAGCGGGATTTTCGTAGTTTATCAGAGTTCTGTACACCCAAAAATTTGTTATTAATTTTCAGGTTAAAGGCACTGGTAAATCATATGGATAATATGGCGAACTACTTTGAGGATCCCCGCTTAAAAATCGCCTTCACCTTCCAGAATATGTATATGGGTCTTAATCCCTTCGAAGCACCAGCCATATATTCACTTCTCCAGTATACCGAGTTCGCTGAAGGTATCTGGTTCCCAATGGGCGGAATGTACAGCATCATTGAGGCGCTGACTGGGATTGCAGAGAATTGGGGAGTGCGTTTTCTGTACAACGCTCCAGTGGAACAGATCAACGTTCAGGATCGCAAATCTACTGGTGTTACTCTTACCGATGGTCGCCAACTCAAAGCGGATATTGTAGTTGCCAATGCAGATTTACCTTATGTTTACCGATATCTATTGCCTGGATCCAACGCGCATAACCAATTCGAACGGAAAAAGTTTGGTTGCTCAGCAATTGTATTCTACTGGGGTATAGATAAACAGTATCCTCAATTGGGGCCTCACAATTTATTCATGGCCGGAGATAACCGTCAAAGTTTTGACCCCATCTTCGCTGATCGGACAATCCCTGAAGATCCGAACTTTTACGTCCATGCACCAGTGCGAGTCGATCCTTCGCTGGCGCCTGTAGGACAAGATACACTGATGGTCGCCATACCAGTCGGTCACATTAACGAGGCTGAACCTCAAGACTGGAAAGACATCCGAGATAGAGTTCGGAAGGTTGTGCTGAATCGCCTTCGGCAGATCGGCATAATCGACATGGAGGAACACATCAAATTTGAGGTCAGATATACTCCACCTGATTGGCAGCAACGGTATAACCTGTCGAAGGGTTCGACTCATGGTTTAAGTCATAATCTCACACAAATGGGTTATTTACGTCCCCACAACCGCCATAAGCGTTACCAAAATCTTTATTTTGTCGGAGCCAGCACTCATCCTGGAACCGGACTGCCGACTGTATTGGTATCTGCTCGTCTGACGGCTGAACGCATCTTAGATGAAGTTGGTATCCCTGAAAAAACAACCCTCCAGGTGACAGCAGCCACAACATAGGAAGTATTTCGATGTTTGGCAAGAGATATATTGACCTTACAGATCAACAAACAATGAAGAAAAGGTCGCTATGATTACTCCGACTACTTCCCTGGCTCGATCTATCACGAAGAAGAGTAGCAAGCAATCCTACTTTACAACTCTTCTATTGGTGGATAAGGATTTAGTCGAGGATTGCTTGCGGGCATACGCATATTTTCGCTGGGCTGACGACATCATTGACATAACCTCTCAGTCCCGTAAAGAGCGCCTCTCCTTCATCAAGCGTCAAAAAGAATTGATCAACCGCCTGTACATCCAAGAAGATCCAGGTGATCTGAAGCCTGAAGAGCAAATGATTGTTGATCTGATCCATCACGACCGCGGGGAGAACAGCGGCCTGCAATCCTTTATCTGCAATTTCTTTGCCATCCTTGAGTTCGATGCCCAGCGCAAAGGGCGCCTCATCAACCAAAGCGAACTTACATGGTATTCGAACTGCTTGGCGAAGTCTGTCACGGATGCCATCCAATATTTCATTCGAAATGGACATCCATATCCGGACAGCGAGAGTCATTACCTGGCAGCCAATGCTGCGCACATCACCCACATGCTGCGCGATATGGCCTCGGACATTGCCGAGGGATATATCAATATCCCAGGTGAGTACCTGGAAGATCAAGGCATTGATCCGGAAGACATGGGAAGCCCCCTATTTCGCGCTTGGGTTCAGGCGCGGGTGGAATTGGCTCGGGAACACTTTCGTGAGGGCAAGCTGTATTTGGATCAATTGGATGTTCTGCGATGCAAGATCGCAGGGTATTGGTATTGCGCACGTTTTGAGAGTGTTCTGGATATCATTGAACGGGATGGC
>JBFFIU010000212.1:0-6582 GCA_041556275.1 Anaerolineales bacterium | reverse complement strand
TGGAGTGGACCACATTGCCTCGATCCACCAGGTCGCTCCTGCCTGTTCATAGGGCGCGATGATCTTCGCTGCTTCGCGTGGGTCATCACCGGGTGTCTGGCCTTCCATGATGATATCGAAAGGTGCATCCCCTTCACGATTCGCATTGATAAATTGCTTCATCTCGCGGATCTCATCTGGTGTTGCCGGGCTCATGCGCACTTTGCCGTCCCTGCCTATCACGTTGGGCAGCAAGCCATCGTAGCGCAGGGCGCGCCGCATCGATTTCACCCGCGGCCACGCCCCGACCACCCAGATCGGGATGCGCGGTTTTTGAATAGGAGGGGGAGGTGGATTAAAGGTCTTCTCCGTGATCTCAATATCGTAGTGATTTCCCCTGAAGTGAAATGGTTCGCCGCTCCACATGTTGGTCAAAACCTCCAGGCCTTCGTCCAGTAGTTCGGCGCGCTTCTTGCGGTCGGTAACTTCGGAGAAGGTTACGAAGCCGGTGTCAACAGCACCCAGCCCCACCGACAGGATCACCCTTCCGTTCGACAGGTTATCCAGGGTGGCACTCTCGCTGGCCAGCTTCCAGGGGCGCATGCGCGAGATTGGCGTCAGCATAGTGCCGAGGTGGATCTTATTAGTGCGCATAGCGGCCGCAGTCAGGCACACCCAGGCGTCGATGCCCCACACGGGCTCCCAGACGAAGAACCCGTCCCAGCCAGATTCTTCAGCTTGGTGGGCGAACTTCGCCGCGGTTTGGGCGTCACCCCTGGGCAGCACAAATCCGTATTTCATCTGCGTCCTTCAATATAGGTTGAACTCTTCTCTGTTGCAGTATCAGATGCGATCATTCATAAACAGTGTCACCGAGTATCTTCCAGTTTCCATCAATGCGGATGAGATGATACGCATCCCAAAATTCGAAAGCGATTGTGCCATCACTCCGCTTACAAATCCACTCCACTGTGACCAAGGCACTATCCTGGCCCATCACTTTTATATCAAAATGGGGGATCTCAGCACTTGCATATTCCTGCTTACGATAAGACTCGAGCAGATCTTGAAAATAAAGCAGTTTCGTTTCTTCAGTGAGGTTGGCGAAGAGTGTTCCATCCTTGAATATGAAGCAGGGTGTGTGGTAGGTATTGAGGATGGTTTGAAGATCGTAATTGTCGAAGGCATGTCCGTATTGTGTAATGAAATCAATAAAGAATTCATTTGAGGGAATTTCGGCAGGTTGCTTCATACGATTTCTCCTGTTTGTGACATAATAAAACCTCTCCTTGTTGAGTTTGTTGAATAATCCCAACAGCACGGGCGAGTCCATCCATGGCTTGAATCTTTTCTTCGAAGTCAGCCACCTGAAGGTGCATGGCTTTATCGGTCACAGCCTTTTGAATTGCTCGAGCAAGTCCTTCAATGGTCACTTTCTTACGTGCAAAGGATGTTGGCCCAGACCCTATAATTGCGATGCGTATTATTTTGTTTTTTGGAGCGAGTTGAGCGGTTGGAGTTCCCTGGCCTGATCAATCGTTCGATCGATCTCCTCTGAGTTGAATTCCTACTGCTATGGCTGCGAGCAGACCCGAAATTAGATTAGCCCAGTTCCACAGCCATGCATTAGGCCAGCCCTCGCAGCCCGTCCAGGGCGGGCAGAAGATGAAGTACGTCGCCAGCGCCAATAAGACATCCAGCACCAGGGCAAATATCAAAAGAGCAATCAGACCTCTTCTGCTGCCCTGCGCCGCGGCCAGGAGTCCCCAGATCCAGCCGCCAGCGAGCGCCATGTAGATAAGCGCGCCCGGGATATCCCAGGTGCCAGCTGGGTCTTGGATGGCGTATTCGTAGCGCCAATCCATGAATCCTCGACCCAGGAAAGTGAGCAGTGCGATCACGGAGAGCGTTATCGCACTATTCAGGGATGTAAACCAGTTTCTCATCATGATCCTCCTTTCCGCACCATCAGGTAGGCGGCATATCCGGGTGGAAAACGTGACCAATCTAAGTCTCCCGCAATTTTCTCGATCTCGAAGTATGGACCGAAGCGCTGCTCGATCTCCCCTGAACTGAATGGGATGTCATAGAAGGGCAGGAATCGCTCCCACCAGCGCAGCTGATATTCGAAGCCCCACAACAGGTAGCAGCTGCGGGGATGAGTCAGCGCCAGCATGTTCTTCACGTACGGCTCGCGCTGGTGCAGGCGAAGATCGTCCAGCACGCCGTAGTCCAGCAGGAAGTCAAAACTGCCGGAGATATGGCGCAGATTGGTGAGATCATCAACGATGAAATCCGCTTGCACACCGGCCTCAATTGCCCGCGCCTTTGCCTTTTCAATTGCCGCTTCGGCGTAATCTACACCGGTTACCTCGAAACCATTCTGGGCTAGGTAGATGGCGTTCGCCCCTGTCCCACAACCCAGGTCGATGGCGCGGCAGGGCTGTATACGACCGCTATCCACAAGGGCTACAAGTTCTTCCCGCGCTCCGATATCCCAGGGTGCGCGAAAGTAGCGGTAGATGATCTCGTAAAACAGTTTCATACTTGTCATTTATACCACGGCTAATATCCTTCAGAAGGAACGATCTACTGTTGGGCGAGCTGAGGGCTGATATCAGCCGTTCAACACTCCTGACGGCTGCGAGTTGAGCAGCTAGGACTTAAATTTCCACAGGTCTGGCCAGTTGAATCCATCTCCTGAACCTATTGCCTCAGCAGCAGTATTCCTGGTCTGTAAGGTCGAGTTGACAGCTCGCTCCTCAGGTCTCGTCAGACCAGGTTTTTGCGTAACCGATCATATTTGCCAGGGATTCATTTCCACCACACAGCAGCAATACGACGTGGTCATCTTCCCTGAATCGCTGGCTGACTTTCTTGGCAGCTGCAAGGGTGCACGAAGCAGCCAATTCGGTCAGGACTTTCGCCCGTTCAAGAAGGAATTTCTGATCTGTGATCGCTTCTTGATCGGAAACCATAACATACTCCGCCAGGTATTTTTCAGTGATCCGCAGAGCATCTTCCGACACATAGGGGGCGCAGAGGGTTTTTGCGAGTGAAGATGGGGCGATCTGCACGACCTCGCCGGCTTGCAACGCATGCCCCATTGTGTCTGCTCCTTCTGTTTCCACACCCCAGATTCTCACCTCTGCTTTGTTTGCTTTAACTGCAATACAAATACCCGCAATTAATCCACCGCCGCCAATGCTGACAAATATATCCGTTACTTGCGGCAGATCCTCAAGAATCTCAAGTCCAATTGTGCCATTACCAGCCATCTGGTTCGGATTGTCATAAGGGTGAAGGTAGGCATAGCCCTCGGCTTCCAATGCTTCCGCAAGGGAAATGGCCGACGATGCATCGGGCGCAAGTCTCACTTCCGCTCCGTATGATTTCGTTGCCTCAATATAATTGGACGGAGTGTAGGAAGGCATACACACAACAGCGTCCACATTCAATTTATTACCTGCGTAGGCCACTCCTTGGGCGAAGTTCCCTCCGCTGAATGCGACTACCCCCTGGGTTCGTGCAGTATCTCCGAGTTGAAGGATCTGATTGAACGCGCCACGTGGCTTAAATGAGCCTGTCTTCTGGAAAAGCTCCATCTTCAGGTAGACGTTGGTTCCAAGATGCGCGCTTAGGGTTTGGTTTCGTTCAAGCGGGGTCTTGATAATGAACTTCGAAATCCTTTTTCTCGCTGCATTGATATCTCCTTCACTGATCATGGCAATCTCCGGGTGGTGAGGGAATTCGACTGCTGGTTGAGTAGCCTTCAGATTTCTTTTCAGAGCTGGCTAGCAGTAGATAGGCAAAATTCTTTACCAATGTACTCCTGTTTAGCAAATTATTCAATCAATGTAGAAGAACTCCTTTTAGTAAAAGATATGGAAATAGGGCCTGGTGGATCAACCGCAGTTATTTTGTTAAATCCGTTGTGCCCAGCGGCTCCGATCAAGCTTTTGGAAACCTTTTCGCACATACAAATTCTCAGCCCTGCGATGGTCTGATTCAACTTCTAAATCAACAGCTAAACAACCTTTCTCTTTTGCTTCAATAAATAACCGATCGACGATTGCACTACCGATTCCGGCATTGCGATGTTCTGGAAGAACATATAACTCATCCAACCATGCTGATTTACCGCCATGCTCAAGTGTCCAGGCGAATGAAATGACAGCAAATCCTAACGACTGGTTTTTTTCCTTGGCAATTAGGAAAAACCCTAAACTATCATTGGTTAGCATTTGGTCAATTGCGGATTTTAGTTGATCATCCTCATAATCGATCTCATGTTCGAGAAATTGTTTTTGTATGAGTTTGTGAAGAATGTTCAAATCCTTAGTTGTGGCGATCTCGATCTTCATCGTTTTATGCTCTTGATTTGAAACAACCTGCCAGTTTCGATATAAACAAAACCCTATGTTCGCAAATTATTCATCCATATAAACTGCATCTTAGATCATATGAGGATTCTAGGCAGCAATTATGCTGAAGTGAGTTATTTCTAAGGGATACCATTTACCTCAATACCTTCGACATGATTCTTCAGACCAAGGAGTAGGTTCTTCATTCCCTTCTCGTATGATTTTTTTACATACAGGGCATCCAATGCCTTACCAATAACTCCAAATTTCAGCTCGTAGACGGGGGATACTTCAACTTCGGTGCCTCCTTTTTCTTCGCGCAGAGTGAACCGGATGTCGATGGATTTGAATGGAAGATTAGTTCCAGTAACCCTCATCGTAAGGGCACGGTTTGACTCCCATTTCACCACGCTTTCATCGAGATAATTACTGCTGCCCAAATCACAGTATCTTGCCGTCCCGATACCTTCAGTCACATCACTGGTCAAATGTGAGTTTTTAACCCCAGGATTCCAGACATAGATATTGCCAATATCGGATAAAGCTTTCCATACATCATCGGGTTTGGCATTGATCTGTATTTTTACAGAGAAACTGGACATTAACTTCCTCAACCATCTATCTTTGCGGTTGTCCTAAATCATCCCACAATTTGTTTGAAAGTGGAGGCTTTTATTGATCTCAACTGATTCCAGCCTCTTCACACCACTGGATGAGAGCATCGATCTGGCGGTTGCATATCATTCCACACACCCTCGCTCAGCAAACAGTCTCATCGTAGGCGACAAACTCCAGCGTATTCCCTTCCGGATCGGCGAAGTAAAGAGAGCGAAGATGAATCCACGGATGTTCAGTTGCGTGTACCTTTACCCCTAAACCCTCAAGACGCAGCCTCTCGGATTCGAAATCTTCAAGTGCAACATTGAGCGCGATGTGATGGAGCGTTGAACCCTCTTGGCTGAGCATTGAAGACTTGGCCTCAAGGAATGTGCGGTTTCCTGCGTCGAAGAGGGCCAAATTTTGTGTGTGACCCCCATAGCCCTCGGCGATTCTGAAGAACACGTAATCCTCTTCCTGCCGGAGCACTTCAAGGCCCACTACCTCCTCGTAAAATCTTTGCATCTCCTCCAGGTTCTTGACACGGATTGATGCTTCAGCTAACCCTTTGATCTTGCCTTCTGAATTGGCCATGACTTCTCCTTTCTAGGCTGAGGGTTCTACTTTGTTCAACCTGTACCATGTTAAAGAAATTAAAAATCATTTGTATCCCTTTTCCTCATTGCCTACTACTTGGATCGCCCCGATCTCCAGGAGCTGCTCAAGAAGATTGGCTGCTCCACCATGCTCAACTATCTTACCGTCCACAACCTTGTTGATATTAACGCCTGTGTACGTGACAGTTTTACCCGTTGGTTTCATCCCCAACCAAGAACCTTTGTGAGTTCCACGCGCAGTAATACAGGTCGCAACCCATTCGCCTTCGGCTATCTGTCGTTCGATGGTCAGGTGAAGATCAGGGTATGTGTGTCGAACGCCGAGAATATGTGCTTTTGCTCCTTCAATCCCTATGGGATGTCTTGTGCCCTGGTGGACTTCAACGTAAGCTGGAGCAATGAATTCTTCGATGTCATCTACATCTCCAGTGTTAATGACTTCATTGATATATCGACGGATGAGCAGCTTGTTTTTTTCTAGCAACATTTTGATTCTCCCTTTACCTTATGCAGTATGTGGATATGAGTTTTGCCATCGTCTTGTCCCTGAATTATCGTTGGCCAAATCCGTCCAAGCAAACTGCGCCTCATAACCTCTTCACATGGGGTTTGCCTGATATTTGTTTTCTGCCGATGTCACATAAATATCATAGATTCTAAAGCTCTTTAGTAAGAAAGTAGCGCTGGTGCCCTTGAGGAAAATCTTTTAATTTGCAAAAAACCTGGTAGCCGCGTTTTATATAGAACTCCGGTGCCTGAAAACTGAACGTGTCCAGGTATGCGTTCTTGGCGCCGCGTTTACGCCCTTCCTCCTCGGCAAGCTCCAAGAGACGGTGCCCATAACCAAGACCACGAAGATCCTCCTTTATCCACATTAAATCAATATACAACCAATCCCAAAATATTGCGCCGATCACGCCGCCCACAACTTCCTCGTCATGCGTGCGCAACACGAAACATAAATTTTGACCCTTATCATCACCTGCTTGTTGTTTGTTGTATTGGCTGATCCCGCCTCCGATTAC
>JBFFIU010000211.1:0-6622 GCA_041556275.1 Anaerolineales bacterium | reverse complement strand
CTCATTCCAACCATCTACCGCAGCAATCCCCACCACTCCAAATTCCCCTTTTGTTAGCGTGCCAGTCTTGTCAAAAATGACGATATCGATCTCCCGCGCCTCCTCCAGAGCCAGGCGGTCTCGGACAAGGATGCCATTTTTTGCTCCCAGTGAAGTGGTGATGGCAACGACGAGCGGGATGGCCAGACCGAGTGCGTGTGGACAGGCGATCACCAGGATGGTCGCCACACGGGCGATCACTTCCGAATCGAAGCCAATTGCGATCGTCCAGGCGATCCCGGTCAATATGGCGAAGCCTACTGCTATGTAAAACAGCCAGCCAGCCGCTTTATCAGCCAGTATCTGGGTATCAGATTTGCTCTGTTGGGCTTCCTGGACCAGGCGCATGATCCCAGCCAAAGCAGTATCATCACCGGTCGCTTCAACTCGCACCCTAAGACTGCCATCGATGTTGATCGTCCCGCCAATCACGTTATCCCCTGGTGCTTTTTTGACTGGTTTGGATTCACCGGTGATCATCGCCTCATTGACTTCTGACTCACCTTCTAATACAACACCATCCGCCGGGAGGCTGCTCCCAGGCCGGATCAAGACTAGATCTTCAGATTGTAAATTCTTCGCAGAGACTTCTTCAATGCTGCCATCCGATTTAATAAGCTCAGCTTTGTCGGGCATGAGCTTAGCCAGCTCGTTGAGCGCGCCAGAAGCTTGTCTCACACTGCGCATCTCGAGCCAGTGACCGAGCAGCATGACATCGATCAATGTAACCAATTCCCAGAAGAATGTCGGCCCGAGAGAAAAGAAAAACGCAGCCAGGCTGTACACGAATGCAACACCGATAGCCAGGGTGATCAGCGTCATCATGCCCGGTCTGCGATTACGGAATTCCGGACCAGCCATGCGGATGAAGGGTAGCCCGCCGTAGAAGAAGATAACTACCGATATGACAGGGGTGATCAGCTGGCTTCCAGGGAAGGTTGGCATGCTGAAACCAAAGAAACCCTGAACAGCCGGGCTGAACAACAAGACCGGGATCGAAAGCACCAGGCATACCCAGAAACGTTGGCGGAACATCTCTTCATGTCCGCGGTGGTCTACATGGTCGCCTTTTTCCTGATGCTCATCATGAGATTCTTCGGCTTGATGTGCGTCGTGCTCGGGATGCTGTCCGTGTTCGATAGCTGCAGGGCCATCCGATGGCGTTACTTTTTCATGATGGCTAACATGATCTGAATGATCCTCATGCTTTTCTAAATCAGACGAATGCTTTTCTGTAATATGCTCATGATCCTCGTGGTGTTTGGTATCCATGCTTCACATCCTTTGGTCTTGCAGTAAGAAAAAGAAAGGGATTAATATTTTAATTTCTTAATTCTTAATCAACTAGCGCGCTTTGGCGGAGGAGAGCATAGGCAAAATAGCGTATAAGAAATTAACCAGATTATTGAACCACAAATACAATGAAAAAAAGCCCTGGTTTATTGCTAGGGCTTTTAATTTAATAATTTTTAGATCTTGTGGGCAACAGGTAAAGTAAATGTGAACGTACTCCCAAGATCAGGACCAGCACTCTCTGCCCAAATCCTCCCTCCATGAGCCTCTACCAGGAATTTTGCGATCGTCAACCCGATCCCGCTGCCGCCTCCTGCCCGGGAACGCGATTTGTCAACGCGATAGAAGCGAGTAAACAAATGCTCCAGGTGTTCCGGGGAGATTCCGATGCCGGTGTCAGAAACCGAGATGCTGATTTCGTCATCCTGGTGGGTGGCTTTAATTTTTACTTCTCCGCCGCTGGGTGTATACTGCATAGCGTTACCCACCAAATTCAACAGAACCTGTCCGATGCGGTCCTCATCAGCCTGAACTTGCGGCAAACCATCCGGAATTTCGACCACCAAAAGCACACCTTTTTCTTCGAATTGCATCTTTAAGCGTTCCACAGTTGCTGTCAACAGATCAGGCACATCAATGGCTTTACGGTCTAATTCAAAGGCGCCTGCCTCGACTCGACTTAGTTCTTGCAAATCGCTGACTAATCTTTGTAAACGATCCGCCTCTTTATAAATCCCCATATACGTCTCTTCATTCCCAGGTAATACACCATCCACCAAGCCTTCCATTGAACCTTTGATCGCTGTCAAAGGGGTACGCAGCTCATGGGAGATATCACCAATCAGCTCGCGGCGCCTTATTTCGACCTGCTCCAATTTAGCAGCCATTTGGTTGAAACTTAAGGCTAATTGAGACAATTCATCCAGTTCACCTTTAGAGGGATCTCCTGGAACACGCACTCGCTCTTCATAATGTCCATCAGCAATGAACCTGCTGGCAAGCATCATCTCTCGCACTGGAGTCACCACCTGTCGGCTGACAAAGAAACTGACCACAACAGCAGCTATCACCGCAGCCAAAGCAGCGATGGTCAGGGCTTCATTCACAGCTGTTCGAAAATTAGTGAACAGATCTGCATCAAAATCCATTCCCATCGAAGAAGACCCCATCATGTTCACCATCATTGAACCCATTGTCGCTAAATGACGATCAAATGATCTCGGCACGACAAACTCCGCAGCTGTTGTGAGGACTATAATCCCAACAAATATGACGAGCAGATATGAGACAAATATCTTCCAACCTAAATGTCGGCGTATGACAGAAATCATTATCGACCTACCTCGTCCTCAAATCGGTACCCTACTCCACGAACAGTAGCGATGTATTCTTCGCCAATTTTTTGTCGGATATGTCCAATATGCACATCGACAACACGTAATTCGCCAAAATATTCATGCCCCCACACATCTTCCAATAGTTGTTCTCGGCTGAGAACCAAGCCGCGATTTTCCGCTAATGATTTCATTATATCGAATTCAGTTGTCGTTAGGTCGATAAGCCGGTCATCAACCCAGACCTGTCTTCTACCCGTATCAATTCTGATATGTTCAAAAACAAGCACCATGCCCTCATTAGAAATACCCCCGTTGCCCATTCGCCGTATGGCGGCTTTAATCCGGGCGACCAATTCACGCGGGCTGAAAGGTTTAGTCACATAATCATCGGCTCCTATCGAGAGTCCAACGATCTTGTCGGTTTCTTCCGATTTAGCGGTCAGCATGATGACATACACATCTGATTCGCGACGTATGCGACTCAGCAATTCAATCCCGTCTATACCGGGCAACATAACGTCCAACACCACCAAGTCAGGCTTAAAAGCACGAAAAGCTTGCAGCCCTGCGACTCCATTTGTGGCAGTATAAATATCATAGCCTTCGGGGCGTAGATACGAGATTACCAATTTAATTATAGCTTCTTCATCATCGATAATTAAAACTTTGACCTTGGTCATTCGATTTCCATAGTAACTTTCAATATCAATCTACTTACTGATTGAGCCCTTCGAGAGGAAGCCCTGCAGCCTTCCAAGCGTTGAATCCGCCTTCCAGATTCCATACATTGGTGTATCCCATGCCTACCAGGGTCTTTGATGCGGCGCTGCTCATGTTTCCACTGCGACAATAAAGCACGATTTTGGCATCTTTTTCAGCAGGAAGTTGATCCAAATTCTGATCGATCTGATCAAATGGTATCGATAGGTCGGTGTTTGGGATATCTCCCTCAAAAGGGATGTGCACATTTACGAAAGTGAAATCTTTGTCCTCAAACATGGATTCTAATTCTGGTACGGTGATGTCCGTGTACGTTCCACCATCAACGGACACAGTTTTTCCTGGTTTATCCGCGGAGGATGGCGTGGGTGAAGCACCGCATGCTGCCAGCATTAAAGCTCCGACTATCAAGACGCCAGTGAATACTTTGTTCATCATAATTGTTCTCTCCAGTTGTAAATTTTCTAAATATTTTTGTATTGAGAAATATCTCTAATGTGTTGAAAATTTAGCCACCCACAAATAGTGGAGTGATCTCTTGCGAGAAAATTTCGATCACTTGCCTATTGCTGCAGTTCATTCAATGCGTTTCGAATTGGTTCTTCTAATGCCTCAGCCGGTTGCTCACCGAGGCCAGACCAAAGCACCGTCCCATCCTGACTCAGCAGTATAAAGCCCGGGTGACCGCGTAAGGCATAAGCTTGATAAGCGGCTTTCCCAATCGGGGAATCAGCATCGATCCGGCGAAACTCAACTTCATCACCATATTTCTCTTCCAGCCCGTCCACGACGGGCGCCATTTTGGCTCAAGGAGCTCAAGGATCTGTAAAAAAGAATAAGAAAGTGTATTTATCAGGTGATGGGGTGATCGGTGAGACTTGCCTCCCTCCACAAGCACTGAGCAAGACTATTATCGATATGGGTATCACAATTAATAAAAGAATATATCTCATCGCGTGTATCCTTTCCTCACATCAATTCTCGAGTATATCTAATCATGATGATATCCCGCAGCGCAATATGACGGGTTGGGCTATAGGCAATTTGGCTTATAAAAACAGGTGATTTAGCAATCACTGGCTCAGTCTATCGTCAACTGTTTTGATGACATCTCATCATCATCGGGTAAGGTTAAAGTGATGGCAAGCTGTGTGCCCTTTCCTGTGACCGATTGAATTTTTAAGCGTGCGCCAATCAGTTCCGCACGTTCTTGTATTCCCAAGAGGCCATAATGACCACTGGGAGCAAACTCTGCCGGGCTTTCCGGCACGATAAACCCAACTCCATCATCAGACACGAAAAGCGTGATGTTTTCAGGCGAAAAGTGAATGGCGACAGAGGCACGCGAGGCTTGGGCATGTCGGGAGACATTGCTGAGACCTTCTTGGGCCATGCGATAAAGGGTTAGTTCAACTTCTGGGGTCAACCGAATTTCTTTGCCAGTGCTTTGAAAATCAATGGGGAAACCTATTGTATTGCTGGTTTCGCGAGCAAGCATCTCCAGGGTAGCGACCAAACCCAAATCTTCAAGATAAAGTGGACGTAAATCCCTTGTGATACGCCTTAGGTCATGGATAGTCTGATCGGTCATATCTTGAATCTCTTGCAGTTGATCAATGGTTGCATTATCTGACAGTGACATACTGGTCATTTGGGCGCGCTGTTTGAGTGCAATCAGACTTTGGATCGTGTCATCGTGCAGTTCCCTTGCCAGTCGGCGGCGTTCTTCCTCCTGACCAGTGGTGATGGCACTGATGTATCCACGCAATCCCTGCTGGGCGACTCTAACCTTATGAGCCATATAGACCAGAGTGCGCTGCAAGCGATTTATCTCCTCGATCCCCTCAACAGGCTCTTCTATGGCTTGAAAATTTCCCCAGGCCAGTTCAGCGGCCTGGTCTTCTAAGGATTGCAAAGGCTGGACGATCCGGCGAGTTCCAAACCACAACACGATGATGGCCAGGATCAAAACTGGTACTAACGCCAGGGGAGCCAATTGGGTGGCATTCAAGAGAGGGTTGGAAACAGATTCCCAGGGTTCCTCGATCACTACTCCCCAACCCACTAAGGGAACAGTACTGTAAGCAGTGAGGTGTTCGTCCCCATTTACTGGAAAAAAAGTGGCCCCACTCTCGCCAGACAATACTTCTGATATACCCGGGTGAGACTCATTGATATGTTCCGGCAGAGCTTCACCAATAGAAAACACCACTCGTTGATCTTCATCGACCAGTACTGCAACAGCGTGCTCACCTGGATCAAAGGCACTGGATAAAGGTTGGTAAGCAACAGAGGCCACGGAAAACGCGCCAACTGCAATTGGATCCAATGGTCCAGTTTTTGCGTATATTAATACAATGAAATTATCAGCACTTGAGAAAGGAAATGCCTTTGTAAATTGCACCTCAGAATTCAAGCCAATATTCCCTTCTTCTATGGGGAATTGTGCGTCTATAAGAATGGCTTCCCACAATTCGATATCCCCTCTATTGGTGAGCATTGTGCCGTCTGGAGACAAATAAGCCAACCCCAGATCGAATTCTTGATCCAGAAAAGCGGACGAATCCAGGACATCATCAAGTGAATCTGCATCTCTTCCCCGAACTGCCAGACTCTGGATCAGGTCTGCCCGATGAAACAATTGGGAGTTGATCGCATTGGCGATCGACCTAGCTGCTCGTTCATCCCTTTCCCCTACTAATCTACGCATTGCGTTTTGATGCAAACTGGTGCTTCCTATGGCGACAATCAAAACCACTACAATGAGCGGCAAGAATACTAGAGCAATTATCTGGATCGATAGCCTCTGCCAGCGCGATCCATCGGCGCGATATTTCTCCGGCTTTGTTTGAAGATTTGAGTTATTTTTTGCCATCATCGATATAGGCAAAAATGCCTATTTTTTCCTCTGCCAAACTGCCCTTATAACCAAATTAGATAAGATTTATTATACTTTGAGTCAATTTTCGATTTATTCAAGGAGAAAATATGAGAAAACTAGTTTGGATCACTTTATTGGTAGCCATACCACTGATTTTGGCGGCTTGCAGTTCGCAAGCACCCCCTGAGCCACTTGAGATGACCATTGAAATGACCGAATACTCATTTACGCCTGCCGATCTAGAGTTCCGAGTTGGGCAAGAGGTGACACTCCACTTGACGAATACTGGTGAATTGGAACACGAGATCATGTTCGGCCGCGATGTGATGATGACAAATGGCAGGCCCAATGG
>JBFFIU010000210.1:0-6635 GCA_041556275.1 Anaerolineales bacterium | reverse complement strand
TGCCTGGATCGGGTGGCTGCTTGCCCTGCTGCTCGGAGTTGCCCTGACTCAATTCAAATGGAAAGATGACACAGGTGAACCTCAAGAGAGAACGGGTATCACTTCAGCATCCGTGGGTGTGGTATCCATTCTGACCCTGTTCTTCTTCCTGTTGTCCAGCCCGGGTGTAATCGCGCGCTGGACGGAAGGGAATTATCGGCTGATCGTGATCACCTTCAGCTCATTATCCCTGCTGTGGCTGCTGCTCACACTTTATTATCCTGGTTGGGTGGGGAAAATCAATCCAAGTCTGCTCACGTCCTGGAACATCATGTTCACTCTCTCCGTGGTTGGGACGATCCTGGCCCACACGATCCAGTTCCCACCAGGGCCCGGATCGCCCGCTGTTGTTGTTTGTTCACCCGCCTGGTACCAGCAGATTCCTTTAATCCTGATGATCATTACCTTCCCTGTGATATTCGTTGATTTGGGAATATTCACGGGGATCATCTCAAGGGCTCGTCCTACGCCACGGGAGATGGCGCCAGGCTTCCTTTTGGGTTCATTGTTTTTAGTTCTATTGATATTTATGAACATCTTCTCTAATACCTGGGGGTACGTGGAACCGATCAGCACATTCTTCAGGAATAAGTTCTGGCTGCCTTTTCTCCTGGTGTTGGGACTGGTTACGATCTTGACAGCCTTCTTGCGCAGACATTTGAGCCCATCTCCAGAGTCAAGTGAGAGAAAGTCATCCTTGCTCGTACCAGGGATTATCCTGACTTCAATTTTTCTCCTGACCCTGATGTTTGCATCCATGACAGACCGAACAGTTCAACAGCCTCCGGCAAAAGATTCGTTGGTGGTGATGACTTATAACATCCAACAGGCGAACGATATTTATGGGGAGAAATCTTACGAAGAACAGCTGGCTTTGATCCGGGAGGTTGGTCCAGATATTATCGGATTTCAGGAGAATGATTCAACGCGCATTTCTCTCGCCAATAATGACTATATACGCTACTATGCTAATAAACTTGGCTACCATACTTATTACGGTCCTAAAACGGTCACTGGGACATACGGCACGGCGATATTGTCGAAGTATCCTCTTGAGAATCTTCGCACTGTCTTCACATACAGCGATCAGGATGAAATTGGCACTACAGAAGCCGAAATTACGGTTGGGGATAAGCGTTTCATCATCTTCAATGTCCACCCAGCCGGATCGGATTTAGCGAAGATGGTCTTCGCTGAGTCATTGTTATCCCGGGCTGCGAATGCCGAGAACCTGCTGGCGATAGGAGACTATAACTTGAGAGGTTGGGAGGATGCTTATTTGTTGATCAATGCTGAATACAAGAACGCCTGGATGGACCTTTACCCGACCGGAATCAACGAGCATGGCCTCGATATGTCGGGTGAAAACCGCATCGACCACATCTTCCTTTCCCCCCACCTGATAGTAGAAGAGGCTGTCTATGTACTTCCCCCAGAATCATGGACAGATCATCCGGTACACTGGGCGGTGATTTCCTGGTAGGAATATCTTTTAATTTGCCAAATCCTGCTGTTCTGAGATTGGCTCTGAGTGGAGAATTAAGAGAGATTTATTGTCCGTTATAGAGAAAAGGTTGTTTGGGTCATTCATCACTTGACCTACCAGATGGTAAGGACTAAAATGATATTGCGATGTACAATCCTTTGACGGGTTGTGATTTGAGCCAGCTGTCCGAATTTGACATTATCCAAGGGGTGGATAAATGAGGCTAATTTCATCAAGGAAGAACCAATCTCGCTCAAATATTCTGTTTCAACATGCCTTATATCAAACCACATTTTCCTTTCGGAGACCCACATGAGTGATTATCTGTTTCGTGGATCGATTGCTGATCTCGATCCAAATTTGGATGAACTGCTCGAACTTGAGGCTGAGCGGCAATATCGCAAACTGATCATGATCCCCAGCGAAAGCACGGCTCCACTGGCGATCCGCCAGACCCTGGCATCTGCCTTCCAGAATATCTACGCGGAAGGGTATCCAGACGAAGATACACGTTGGATGAGTCAGGCGGAGATCGTGGATTACGAAAATCGCTTGAGCCATTTCCGCCGGTACTCTGATCCAAGATACTACAAGGGTGTGGAGTATGCCAATATCGTGGAAGCATTGGCCCGTCGACGTTGTGCAGAGACATTCGCGACAAATGGTGTGACCGCAGACGACCTATTTGTCAATGTACAAGCCTTATCTGGCGCTCCGGCTAACAACGCAGTTTATCATGCCCTGGTCGATCCTGGCGACACGATCATGGGCATGAACCTGCTGCATGGCGGTCATCTCACCCACGGATCGCCAGTCAATCGGTCAGGCAGATATTATGATGCGGTACATTACACGGTTGATCCAGAGAGTGAGCAAATTGATTATGAAGCCGTCGATAAAGTGGCCCAAGAACATCACCCTCGTTTCATTATCGCAGGATACTCTTCTTATCCCTGGACAGTCGATTGGGCGAAGTTCCGGGCTATCGCCGACGGAGTTGGAGCGATTCTATTTGCAGATATCGCCCATGTAGCCGGACTCGTTGCAGCTGGTGAGTATCCTTCTCCGGTTGGTTACGCGGATGTGATCACTTTCACCACCCATAAGTCATTGTGCGGACCACGCGGAGCATGCATACTCACCAATCGGGCTGATCTGGCGCGCAAGATCGATCGAGCGGTCTTTCCTGGCGAACAAGGAGGTCCGCATGTGAATGTTTTTGCAGGGATCGCGCTGGCATTCAGGCTGGCGCAGACTGATCAATTTCGTGAGTTGCAGCGCCAGGTGGTTAAGAATTGTGTGGTACTGACTAAGCGATTGGAAGAACGTGGCTTCCGGATTCCCTTCGGGGGGACGGATACTCACCTGACGAATATCGACTGCAGCTCGGTTACTGGAGATGATGGTACTCCATTATCAGGAGATATCGCGGCTCGTTTGCTCGATCTGGCAGGCATCGTCGTCAATCGGAATACAATTCCAGGAGATCGCTCTGCACTTAATCCTTCCGGGGTGCGATTAGGAACGCCTTGGGTTACCCAGCGTGGGCTGAAGGAAAAGGAAATGAATCAGGTGGCGGATGTTATTGCTGACCTGTTGTTTGCTGCTAAACCTTATAAGATTTCAGGACGACGGAAATCCCTGTTGCGTTCAAAAGTAGATTTCAAAGTGCTTGAAGATGCGAAACTACGAGTCCGTGATCTGGCTTGTCAGGCCGGTATTGATTTCGAATCGGTTGAACATGGTTACCCGCATTTCTACTACATCGATGACAATGACGAATCCGAATCCGAAACACTATCCTTCGATATAGGGGGTGAGGCAGTTGGCCAGTTTTTGAATTACGCGCTGACCAGCGACGTGGAGATGCTCGATCCTGGAGAAAGCCAATCCACGAAGGTGATCACGCCCAATGGAGAAATTAATGGGGCCATTACACATTTAGCGGCAAGCGAATATCGTTTAGACTTGCCTGGAGGTAAGGAGGCGGGATTAGCAGTGGCATGGCTGCGGGGATTGTCGGACGGTTTTGTTGCTTTCGATGAGGATGATCTCAGGAAAATACCTGGTCCAGTATGGATCCGACCAGCTTCGGAGAATATCCCGTTCAATAAAGATGAAGAACATGTAGAGGTGAGAAAACCATACTTTGTTGGTCTTCAGACCCAAGAAATATCGGGACAGTTGGAACCCATTCCGGAGTTTGATTGGGACGAATCCGAAGGTGATCTGCAACGCACGCCGATCTTTGAAACACATCGCCAGCTGGGTGCAAAATTGATCCCCTTTGCCGGATGGGAGATGCCGGTATGGTATACCTCGGTGACTGAAGAGCACCTAGCCGTTCGAGAGGCAGCCGGTTTGTTTGATGTGGCCCACATGGGGGTATATCAAGTGGAGGGGCCTCATGCTGTGGCATTTTTGGATAGTGTCGTCGGCAATAATATCGCTACTCTGGATGTCGGGGAATCCGTTTACACGCACTTTCTCGATCCTCAGGCCAATGTGATCGATGACTTACTGGTCTATCGCCGATCGGAAAGTCAATATTTGATGGTGGTCAACGCCTCGAATGATGATAAAGATTGGGCCTGGTTGAACGGGGTCAAAAACGGAGAGGTTCGTGTTGACCAGGAACGACCCTGGACATTGGCTTATGGAAGGGGAGTTACCTTGCGCAACCTGCGCGATCCAAAGGAAGGTGACGATATGCGTGTAGACATCGCCTTGCAGGGGCCACGATCGCGCGATATTTTGTTGGCGCTTGGATGTGATGCTGAGACACGCAAAAGGATCATGGCTTTGAAGCGTACGCAGCTGTGCGAAGCTCGTCTTGGGGATTATGATCTGATCGTTTCCCGCACCGGGTATACAGGTGAAAAAATGGCTTTTGAGCTCTTCGTTCATCCAGAGAGGTCTCGATCTCTGTTTGATGCTCTACTAGAAGTTGGTGAAGGTTTTGGATTGAAGCCCTGCGGTTTAGGGGCGCGCGATTCTCTGCGTACAGAAGCGGGCTTACCCCTTTACGGGCACGAGATGGGGGGTGAAATGAATCTAGGTGTGGCGGAGGCCGGTTTTGGTTCCTACGTGAAAACGTACAAGCCGTGGTTTATCGGTCGCAGCGCTTTTCTTGAGAGGGAAAAGTCACGCCAGGGCGTGGTTGTACGCTTTCGCTTTAATGATAAGGGGGTGCGTATGGCTCACCTGGGCGATCCGGTGATGGACAAGCGCGGACGCGTGATAGGACGGGTGACAAGCTGTGCGATCGACAGTGAAGGTTATCTGACCGGACAGGCATTAGTCGATAAGAAGCACGAAAAAGAAGGGACACAAATTTATATATTCCAAGGAGCACCAGAGAAGCCTGGCAAGCCTCCTGCAGAATTGATGGATGGGGATAGGGTTACGCTCCCCGTTCAAGGGACTGTTATTAGCCGATTTCCGAAATAAAAATGAATTTCTATCGTTAACCTGAATAAACAACAGAATAGGAGAACTTAATGAAAACACCTTGGGAATATCGCTATGCCCAGCGAACCCAAAGAATGGGAAGCTCAGCCATCCGTGAATTACTCAAGTATACAGAACTGCCTGATCTAATTTCGTTCGCTGGTGGTTTACCCGCTCCAGATGTCTTCCCGGTGGATGAATTAAATGCTGCCTGCAACCGGGTATTGCGGGAACAGGGAGCACAAGCATTGCAGTATAGTGCCACTGAAGGTTATTTGCCTCTAAGGGAAATGATCTCCCGTCACTCGGCCCGATACGGGATCAAGATCACACCGGAAAACGTATTGATCACCTCCGGTTCTCAACAGGCATTAGACCTGCTGGGAAAGATCTTGATCGATCCCGGCGACCGGATTCTGGTCGAATCACCCACCTATTTGGCCGCCATCCAAGCCTGGAAGGCATACGGGGCGGAGTTCATCACGGTGCCGATGGACGAGAACGGCATGAACACTGATCACCTTGAAGAGGCATTGCGAGTGGGTCCCAAGTTTATTTATGTTCTACCAAACTTTCAAAACCCGACCGGAGAGACGCTTTCGTATGAACGTCGCCGAAGATTAATCGAACTTGCTGATCAATATGGTGTGCCGATAGTTGAGGATGATCCATATGGACAGCTGCGATATGAAGGCGAACACCTGCCATCCATTGTTGTTTTGGACAGCCAGTCCCGCGATGATGGGCATCCGTGCTACCGGGGGAACGTGATATATCTCAGCACCTTTTCAAAGACTTTAGCCCCTGGGCTGCGATTAGGATGGGTGGTCGCACCACCGGAAGTCATTGGTAAACTGGTGCAAGCCAAACAAGGTGCAGACCTTCACACAGCTACGTTCAACCAGATGGTGGCTTATGAAGTATCACATGGTGGATTTCTTGATCGACATATCCAATTAATTCGCAAAGTTTATGGTGAACGGCGAGAATTGATGTTGGCTGCTATGGATAGATACTTCCCGCCCGAAGTTGAATGGACCCATCCTCAAGGCGGCTTATTCCTGTGGGGTACTCTGCCAGACTATATGGATGCGGCTGATGTCCTGAAAACTTGTATCAAGCGGAAAGTAGCCTTCGTCCCTGGTGAGCCATTCCACCCAACTGGCGGTGGGAAGAATACCATGCGCATCAATTTCTCCAATGCCACGCCAGAGAACATCCATGCTGGAATACAGCGCATGGGTGAGGCTATCGGAGAGAGGTTAGCCAAGCAAGTCGCATAATATGAATTGACGATCTACATCTAATCCTGATTTCATGGGATAGAGGTGAAATCACAACGCGAATTGGTGCTCATATTACCAATTCGCGTTTTTTTTACAGGCTTGCTGAAAACCCTAAGGTCCGGGAGAGAAATGGTTGATTAGAAATTCTTTAAATACACTCTTGTTTCGATGATAAAAAAGCACTCTTTTCAAAGGTGCAAAGTTTATAGTCCAGGCAAGGGTGGTCTTCATGGCCTCTGGAAATTGTTCTGAGTCGAGTGCTACTTTCAAGATTAATAAATAGGAATGTCAGTGTGGTTGAAGCTGATGGTGCCACATTTGCTTTTAGTAATTCCAACTCCATGACAATTTGGATTTTAGGGTAATTTGTAATA
>JBFFIU010000209.1:0-6644 GCA_041556275.1 Anaerolineales bacterium | reverse complement strand
GGTCTTACCTTTCTATACGAATGGGTATATGAAACATGGTTCAAACTCCCAAAAGCTGATTACTTTGTTATTCTCTTAATCCTGGTTGTGATTGCTTCAGTAGGCTTTCTTGAGGGTATTGCAATAGGTATTCTTGTTGCCATTATCTTTTTCGCGGTCAATTACAGCCGGGTCGATGTGATTAAACACTCTCTGACCGCAGCTACATTCCAGAGTAGAATCGCCCGACCAAAATTGCATAAACGAATACTGCGCCGCTACGGGAATCAGGTGCTGATCTTAGAATTACAGGGTTACATCTTTTTTGGAACTGCCAACCAGCTTCTTGAACAAATCCGTGCTCACTTGATTAATTATGTGGAGAATCGCTTGTGCTTTATCTTGCTGGATTTTTCCGGGGTAACTGGAATTGACTCATCGGTTGTGCTCAGTTTTCGAAAGTTGAACAAAATGGTGCAGAATAACCAGGCGATCATCGTTCTGACAGGTTTATCAGAAAAAATCGAGACATTTCTGCGAAAATCGGGAGTTTTAGATCTGGATGAGGATTCATTCCACATATCATCTGATCTGGACTACGGTGTTGAATGGTGCGAAGAAAAACTCCTGCAATCGACCGGTGTGCTTAACAGAGATACGAGTAAATCGATTCAAGCCCATCTTGAGGAAATGATTGGGGATACTGAAATAACCGCCCGCATCATGGGTTATCTCGAGAAAGATCAATTACCGGCAGGCACTCACTTCATTCATCAGGGAGACTCCCCAGGAGCTCTTTACTTCCTTGAAGATGGGATGGTCACTGCCCAGCTTGAAATATCGGGTGAAGAACCACGTCGTTTGAATACGATGAGCAGCGAAAATATGGTCGGCGAGATTGGTTTTTACCTGGGATCAAAACGGAATGCTTCTGTGATCACCGAAACTCCCGCTACGCTATATCGCTTGACTACTGAAGCACTGAGTAAAATGGAGTCTCAGGATCCTGAAGCAGCAGCTCTGTTTCACAAATACATAGCATATGCAATGGCAGAGAAACTCTCACATCTCATGTCAACGTTAGAAATCTTAATGCGTTGATTGCGATACTCGTCCCCGACATAAACACTTGACATTCCAATCAAAATAGATATACTCACTCAGTGAGTATATCTATGACATCTTCATATGTTGGCTCACTTTCTCCTGAATTTGCATTGTTAGGTTTGCTCTCGCAAGGACCGGCACATGGTTATGAGCTGCACCAGAAGCTGCATAATGAGCTGGGCCAGATCTGGCATCTCAGCCAGAGTCAAATTTACAACATCCTCAATCGCCTGGAAGCAAAGAGATATATCCGTGGAAAGCTTCAAGAGCAAGAAGGATTGCCCGCTAAACGTTTGTTCCGGCTCACGCCAAGTGGCAAAGCACGCTTTGAGACCTGGTTGGGCTCACCCAGTCGCGCGAGTGTACGCGCCATCAGGGTTGAATTCACCACCCGGCTGTACTTTTCCAACGCCATCAGCGTTGAGATGACTCGGGAATTGATCGATGCCCAAATACATGAGACTCAAGGTGGATTGGCACGCTTGCAGCGCATGCGAAAAGACCTGCCCCCAGAACAGATCTTTAACCATTTGGGGTTGGAATTACGCATCCGCCAGTTGACATCCATATTGGAATGGTTGGCTTCCTGTCATAAAACCTTGATCCCAGCTCAGGGGGGAGAAGACAGCGGGTGAGAGAAATTAACTTGTTGAGCAAATCCTTGGTCGCCTTTCCGTTGCTCATTATCGCGGCTTGCGCCAGTTTAAACGGTTTCGGATCTGGATTTAAAAATGAGCACACGGATCCCCAGGGGAGTTTAACGGTTTTCGCCGCTGCCTCGTTGATCGAGGCTTTTAACGAGATTGGCGAAAGTTACGAAGCAGCCAATCCAGGCGTGCAAATAACACTTAATTATGCTGGTTCCCAGCAGTTAGCCCAGCAGTTATCCCAGGGCGCGCCAGCAGATGTTTTCGCCAGTGCAGACAAGGAACAAATGGATAACGTGATCAGTAGTGGAAGAGTACTCCAGGGGATGGAAGTGAAGTTTGTTCGAAATCGGCTGCTTATTATCGTCCCAGAGGACAATCCTGGCCAGATCCAAGACTTTGGCGATCTGTCCAATCCTGGTCTGGAAATTATCCTGGCGGATGGTGCGGTGCCGGTTGGTAGGTATTCACTGCAGATGCTCTCAAGAGCCAGTCAATCGAACCTCTATGGTGACGGGTTTAAGCAGGATGTGCTCAATAATGCAGTCTCTTATGAGGAGAACGTAAGAGCCGTGCTGAGTAAGGTCATCCTGGGAGAGGCAGACGCGGGAATTGTCTATGTGAGCGATGGATGGGGAATAAATGCAGAGGAGGTTCGCCTGATCAGCATCCCCGATCAGGTGAATATCTCCGCCAGCTACTACATATCCCCGGTTAGCGATAGCTCAAACCAGGGTCTGGCGCAAGATTTTATCGAATTCGTATTATCACCTGAAAGTCAAGCTATCCTGGCAAGGTATGGATTCGACCGACAAGGTCAGCATGACTGATCAACAGGCGCGTATTTCCCCTCCCGCTCCTCCCCCCAAGGCCAAGCTAAGCGGAGTCTGGCGTGCGTTGAGTTTGCCGATGTTGGTCTTTCTCAGCCTGCCAATTATTGCCCTTTTCCTGCGGACTTCCCCTGCCAGCCTGATCGACAACCTGAGAGAACCGGATGTGTTGCGTGCGATTGGGATCAGCCTGGTCACGACGCTCATCTCAACCCTGATCATCATCCTTGGTGGGACACCACTGGCGTATTCTCAGGCGCGCGGCCAGTTTCGTTTCAGTCGGGCTGTCGATACATTGATCGATCTGCCTTTAGTTTTACCACCTGCAGTGGCGGGTGTAGCTTTGTTGATGGCCTTCGGTCGGCGTGGTATCCTGGGGGGCTTATTGAGCGATCTGGGGATTCATATCGCCTTTACACCACTGGCGGTGATCCTGGCACAAGTATTTGTTGCTGCCCCTTTCTATATAAAGTCTGCGACGGTGGGATTCAAAAATATCGATCGGGAGCTTGAACAATCGGCAGCCTTGGATGGTGCCAGCAGCCCGCAGATCTTCAGGTTTCTAACGCTACCGTTGTCCTGGTCAGCCTTGCTGGGAGGCAGCGTGATGAGCTGGGCGCGTGCCCTCGGAGAATTCGGGGCCACGATCATCTTCGCTGGAAATTTCCCGGGACGAACGCAGACGATGCCATTAGCGATTTATATCGGTTTTGAGCTTGATTTGAATATCGCCTTAACCCTTTCAGTGATTTTGATCCTGTTTTCTTTCCTGGCTTTGATCGTCTCCAAGCGCATTCTGGATCGTGACTGGATGAGTGGTTGACCGAGGTGAGAAGTTATGGCATAATCACTTCAATTAAGCCCAAATAGGCTGAGATGGAAAAGAGTATGCCTGCCAAAGGCTGTCAGCGACCCTGGACATGGTGCGAGCCGGGGCAGACCAACAGGCGGAAAATCCTTCCGGAGCCGCAAACTGAACGTGGTCAATTTCCATTATTAGGTGCGCCGGGTTCATCGCCCGTTATCCAGGATGCGAGTATAACCTTTCAGCGGATTATTCTGTAAAACAATGTTAAGGTCGTACTCGAACAAGGTGCCCGCCGATTGCGGGAACCAGGGTGGTACCGCGGGAGTAATATCAAAGTTTAGCTCTCGTCCCTGACTGGGACGGGAGTGTTTTTATTCGTATAGGACTAATTAATTGGTTCGAGTATTCTAATCACACCGATCTTTGCAAGAAGATGATCTCATGAGAGGTGGATATGTTTAAACCCGTTGCTCCAAAACTCAAAATTACCCAGGTTGAAGAAGCAGTTCTGCGAACCTGGAAGATTCGCCATATCTTTGATAAATCCGAAAAACAACGCCGGGGCTCACCAGAGTATGTATTTTATGAAGGACCCCCGACTGCCAATGGATTGCCGGGGGTGCATCATGTACTGGCCCGGGCATTCAAAGATATTTTCCCACGCTACAAGACCATGCGCGGCTATCATGTCATCCGGCGCGGTGGATGGGATACGCATGGTTTGCCGGTTGAGATCGAAGTCGAAAAACAATTGGGATTCAACAGCAAGAGCCAGATCGAGGAATATGGCATTGGTCCATTCAATGAGCTGTGCCGTAAATCTGTTTTTAATTACATCCAGGACTGGGAGAAGTTGACCGACCGCATCGCCTTCTGGGTGGATCTGGAGAGTGCTTATGTCACCTACACCAATGACTATATAGAATCGGTCTGGTGGATCCTGAAAAGTTTCTGGGATAAGGATTTGCTTTACCAGGGTTTTAAGGTCGTTCCTTATTGTCCCCGCTGTGGAACTCCACTTTCAGACCATGAAGTCGCTCAGGGTTATAGTGATGCGGTTGATCCATCTGTCTTTGTGCGCTTACCGCTGATCGACGATCCAGGGACATCCCTCTTGATCTGGACCACAACCCCCTGGACGCTGCCGGGTAATGTTGCCGTAGCAGCTCATCCTGATGTCGAATATGTCATCGTGGAGCGTAAATTACCTGATGGAAGTAAAGAGAAATTGATCCTGGCCAAAGACCTGGTTGAGAAAGTGTTTCGAGATGATCCAGTCGAGGTTTATGAAACATTCAAGGGTAAGAAGCTCAAGGGGATGCGCTACAAACCTCTCTTCACTTTCTTGGCGCTCGAAAAGCCTGCCCATTATGTCGTTCTGGAGGATTTTGTCACCACAGAAGACGGAACCGGTTTGGTTCACATGGCTCCCGCGTTTGGTGCAGAGGATATGGAAGCCGCGCTTGAATTTGATCTCCCGGTGCTACAGACCGTCGCTGAAGATGGCACTTTTATTCCGGAGGTACGCCCCTGGAGCGGAAAATTTGTCAAGGATGCTGATCCTTTGATCACCGAAGACCTGGATTCGCGCGGCTTGCTCTATCGGGCGGAGACCTACACCCATACTTATCCCTTCTGTTGGCGCTGCGACACTCCGCTTATCTATTACGCGCGCGGTACATGGTACATTCGGACAACCGAATACAAAGACAAACTTGTCGATCTCAACCAAGAGATAAACTGGTATCCCGAACATATCAAGAATGGGCGCTTTGGCAATTGGCTGGAAAATAATGTCGATTGGGCGCTGGGTCGGGAGCGATATTGGGGGACACCTTTGCCGATCTGGGATTGCGAGAATTGCCATCACCAGCTGGCGGTGGGCTCAGTTGCTGAACTGAGTGAATTGGCTGGTGAAGACTTATCAGAACTTGATCTGCATCGACCATATGTGGATGAGGTTCATTTTGATTGTCCGGAATGCGATGGTCAGATGAGGCGCGTGCTCGAGCTGATTGACGTCTGGTTCGATTCCGGAGCCATGCCGGTTGCCCAATGGCATTATCCGTTCGAAAACCAGGCAGCTTTCGAAGAGCAGTTCCCTGCAGATTACATCTGTGAGGCGGTCGACCAGACCAGAGGATGGTTCTATTCCTTGCACGCCATCAGCACGCTCCTCTTCGAGCAGGTCAGCTTCCGTAATGTGCTTTCCTTGGGATTGATCCTGGATGGGGATGGGCTGAAGATGTCTAAGTCGCGCGGCACTGTCATCGATCCCTGGGATGTGATCAACGAGCATGGCGCCGATGCCTTTCGCTGGTACCTGTATACTGCCAGCCCTCCTGGTCAGGAGCGCCGCTTTTCCGTTGACTTGGTGGGGGAGGTCATGCGCGGTTTCACCTTGACCTTGTGGAATGTATATTCTTTCTTCGTGACATATGCCCTGTTGGATGAATGGAAGCCGAAACCTCCTGGTGAGGGACCGCTTGAAAGCGAAAATGATCTCGATCGCTGGCTGCTCTCAGAGCTGCATACCCTGGTGCGTGATGTCACTGACTCGTTTGAGAACTATGATGTCTTGGGAGCGACGCGACCCATCCAAAGCTTTGTGGATACTTTGTCAAAGTGGTATTTGAGGCGCTCGCGGCGGCGTTTTTGGAAGAGCGAATCGGATAGCGACAAGGAAACAGCGTACGCCACCCTCTATGAAGCCCTTACGACGATCAGCAAACTCCTCGCCCCAACGATGCCATTCATGGCTGAGGAGCTTTATCAAAACCTGGTTTATGCGGTCGATCCGGATGCGCCCGAATCGGTGCATCTGGCAGACTGGCCCAAGTATAGTCAACCCAGGATCAATGAAACGCTCAATACTGACATGCGCCTGGTGATGCGTCTGGCGTCACTGGGACACTCGGCTCGCAACCAGGCCGCCATCAAGGTTCGCCAGCCCCTGGCAGAAGCGGCTTTTTCTGTGGGGAATCTCATGGAGGCGCAAGCCTTAGAGAGAAATGCTGCCCTTTTAGCAGACGAACTGAATGTGAAGCGGGTTACGGCTTTAACTTCTGCGGGTGAGGCGGTTGCCTATACTTTAAATCCATTGCCGAAACAATTGGGTAGTAAATACAAATCCCAATTTCCTGCCATACGATCTGCGATCTTGAATTTGGAAGCGCAAAAAGCTGCCCAGGAATTGCTGAATGGCGATTCGATCACGATTTCTGTAGATGGTGAATCCTTCGAGATACTCCCGGATGAGGTTGAAGTCCGGGC
>JBFFIU010000208.1:0-6658 GCA_041556275.1 Anaerolineales bacterium | reverse complement strand
TCCTCTCTCGAGTGCCAGTTGCAAGAGATGCTTATCCAACCCGATGTATTTAAACTCTTTCAAATCCCGCGGACCGGCGCCGCGATAAACTGTTGCGATCCGTTTTTCTTTCAGCGGCGTATCAATTTTTACACTGCCAACATCCATATGCAGGACGTATGAATCGATAGCGCGCTGCACCACAGATCCGGGCAGATTGATGCCTTCCGCCGCTAACATCTGGACCAGGGTTTCGGAGACAATGCCAGCACACATATTACAACCCGCTGGACCCGGGTTGAGGAAATCGCGCGGCTCGTAGATATCAACGGATATATCCAGCTCAGCCCGCTCTGCCATATCCAGCAAAAAAATGGCGAAGAAAGTGCCTGCTGGACCTCCTCCAATCACAGCAATACGCGAACCATCCTCTAACTTTAGAGAGGATTGCTCACCTTGAACACTCTTTACTGCTTGGTCATCTTTTCCCATATCTGGTTGCTCCTCGATTAAGATTCTTTACCTAAAAATTGATAACGACCAGAAACAAAGAATGATTGAAATTTAAGTTTGTCCGGCGAATGTTCATCTGGGTATGAATAAAACCATAAACTTTGCATCTAATTAACCATAAGAGCTGTGTCACGGTTGAGCATAAAGAAATCAAATTCATAAATGAAATGCTGATTTTCAGCACCAGTGATCAGTCATCCTGGTAAGAAATGAGCCATAATGAGGTTGCTTCAGGCTGGAGCGTCTCCTGAACCACACCCAACAGCGAAACGGTGAGCTTGTCCATGTCTACTTCATCACGAGCAATAACAGCGAATTGGGCGAGGGCTTGCCCAGCGTCGTACTTCTGGCGGTAAAAGCGGCGGTCAATAAATTCCTGTACACGGGTGCGGAGAGGATTGAAGAGGGATGCAATCGTCAGAGTTGAAACCACAATTACAACAGGTGATCCTTGGCCTGTAAGCCTAACCACTAGATTCCCCAACACTAAAATCGATCCAAAATACACCAGCGCCAACAGCCCGGTCAACAGGGCATATTGGAGCGTGCGACGGATGATCAGGTCAATATCCCATAATTTGTATCTCAGGATCGCGATTGCATACGCCAGCAGCAGGCTGGTGTAGATGGAAAGCCCAAGCACAGTTTCAACCATCGGTGGTAGCGGCGTCAAAATCAGGGAAATAATAATACCGACAGAAACAATGCTCGCGGCAAAGGCAAACCACTTGATCTGCTGACGTTCGATCACAGCAGCACTGCGGTAGCGTAATATAAGCAGGATGGAGCAGATCAAAAACAATGCGGTATATAGTAAGTCGATCAATGTGCCGCTAATTTCATAATAACCTGACAGCTGCTCGATGCCCAGCGGGTTATTCCAATCAGGGAAGTAATCCAGCGGTCCTGGACGAAATACTTCCAGGAATTGTATGATGATGGCGAACCAAGCCAACCAGAGGGCTGGAAGCCACCGCTGAGACAAAATCCTCCCGCTGGGAAAAAGTAAGAAAGGGAAGATTAAAAGAAGTGTATATCCGATACCTTCCATTGCGTTTGTCAGAGCGGCAGATACTTCCACGGCAGGTAACGAGCCTGGTTGTATCTCTAGTCCCATGTTCGCATACCAGCCCATGAATTCATTGGCAGAAAGGGTGAACAACGCGGCTAGAAGAAACCAGCCGATGGCGTTCTCAGGATGGCGAGAGGCGATCAAACCTCCCACAATGAAGTAGGATAGGGCGAATGGTACGAAAACATCTGGATCGACTGTATTGATTTGAAATCCATCCGCAAATGACGCAACCAGCAACATCCCCATGCTCAGCAAGCCAATACCCCAAATAATGAAGGTTTGCTTCTGTGTTCTCATTGTGTAAGCCTCCGCTTCATCAATATCATGTTACAGAGCCATCACCATTCCTGTCTCAGCCTAAAAATAATCCGCTCTGGCTGTATTGTGTCTTGCACCATGCGCAAAACCGCTCTACAGGTCATAGCCTGGAAAATAAGCCTCCCAGCACAAGTCCGTACACCCCGTGCGCGATCACCCAATGCCAGTATGGAAGTATATCGAGAGGGGAGTTTGTGTTCGGCAGGATCGCAAATTGCGCCAGGAGTAACAGAATCGCAGCAAAAGCCAGCCCACCAAGCCAGCTGGCAATTTTTCGATCCGAGGCACGTCTCAGTACAGGCCAGATCAGTGCTCCAAATAAAGCGCCATATATCGCTGAAACGGCTAAGTGGCCAAACAGCCCCAGCCAGGGTGAGGTCAGCTCACCTGTACTGAAATGACTTGCCACTGCCACTGGTGATTCACCTGAGAGCAAAGCAAAAGCTGCCAGACTGAGATACATCGCCACACCACTCACCAGGCCATAAATCAAACCATCTACGGCCAGATTGCTTAGATTGCTTCTATTATCTGAGATATCATCGGTTTTATCCATAGTATTATCCGCCTAATTTTCTGGGTAATTGGTTTTCTCGTCATTCTTGAATTGTCAGCGAATTATTGCCTCCTGTTTGTTTGAGAATTTTTACCTGGTAATCTGTCTATACATTCAAATCATAACCAATCACCGTAACGGAAACGTTACTGAAACCGTTACGGATTGCAATTCCGGTAAAATTCGATAGAAAATTGCATGCATCAACAAGTGAACGGACGGGGGAAAAACAATACAGCGCTACGGAAAATTAATCTCGCATGATCAGATTCATGAACTGGTTTTTAAAGAGATCAGTTTGGTTCGTCTTAAGCAGGGATTCCTATCCAAAGCTAAGCTGAGTTAATCATAATTGGGAATTGTGATTGATATTCAGCTATGTCATATCCCTGATAAGCTGATTGTTTATATCTTCGTTTCTATCTGTAACATCACCCGTCATATTTCGTTATTTACTCTGTCAGTGAATGTGGGGAATAATCTCGTTTAACTCAGCTTGAAAAACGCTGCACAAACGAGAAGAAAATCCATCTTTCGCTAAGGTTACAGTCAAACTAACAAAAGTTAAAAAAGATCAATGCCAATTATGGAGGAAATATGATGCATAAAGATTGGAAAAGTAAGTCTCTAGTGATACTTTTTATTATTTTTGTTTTATTTCTTCAAGCCTGCGGGCAGCAACCGCAGGAAAAAGCTCAGGTTAAGGTTGTAACTCTTCCTTTCATAACTTTTTCACCCTTCTACATAGCATTAGAAGAAGGATACTTCGAAGATCAAGGGCTGGAAGTTGAATTAGTCAACATGACAGTACAGGAGGAGATTCTTCCGGCACTTTCGAGCGGGCAGGTGGATGTGTCCTCAGGATTATTGAGCGCAGGTATGCTAAACATCATCGCCCGCGGTGGTGAGGTGAAAATAGCCGCGGACAAGGGTTACGTTGATCCTGAAGGGTGTATCAATTGGGCGGTCATTGGTCGCAGAGAGTTAATCGAATCTGGAGGACTAGATTCCGCAGAACAACTCGAGGGACTGACTGTTAATATTGTTCCTTCAACCTGGCTGGAATTTTACTTATCTAAAGTTCTCGAATCTGGGGGATTAACGCTGGATGACATAGAGAAAACCAATGTTTCAGCTCCAGCGAATCCAGATGCACTTGATCAAGCACAAATCGATGTGGCGGTCAACAGCGAACCATGGGTGACTCGCTTGAAGAAAGCCGGCCACCTGCCTGTATTAGCACTCCCGCAGGAAATTCTTCCAGATGCTGCCGCGGCTGTGATGGTCTACGGACCCACATTGTTAGGCGAAAATTCTGACGTTGGCACACGCTTCATGACTGCCTACTTACAAGCAGTTCGCCAATTCAACGAAGGAAAGACAGCGCGCAATATTGAAATCGTCTCCAAATTCACTCAACTCGATCAGGAATTGTTGCAGGAAATGTGTTGGCCAGCCCTAAGGGATGATGGAGACCTGAACGTTCAAAGCGTTTTAGATTTCCAAGATTGGGCAATCGCTGCTGGGTATGTTGAATCTCCAGTCACCGAAGAAGATTTTTGGGATGATCGCTTTGTCAAAGCAGCGAATCAGGCGCTGGAACAAGGACAATGAATCCTCCCCACTCGACTGAAATTTATGCAGACCACATTACAAAACATTATCAAAGTCAAAATGGCCAGGTTTACGCACTGGAGAATGTAAACTTTAAAATTTCAGCTGGTGAAATTGTCTGTATCGTTGGACCCAGCGGCTGTGGAAAATCGACTTTGTTGAAAATTCTAGCTGGATTGATAGAACCAACCAGTGGACAGGTAAGATTTTCAAATGGCTCCAACGATTCAGGCATCCGGACTGCGCTAATCTTTCAAGAGCATGGTCTTTTCCCTTGGATGACAATTCTAGATAATGTTGCTTTTGGGCTCGAAAATCTAGGGGTAGGCAAAATTGAACGCCAGCAGAAAGCCCAGACGTTCCTGGAGCAATTAGGGCTTGGAGAATTCAGCCACTATTATCCATCGGAGCTATCCGGTGGAATGCGTCAGCGGGCGGTAATTGCAAGAGCTGTTCTCGTAGAACCAAATCTATTATTGATGGATGAACCATTCAGTGGATTGGATGCCCAGAGCAAGTTAGTCCTCCAGGAGGAAATGCTTCATATTTGGAAGACCTTCCAGCAAACGGTGATCTATGTGACCCATGAGATAGAAGAAGCAATTTTACTTGGTGATCGAGTCCTATTAATGACAGGTCGACCAGGTAGCATTAAAGAAGAAATTGAGGTGCTCCTTGACCGACCAAGAGATTTACGCGATAGAGATCAACCTTTTGTCAGAGAGACGAAATGGCACATATGGAAAGCGATCGAAGGACAGGTTCGCCAGAGTCTTCACGTTTCTGGTTGAGCAATAAAATTCAGTTTAATATTTCATTCAATGGGAAAGTAATAGCCGGGCTTATATTCGCTGGCCTGCTGCTTTCCTGGGAAATGACTGCACAATTTGGTGTCATTTCACCCTTATATTTTCCACCACCAAGCTTTATTTTACAAAAAATTGGTTCTCTTCTCACGAATGGGACTTTGATTAGTAACACACTAATTACTTTGGCCCGTATGCTAATCGGGCTCGTAATTGGAGGCTCGCTGGGCTTGCTCCTTGGTTTAGTTATGGGTTGGTCAGACAGGTTTCGCGAGGTTATTGATCCTTTTGTTGCCGCTATCCATCCACTGCCGAAAATTGCGATATTACCACTGATCATGGTGATATTCGGAATTGGCAACCTTTCCATAATGATTGTGGTTGCAGCCGGCGCATTTTTTCCAATGCTGATTAATACGATGTCGGGTGTAGTTCAAATTCATCCAATTCACTTTGATGTTGCTAAAAATTACCAAGCCAATTCAATGAAAGTATTTCAGCGGGTGATCCTTCCAGGCAGTGCACCTTCAATCCTGGCAGGGCTGCGCTTGGCTCTGAATACAACCCTGCTCTTGACTGTTGCGGTTGAAATGGTCAGCTCAATAAGTGGATTAGGAGGGATGATCTGGATGGCTTGGACAACAATGCGCATCGAAGAAATATATGCCAGTTTGGTTGTAATTACCTTATTTGGAATTCTAATTAATGTGTTTTTGATGCTGTTAACTTCATGGCTCCTCCCATGGCAGGAGAAAAGATCATCCTGAACATCATAAAAATCATAGAAGATACCACGAATAGCGAGTAACTAGTACCTGGGGAATTGATTTAATGATTACAAAAAAGTCAGAAAAACCAACCCGCCGATCACCATCTGAAAGCGATGGATGGCATCCAGGCGATGAAAATGACGCACTAAGCACAAGGTTTGAGAAGATAGTTCGATTATTCCCGGAAAATATCGCTATCCAAACCGAGGATAGTCAATATACCTACCAGCAGTTAAATAATTCAGCAAATCGATTGGCTATGGCAATATTGGACAGATGTGGCCCAGGCGCAGAACCAATTGTTATTCTTTCCAACCATGATGCAAAGACTTTACTGGCGATGTTAAGCATCTTGAAAACTGGAAAATTTTATGTGCCCCTAGATCCATTTTCCCCCATGCCAAGAAATATAACCATATGTGAAGACGTCTCTCCTTCACTGATCATAACAAATGATGCACACATCGAAAAGGCAAACCAATTTGGGCGTAATCTTCTAAATATTGATGAACTCGACTTGAGTGGGAGGGCAAATGATTTAAACCTTGATATCCTTCCTGGATCATATCTTAATATTATTTACACCTCCGGATCAACCGGTGAACCTAAGGGGGTTATCCAGATTCAAAGCAACATTATGTTCGACACAAAAATAACATCTTCCACATTTAATTATTCTTCAAAAGATCGTTTTGGGTTAGTCATGCCCTTTACATTTGGTGCCTCAGTCGCAGATATTCTTGGAGGTCTTTTAAACGGCGCAACTGTCATTCCCTTTAATGTTAGATCGAAGGGTTTGGAGAAAATGGCAAGCTGGTTCAAGGAACAGAAAATTACTGTGACTCACATGGTGCCCACTATTTTTCGCCAGTGGATGAACTTGCTTGAGAAATCAGACCGCTATCCTCATATGCGTGTGATCAAGCTGGGGGGAGAAACCTTGTTGAAAAGCGATCTAGATTCATTCAAAGGACATTTTTCGAGTCAATGCCTATTACGAAACGGACTTGGCACGACGGAAACTTAT
>JBFFIU010000207.1:0-6675 GCA_041556275.1 Anaerolineales bacterium | reverse complement strand
ATGCGAAGTCGCCAGTATGACCGCCCGACAGCTGTACACCGCCGGAGATGTTAATGGTGATGGCTACGACGATATTCTCGTCAGCGGATGGAAGTGCGGTGAAGAGTTTACCGGTAAGACCTATCTCTTTTTGGGAAGACCGGATGTCGATTATTGGGGATCACAATTTCCGGTTGAGCAAGCGGATGCATCCTTCTTGGGGGAGAACACCTGGGATTTTGCCAGCTATTACGTTTCTACTGCGGGAGACATCAATGGCGATGGATATGACGACATATTGATCTCCTCGACCCATAATGACGAAGGTGCGGAGGATGCAGGTCAGGTTTATCTGATTCTTGGTCGCGCAGCCGAAGGCGCGCCGGATTACGATCCCAGTCGACCCTGGTGGGAACCAGACTTTCTGCTCACGAATGTGGACGCCTCCTTTCACGGTGAATCAGAAGGTGATCGCCTTGGACGAGCAGTGACCGGAGTCGGTGATGTCAATGATGACGGATACGATGATTTTCTGCTAGGATCGATTCACAATGATTACAGTGGAATCGATGCGGGACAAAATTATCTCTTCCTTGGTCGAGCGACGCCCAGTGACCCGGATTATGATGCTTCTCGTCCCTGGTGGGGTATGGATGCCTCAGTTGCCTCAGCTGATGCTTCATTCGTTGGCGAAGCAGAAGGCGACGAAGCTGGCCGCCGTGTGGCTCGAGCTGGGGATGTCAATAACGATGGGTATAGCGACTTCCTGATCGGTGCAGCTCTCAACGATACTGGAGGACCAGATGCTGGAAAAGCTTACCTGATTCTCGGCAATCCAGATGCAGATTGGGGGATGCATAAATCCTTAACAGAGGCTGACGGATCATTCATGGGTGAAGAGAGACGCGATCAGGCTGGGCGGCGGGTGAACGGTGCCGGAGACTTCAACAACGATGGCTATGACGATTTTCTGATCGGCGCACCCCATTACGACGATCCCACTGAAGAAGGTGCATGGGCGGAAGGCAAAGCTTATTTAATCTATGGCAGGCCAGCCGCGGATTGGGGGAATAATTATTCGCTGGAAGAGGCTGATATGACTTTCCTTGGCAAGCCTGAGGTGGGAGCAGCAGGGTACGATGTCGCCTGGATCGGGGATTTCGATGGAGACGATTTCGACGACCTGCTTATTGCTGCCTATGGTGGCCGGAATAATAATGAGGTACCTGGCGAAGCTTATGTGATTCTGGGAACAGATGCACCCATACCTTTCAATTTCATGCCCGATCATTCTGCTGGGATGGCTGGAAGGTGGTACAGGTTTACCGGTGATTATTATAGTTTTTCCGGCTGGCAGGACATTAATCAAGTTCACCTGGTTCTAGGCGAAGGGATCGAAGATCCCATGAGAATTGAAGTAACGTATCAATCAGATGATGACAAGATCTACCTTCACAAAACTGATGGTCCTGGTTGGATTGGTCCCTGTTCTCCAGGCGAGGAAGTAATTCTGTCCAATGGAATCGTCGATCTCGATTGCCGTGTCAGCAATGTGATCACAGTAGATGAAGTGCTACGGGTATTATGGCGTCTTCGCTGGGATTCAGAAGTGATTGAGGAGCAAACGTATAACGTTTATTTACGTGCTATTAGCACATCACAACACGACTCTGGGTATAAGCAATTTGGATACTGGATGCTGCGCAGCATCAAGATGTTTTTACCTATCTTGATTAAATAAGTTCCAAATTCTTCAGGGGAATGAATTCTCGGTTTTCTGAGTACATTCACAAAGAGTCAAGACATCTTTTGGTTGCTGAGGTTATTTGACCTCACCAAAAAAGTACGGATTAATCTCCTATAGGATTTCATGTCTCCATAAATGGGGAGCCATGATCGTTGAGTTAATCCGTGGATATTCTAATGAGCGAAAAGCTGTACTGCTTATTCATATCTCTATGCATAATTTGGACGCTTGCGGCCTGTAATATTCGACCGGATCCATCGTTAATACCTACACAGGTTAGCTCGATCAAAACGAGCACTCCTGGGGTGGTTTCAACTGACTCTCCCACAAGAACCCTGCCGGTCAACACACCTGAAATAGAGACAATTACTCCAGACCTGCCGCCTGAACCCTGCCAATTAGGGCTGGGACTTCGTCAGCAAACAGTACCGATAGTGGCTGCTTATCAAGATCAACCAGGATTCGTAATGACTGCATCTGCGGTCATGGCTGAAGAGTATTTCCACCCATTAAAAGGATGGATCAGGACTTTAGGTGCTCCATCCTTAGAGGCATTAGAACAAAAGGCTATGCGAGCTGAAGAAAATAATATCCCATACGAAGCACTCAGTTATGGCTTAGAGACCAGCCAAAGCACCCCAGATGAAGAATGGCAGGATTTAATTGGCTCGACTCGCGCTGCTAGAGCCATCGCGGATAAATATGACAAGCTGCTTGTTATGGGGCCAGGTTTCCGCTTGATGTCGCAAAATGAAGACAAATATCCCATTATGGCTGCCTTGGCCGATATTTGGGTGCTTCAAACTCAAAGACTTCAAGTCAACCCACCGGGACAAGACTATCGGGATGAAGTGGAAAGAGTTGTGGACCTAATCAGATCAGGAAATTCAGATATCTCAATTTGGGCTCAGATCACCCTTCCCCCGGATAGAGAACCTGACTCTTCGGAATGGCTGGCATATCGCGAGTCTATCGCAGATTTGGTGCGAGGGACTTATATCGGAATATACACCTGGGACTCCGTTGATAATGATCAACTGGTGATGACTGCAGAAGAAATTTTTGCCCAAGTTTGCGGGAATGAGGGCTAATGGATGCATAAATTAGAAGTTAATCTAGAAGATCAACTACGTCAAAGCCAACCATTGATAATCCTCGGTATGCATAGGTCTGGAACCAGTTTGGCAGTTCGCCTCTTGACAGCTGTGGGAATCCACATGGGTTCTCACCTCTCTCGTGATGCTGAAGCGATATTTTTTCAAAAATTAAATCGCCGTATCTTTCAAGAGGTTGATGTCAAATGGGGTTATGTTGATCCACTTATCAAAGCCATGCGATCCCAGAGTTTCATTGAAGAACAAACACGAATTATGCTCAGCGCTTTGTTCAAAGAAAAACGCCTGCTGAAAGGAGAGATTAAGATCAGCGAGTTTTTTGGACCGCATCTTTGGCACGAGGTTAAACAAAATAAGCTAGGTTATTGGGGTTGGAAAGATCCAAGAACTTCGATTACTTTTCCGATCTGGCTAAGAATATTTCCCAAGGCTAAGGTTTTGCACCTTCTGCGTAATGGTATCGATGTGGCCATTAGTACCCATCGGCGCAGCATAAAGCAGCACAGGAATTTTTTAAAACGCTCACTTCCATTTGATTTCAGCCCGATTACCCTTGATTTCGAATACTGTTTTCGCCTTTGGGAGGTGTATGTTTCCTTTGTACTTGAGAACAAGCATCTCATATCCGATGATCATTATCTGGAGTTACGATACGAGGATTTACTTTCGGAACCTGAAAAGCACTTAAGGTCGATCACAGAGTTCATGGCTTATCCAGTTGAGGATGAAAAATTAAATTCAGCAATAGAACAAGTGAACCGAAGTCGTTTGGATAATTCCGTATTTGCCTCAAAATATCGCCAACAGATCCCATCACTTGCCTCAAACTCATTGATGCAGCAACTTGGTTATACCTATTTCACGGAAAATTAATCGATGCAGATCACTCAAACTGGCAGAAGAGTTGTAAACCGACGTGGGTTTATGTACATACTTGGTTGGGGAACAAGACGAATTCTCGGATTACTCACCAGCTCTCTGCGCGTACTGCCAGATTTCATCATCATCGGGGCACAAAGAAGTGGTTCAACTTCCTTGTATAACTATTTGATCGAGCATCCTGACATACTCCCAGGATTGATGAAAGAAGTGCATTTCTTCGATAATTACTACCACAAAGGTGTGAACTGGTATCGCTCCTTTTTCCCACTCTCCGCTTCTATCCAATATCTGGAGCGCGCCCATCAGCGGAGATTCATAACTGGCGAGGCAACGCCATATTATTTGTATTACCCCCACGCACCAAGACGCATAAAAGCTTGCTGCCCGAATGTGAAATTAATTGCCCTGCTGAGAAATCCTGTTGAAAGGGCTTATTCCCACTACCATCATGAAGTAAGGCTGGGCATTGAAGAATTACCCTTTGCCGAGGCGATCGAAAGGGAAAAATCAGATGTGCCACGAGAAACGGCAAAGATCCTTGAAGATGAGAACTACCGCAGCTTCAGCCATCAAAATTACTCCTACATTTCCAGGGGAATTTATATAGAACAACTTGAAGCATGGAATAAGTATTTCTCGAGAGAAAAGATGCTGGTTTTAAAAAGTGAAGAACTGTTCTCGAATCCAGATCTGATACTTGATAGGACTTATGAATTCCTAGGGATCTCAAAAAAGATCCCCACGGATTTTCAAGTACACAATTCCTTGGATTACAAAGACATAGAACCGGAGCTATATGAAGCGCTGACAGACTATTTTGAGCCGTATAACCATAGGCTCTATCAATTTTTAGACCTAAATCTTGATTGGGAGAAAACGGCGCACTAAGCGTATAAAGGTGAATTTATGGATTTAACTCAAATCACACAAAAGATATATAAAGCACCATTGGGAAGCTCAGAATCCCGCAGGGTAATTTTTATTGCGCTCAGCTTTGTTCTGATTTACCCTCTGCTGTTATTTGTAATCCCACTTTTGAACTTCATTCCGTTTCTATCCGTGTTGCTCAGCTGGGTCTGGTTCACATTACCTGGATTACTACTATCTTTCGTTTTGATCAAGCGATTATCATGGATGGAAAGGATTCCAATATCATTTGTCCTTTCGGTGGGACTCTACACACCTACTACGATCCTCGCCATTCTTCTCCAGTTAAAGCTCACCCATTTTATTGTATTGTGCCTCGGAGTCAATATCCTCGTCGTGATTATCTACGCGATACAGACATTGCGAAACCAGAGATCGCAAGAAACAGATTCAAACTCAGGTCAGGTCGTGGCACAAGAAAAGTTCGAATCTGGTGCATATGCTTTACTGGTATTTGTTATCATTTGTGCCGGGATTTTGGCCTTCATTTCTTTTCAATGGCCCCCGGCAGGAGATGACATCTCTGGCCTGCCGATCTTCTCAGAGGTTCTGCGACTTGACTTCATCACCGCCTCAGAGCCATTCCACGGTTCTGGCACCCCTTCAACGCCGCGCAACGAGTTGATCACCTGGACATACCAGAACATTTTGAGCAACCGGGTCTCCGGAGTAACCCCGGCTGATCACTTTGTGAGTACACGGCCAATACTGGTCGTGCTGGCGTTCTTAGGGTTATACACTCTACTCCATCAATTCTTCAGAAACACTCGAATTGCATTATTCTTGCTCAGTTTTTGGTCCGTCTACCTGCTGGCAACTACCAGAGTTGAAGGAATGGGCAGCAACTTGATCACACGTATCTTCCAGGACAAATTCAACGGATGGTTTGTGATTGTGCCCATCTTATTGGTATTAATGCTCTGGTTCCTCAAAAGTCAACAATGGCGTTATTTAATTGGATTCAGCATCGCTGCTCTCGGGGCAACGCTTGTCCATCCAATCACGATGACACAATTCATGATCATTGGGGGGGCATTTTGCATTCTGTATTTTGCACTTGATCGCTCTTGGGTTAATTTCAAGAGCCTCGGCTTGCTGGCTCTGATTATCGCTTTTTGCTTGGGGATTCTCGTCATACAATATATTCGCTATGAAGGGTATGCACCTGTAGAACAAGCAGGTCTTGGGGAAGCAGTTGAATTTGGCAGGATCAGAATGGCAGTCAGCCGCTACCGTCTTTGGCTGCTGGAAGGTGATCAATATATTCTGCACCCTGCCATCGCTTTACAGCCAGTTATCCTATTAGGCTACCTGCTGCTGCCAGCAATGTTTCGTGAAATCCGCAAGAACAACGGTGCGCGATTGATCGTGTCCTCAATGGTTGTCTTTCCTTTCATCTTGTTTGTACCCTTTCTGGCTAATCTCGTCGGAAGATTAGTAACCCCTTATCTGCTTTGGCGTCTCGCTTGGCCATTAGAGACTTTTGCGGTTATAAGTATTGGATGGGTTGGATGGTTGCTGATTGAATTTATCGATGATGGGTCTGCAAGAATCTCTCAACGAGCATCCAAGTATTTCTCGTATGCTAGCGGATTGATCGTTGTTGCATTGGCCATAATAATCTCTCTGCCGAATATCCAGGCTGGGATGGTTAATTTACAGGAAAGATTCTCCGAAGTTGAGTTTAGTCCCTGTTTATCCTCGGTTGAAGCGCTCTCTTTCCTTGATCAATTATCCTATGATGAACCGGTAAATGTCTTGGCTTCCCAATCATTGAATTTTTGTATTCCTGGGGTTGCACCCCGAGCGAATGTCATCGAATATCGTGGATTAGGCACGATTAATCGACTCCCAATAGATGAAATTCCTGCTTCGCTTCAGCGTGTTGAGGATGCGCACTATTTCTCAGATGCCATTCGCGTTGACGATCTGGTGCGAGATATCATCAACAGGTATGAAATTGATTATGTCATTTTAGAAAAAGACCGCCTCGCTTTAAATTTACAGCTCAGATATCTGTCTGAT
>JBFFIU010000206.1:0-6706 GCA_041556275.1 Anaerolineales bacterium | reverse complement strand
GGTGCAGCACGAAGGCATCGGTTTTGTAGTCGGGTACGAGGATGATGGCCAGCCAGCTGTCTTTGGCAAGAATGGCGCCCGCAACCTGCACACCGGCGATGTTGTCGGCGAGGATCCATTAATCCCCTTCGGCGACGTGGAACTGCGCGCCTGGCAGGTGCGCAGGATCGCTGATTTCCCCAACGCCGGCGACCTGATCCTCAACAGCACCTTGTACGAAGATGGCACCGTGGCCGCCATGGAAGAATTGATCGGCAGCCACGGCGGTCTGGGCGGCGAACAGACCGATGCTTTTATCTTCCACCCTGGCGATATGGAGATCCCCGAGACCCGCAATTCCCACGACTTCATGGAGGTCCTCAAATCACGCGTTGGTCTGCCGGGAGCGACACCCAAGCCTGAGGTACCGGTTGCACCAGAAGTAAACCCCTGGGCGTTCAGCACCCTAGGAAGCGGTATCGCACAGGTGGGCAAGTGGGTTGAGTATGCCGTGCAGGCGATCACTCTAAACCGGGAGACCTACCGGATGGTGGCGCGGGATGCCTACATGACCGGACCGGCATTGCTGATCATGCTGATATCCCAGATCCTGCAGTCATTGAACAGTGGGAGGGGATTTGACCTGGTAAATATCCTGGTACGCATTGGGGTATGGATCTTTGCTGTTGTTTTCCTGTATGGCGCAACAATAGTCTTGCGCGGCAAGGGAAATTACGCGGCTACATTTCGCGTTGCAGGTTTTGCCCAGGCTGCACATATCCTTGAAGTGTTGGGCTTTATCCCGATTGTCGGCGATCTGGTGCGTTTCATTGCGCTGGTCCTATCCTTCTTCGGAGTATGGATCGGCGCCTCCGAAGCACATGACATACACGGCTGGCGCACATTCCTCATTCCGGTCATTTTCATCGTCATTCTGGTGGTCACCTTCGGCTTCCTGATCTCAGTCATCGAGGGCACATTCTTCACCGTTGATGGCTTGTTGTATGATATCGGCGTCGTTCCAGAGCTATAGCAGGAGCTTCTTAAGGAGAATTTCACCATCAAAAAGCTCGGCGATTGGTCGACCGAGGTTCTACCAGCAATTCAACACGGTCAGCGTATGTGGCTCGATGGTCCACACGGCGTGCTCTCCTCCGATCGCGAGCAGGGCATGGGCTGTGTCATGATCGCCGGCGTCATCGGCATCACCCACCTTAATGCAAAGATGGCATATTTCCTCCCTGCTCCCCAGCTTTTTCCGCACTCGCTGCAGGGCTCTCTAGCAACTCAAATCCCCGTAGGTTATAATCTCGCTCGGAGATAGCAACAGTATGAAAGAACGCCTGCAAAAGATACTCGCCCGTTCAGGGTATGGCTCACGCCGCGCTTGCGAAGAACTGATCGCCGCCGGCCGCGTGCGCCTCAACGGTCAGGTCGCCACCCTGGGCACGAAAGCTGATCCGCAGCGGGACGTAATCGAGCTTGATGGCAAGCCGGTTGCTGCCCGTGAAAAGCTGGTCTATATCGCCCTCTACAAACCGCGCGGCGTTCTCTCAGCTGCAAAATCTCCTGAAGGGAGGAAAACTGTTCGCGACTTAGTGGACGAACCCGGCCGCCTGTATCCTGTTGGTCGCTTAGATGTAGATAGCGAAGGCTTAATCTTGCTCACCAACGACGGAGATCTTACAAATCGCTTGACCCATCCACGATATGGTCACGAGAAGGAATACCAGGTTTTGGTCGCACGCCACCCGGATGAGAAGCAATTGACTGCCTGGCGTCTTGGGGTTGTCCTGGAGGATGGATACAAAACCGCACCGGCTGAAGTGTATTTCGTAAGGCATCATGGCAAAGGCGCTTGGTTAAAAGTCATCTTGCGTGAGGGACGTAAACGCCAGATACGTGAGCTGGGAACGCGCATCGGTTTGCCGGTGGTAAAGATCATCCGCACACGCATCAGCACTTTGAAACTTGGCTCTCTCAAACCTGGGGGATGGCGGCATCTTACGGATAGTGAGATCGATTCTTTGAAATCGTAAAAACCCCTGATTCAAAGGCAGTTTCCGTAGTATGATCGTATGTGTGCATTGATTATGGGGTATTGTTAAGGCTGAATCAAAGATTAAAATTGAATCCATTGAGCGCAGAAGATGTTAAACTAGGAAATCCATGGAACTCAACGAAGATACCCACCTGGTAGAACAAGAGAATTGGTTGGATCGCCCCTTATTGCGCGGTTTTTCGCTTAAATGGACAGCCGTGGTATTCATCGGCATCGTCTTTATTGCTGTGATCAGCCGATTCTATCTGCTCGAGGCGCGTGTGATGAGTCATGATGAAACATCACATGTCTATTTTTCATGGCTCCTTGAGCAAGGTCGTGGCTACAAGCACGATCCTGTCACCCATGGTCCATTGCAGTTTCATTTGATCGCCTTCGCCTATTTCCTGTTTGGGGATGGCGATTTAAGTGCACGGCTACCCCATGCGATTGCCAGCATCTTATCTGTTGCCTTCTTGTGGAATTACCGGCGTTACCTGGGGAAGATCGGTTGGGTCGTGGCGGCAGCTTTGATGGTGATCTCCCCCTATATGCTTTATTATGGCCGTTATGCCCGGAATGAAGCCCTGGTGGTGTTATTTGGTCTGGTATCTCTTTGGGCATTATTAAGGTATCTGGAAACCAGCGAAACAAAATATCTGTTTTGGTTAACGGGCGCCACCGCCCTACATTTCACCACCAAGGAAACCGCTTTCATTTACACTGCCCAAATGATGATCTTCCTGGCTTTGTACTTCATCACTCGCGTATATCAATCCACCTGGGTTCATCCAAAACAGCGCAATCGATTTCTGATCACAATTTTACTGGCTCTCACAGCATTCATATTTGCAGGGGGCTGGCTCCTCCTCGGTGATCAAGCCCCTCCGATCAGTGCTACCGAGACAGCTGCTCCATCCGTACCCGGTGAACAGATTACTACCTCAGCGCTCACAATTCCCATCCCAGTATTAATCATTACCCTGATTGGCATTGTGGCCGTCATTGCGGCTTTCTATTTCCTTATACGCGGCTATGGCTTGTCTCAATTGCGGGCTGAACGCTCTTTTGGAGTGCTGATCTTGCTCAGTACACTGGTATTACCAATGCTGGCTCCTTTTCCTGTAAAGCTGCTGGGTTGGGATCCACTAGACTACACATCCACAGGTATGTTACGCACAGCAGCGATCATGATCCCCTTAGCGATAATCGCCATCTTAGTTGGTCTATGGTGGAACGCCCGTGTTTGGCTGGCAAATGCCGCCCTGTTCTACGCAATTTTCACCGTGTTATACACCACCCTATTCACCAATGGTACAGGTTTTTTCACTGGTATGGTAGGTTCTCTGGGTTATTGGATCGCCCAACAGGCAGTGGAACGTGGCAACCAGCCATGGTATTACTACATTTTCCTGCAGATACCAATATATGAATATTTAACCGCTCTAGGAAGCCTGCTCGCCTTGGGTCTGGCGATATTTGGCAGGAACACCTTTTCCAACCGCGATCAGCCTTCCCAGGAGGAACCGGTTACCGATACGGAAGCGGAAATCGAAACGACGCCAGAACCCAACCCGCAACGCCTGGCTGTTACGCTGCTAGGTTTCTGGGTCATCACCAGCATCTTTGCATACACCTACGCAGGCGAGAAGATGCCCTGGTTGACGGTCCACATTGCCCTGCCGATGATCTTGCTCTCAGGCTGGTCCTTTGGATACCTGATTGAAACCACAAATTGGGGGGTATTTCGTGAAAGGCGCGGAATTCTCGTGGTCATCTTATTGGTGATCTTTTTAACCAGCCTTGTTGGCATGTTCGGCTCGCTACTCGGCACAAATCCACCATTCCAGGGAAAGCAGTTAGAACAACTCCAGGCGACCAGTACTTTCCTGCTCTCGTTCATCATGCTCCTTGCAAGTGGAGGGGGATTAATCTATCTGATGAGATCCTGGTCGCTCGATCAAATCGTCCGTTTGGTCAGTTTTACTGCTCTTGGAATACTGGCATTGCTGACCGCGAGAACTGCGTACACTGCATCTTTTATCAATTACGATTACGCCAACGAATACCTTGTCTATGCGCACTCAGGCCCAGGGGCAAAGATGATCATGTCACAAGTTGATGAGATCTCGAGACGGACATCAGGCGAGAACCAGATGGTTGTTGCGTATGACAACAAATCCACCTACCCATTCTGGTGGTACCTGAGAAATTATCCGAATGCAAGGTATTATGCAGCCAATCCCACCCGAGATTTGCGAGATTCACCGGTCATCATTGTGGGCAGTGAAAATTACGGCAAGATCGAACCTATCGTAGGTCAAGCTTTTGATCGCTTTGAATACACCCGTATGTGGTGGCCGAACCAAGATTATTACAACCTGACCTGGGAACGGATCAAGAACGCATTTATAGATCCAGCCATGAGGTCAGCGCTGTTTCAAATCTGGTTGAATCGTGACTTCACGGAATACAGTCAAGTTGTGGACCGGGACATGAGCCCACCAAACTGGCAACCCTCTGAATCGATGCGCATGTACCTGCGAAAAGATATCACTTCTCAAATTTGGAATTTTGGCGTCGGACCTAGCACGGAGGAGATCGTTGCTGATCCTTATGAAGGCAAGGAAGCACTCCTTGAAGCAGATATCGTCTTTGGTACAAAAGGTACAGAACCCGGTCAATTCCAACGCCCTCGCGGTATTGCAGTTGCCCCGGACGGGAGCATTTATGTCGCTGATACGGAAAACCACCGTATCCAGCATCTGGATCGTGAGGGGAATCCACTGCAATCCTGGGGGAGCTTCGCAGACCTGGCGCAAGGTGAGGCACCGGGAGGCACTTTCTTTGAGCCGTGGGGTTTGGATATAGGCCCAGATGGGTCGGTTTACGTAGCAGACACGTGGAATCACCGCATCCAGAAATTCTCCGCGGAAGGAGAATTTTTAGACATGTGGGGTTATTTCGGACAAGCTGAACGACCTGATGCATTCTGGGGACCACGCGATGTCCTAGTTGACCAGGACGGGCGTGTCATTCTCAGCGACACTGGCAATAAACGAATAGTCATCTTCGGACCAGATGGGGAATTTATTGCTCAATTTGGAGAGGAAGGTTTTGATCCAGGACAATTCTATGAGCCAGTCGGACTCGCTTTGGATGATGAGGGCAATCTGTATGTAGCCGATACCTGGAACCAACGCATACAATCTTTTGTACCTGATGGTGCCGGGAGTTTTTCACCGTTGAATTCGTGGGATATTTTTGGTTGGTATGGACAATCCCTGGATAACAAACCATATCTGGATGTCAATGACCAGCTGCAGGTATTTGCGACGGATCCTGAAGGAGTACGCGTTCTTCATTTTACGAATGCAGGTGAGATCATCAGCTATTGGGGAGACTACAGTCAAGGAAATGATGGTTTCAGTTTGGCTGGTGCAGTCACAGTAGACCCATTAGGAGGTGTTTGGGTCAGCGACCCTGGCAACGATCGAATCATGCATTTCAATTTACCTTAGAGGGCAATGGTATAATCGCTGAGCATTTTTGAGTAAACAACTTAATATTTCTTTATGGGGAGTTATTTTGAATGAATTTACATGAATACCAATCCAAACACATTTTTGCTGAATACGGAATCCCTATCCCTCACGGACGTGTAGCTTCTAATTCAACCGAAGCGAAGCAGATCGCGGAGGAATTAGGGGGACACGTGGTCATCAAATCACAAGTACTCGTAGGTGGACGAGGAAAGGCTGGTGGAATTCGCCTAGCAAAAAACCCACAGGAAGCTGAGGAAATAGCCACACAGATTCTGGGAATGGAAATCAAAGGATTACCTGTTCGTAAGATCTTGGTCGATGAGGCTGCAAACATAGAAACCGAAATTTATCTCGGAATCACAAATGACCGAGCTGACCGCAAACCAGCCATAATGGCTTCTTCTGCAGGCGGTGTAGATATCGAAGAAGTGGCTAAAAAGACACCAGAGAAAATCGTAAGAGTAGGCATTGATCCCCTACTTGGTCTGCGAGACTACCAGGCCAGAGATCTTGCAGCAGGAATTGATTTGCCACGCGCCCATTGGCGAACCTTTGGCCAAATAGCGAGCGGTCTTTGGCGCGCTTATCTTGAAAGCGACGCCACTCTGGCAGAGATAAATCCACTAGTCATCACCTCTCGGGAACGCTTGCTGGCGGTAGACGGGAAGATGGTTCTTGATGACAACTCCTTATTCCGTCATCCAGATTTAGCAGAAATGCGTGACCTGGATGTAGAACCAAAAGCAGAAACAGAAGCGCGCAAATACAGTCTTTCCTTCATCAAGCTGGATGGTCAGATTGGCTGCATGGTAAATGGAGCGGGATTGGCGATGGCTACAATGGATATCATCAAGCTCCACGGCGGAAAACCAGCAAATTTTCTTGACATAGGCGGGGGGGCTAGTTCGGAAAAAGTAGCTGCAGCATTAAGAATTATTCTTTCGGATCCCAATGTAAGGGCAGTTTTGTTCAATATCTTTGGCGGGATCACCAGAGGGGATGAGGTTGCCCGAGGAATAATCACTGCTCTGGAAGAAGTAAAAACCGATATCCCAATGGTCGCTCGATTGGTAGGCACCAATGCCGAAGAAGGACGTCAAATCCTTTCCGCTGCAAACATGATCACTGCGGAAACATTGGT
>JBFFIU010000205.1:0-6714 GCA_041556275.1 Anaerolineales bacterium | reverse complement strand
TGGGCTTCAATAACAGCTTTGACCACTGATAGTCCCAGGCCAGCGCCAACTTTAGCAATATCGGTGGCTGGCCCTGGTCGTGTAAAGCGATAGAAAACTTGATCGCGCTGATCATCAGGTATTCCAGGACCTCTATCAGCAACATTCACCTTCAGGTAGTCCTGATCCTTTTCAACGAAAACATCAATACTCGCTTCAGTTGGACCATACTTACTGGCGTTGGATAACAAATTGACCAGCACCTGCTCAATTCGACGACTATCAGCGAAAACTTCTGGTATGGATACAGGTATCTCCACAAGCAAGTGTTGACGATACTTCTCTAACAAAGGCTGCATGGTTTGGGTAGCTTTAGCAATTATCTCCCCTAAATCAGAATGGCGAGGCGATACATGAAAACGTCCTGCTTCAATACTGGCACTCTCCAGCAAATTATCCACAAGAGTTTGTAATCCTAATGCACCCAGATGAAGTGATTTCAGCAACTCCTGCAATTCGCTATTGCTCAGCTCAGGTGCCTGATCCATGAGCAGCTCGATGGATGCAGCTAACGCTGAAAGCGGTGTGCGAAACTCGTGGGAAATATTGGTTAAAAAATCACCCAGAAGTCGATGAACAACAAATTCTTCACTGACATCTCGAAAAACCAGAACTGTCTCTGTCTCACCGGTTTCTGAAGGCGCCAGCTGCGCCTGGGAGAATGATAATGTTGAATATCGTCCACCCGATAATTCAACAACCAATTTTATTCTGGAGCCTGGCATAGGCAAATTTTGACTAATAAACGAATCCTGCTCTGGTAACTTGAAAACTTCATCGTATGAGCGTTTCAAGACATCATCTCGCTTCCATCCAGTTATGCGCTCTGCGCCTTCGCTGAAAAAGGTGATATGCCCCTGGCTGTTGATCGTGACAATGCCTTCAACGATTGACTCCAAGAGATGGTTGATCCAAGCCTTTTCTCTTTCTAATGTATCCAAGGTACTTTCCAGGTCAATTCTGGCGTACTCTAATGCCTGCGCGACCTCTTTCACTTCACGAACTTGTGCATCTACCGCCACTTCGGTGCTCAGATCACCTTTTCGAAATGCTTCAGCCGTCTCAGCAAGACTGACAAGCGGTTGACTGATCCTTCGAGCAAGAAACACCCCGAATAAGGAACCCATCGCAGCGACGATTAGGATGCTACCTATTAAGATCCAAACCAATCGTCTCTGTGTTGCTGAGATTACACTCACGCTCAAGGCAACCTGCGCCTCAATGCCTTGATCACTGAGTGGTAACCAAGCGGAATAGTAGGGTTGCTGGTCCAGCTCCAATTCAACATGGTTCGCCTCGGTATTCACATCAAAAAAAGATGGATCGGTGATTTCGAATCCTTCCAAACCGCCTGCAAGACTGCTCGCTACAGGTTGTCGATCCAACAGCACTATTTGTTCAAGCCCAGTCTGATCGCGCATTTGCTGTGCAAAACTATCATCTAACTGCAAACCGATGATCACTTTGCCAGTAATTCCTTGGGATTCGATTGGGTGCGAAGCAGTTAGCCACACAATTGATCGTGACACTATAGATTGGTGTTGATATCCTCCTGCACTCCAAGACATACACACATCCTTGAAGATAGCCGTAACCGTCGACACCAAAACCGATTGAGCTTCATCACAAACCACCAATAAATCAAGACCAGCACCTGCCTGTAAAGTTATTAAGTAATTTCTTAGCTCCTCCAAGTTATTATCGATCAAATATTCTCGGAGGGTTGGGCGTTGAGCCGTGACGATCGCAAGATCTTTCAATTCGGTTTGTTTAGCGGCATATAAAGTTTCAGTTGCCTGTATACCCTGATCTACTTGAGACCAAGCTTGTTGATTTAGCTGCTGATATATGATCCAGATCGCGGGGAGCCCAGCGGTAACTGCGGTCAGGATAACCACCAAAACGAAGCTCAAGATCAATTGCGCGGGTAAACTATCGAATAACGTGGGAAGCTTCATGTTTGTTCTTGTAGAAATTTTTGAGAGTTGCACATTTGACCGGGGTCTTGTTTTTGAAAAATTGACCCAGACCTGGATAAATTTATTGGGAGCAATTCTAGATATCGACAACGCCCAGCCACTGCCAAATCCAAATCACACCAAAACTTAATATGAGAACGCCAATAATGTCTAAAACAACACCGCGCTTGAAGATATCTTTGACGTTGAAAAAACCAGTTGAGTAAGCCATCATCGTTGGCGGAGTACCTACAACTAATGCAAAGTCAATAGAGGAAGCAATTGCGATAACAGCGACAATCAATCGCGGATCCATATGAATAATTTGGGCCAGTGGGATAGCGAGTGGGATTAACATGGCGGCACAAGCAGTATTGGAGATAAAAGCACCGATGATCAAAGTCATCGATGCGACGCTTATGATAACCAATAGTGGAGGTTGATCCGTTAAGCCGATCAGGTGCAAAGCGATCCAATCAGAAACACCGGTGAGAACCAGCATGCTCCCCAAAGCTAATCCGCCGCCAAATGTCAGTAACGCATCCCAATTGATGCGGCTCAAATCATCCTTCTTAATGGTTTCTACGAAGAAAAGGAATAATACCCCTGCCAAGGCAACAATGGCGGTGGGGATATGGTGAAATTGTTCAGTCAACCACAGCCCAAAGATGGCAACAAATACCAGTAATAAGAGACGTTGTTGATTATTCAGTCTCCCCATTTTCTTTAGTTCCTCATTATACGTAGCATGGCTCAGGTGCTGGCTAACAGGTTGAAATTTGACCCTGAATGCCAGTATTAAGAAAATCCAGATCACAGGAACCATGATGAACACAATTGGCAACCCAAATGCAAACCAATCGATGAAAGCCATTTCGTAGTCGGCAAACTCATTAAGATAAGTTAGTGCCAGAATATTAGCAGGAGTACCAATTGCAGAGCCGATACCACCCACAGTAGCCGCATAAGCCACTCCGAGAATCAACGCTCGCCGGAAGCCTGTCCTTCCTGGCGTTTTAGGGATTTTATCCATCACAGCCAGGCCGATGGGGATGATCACCGCGACGCTAGCAGTGTTTGACATCCACATGGATAGCAGAGCTGTCAAACTCATCATGGTGAGCAAGAGGAAAGCTGGTTCGAGGCTAGTGCGCCGCAGGATATTGAGAGCAATCCAGCGATCAACACCGGTGCGGCGCATACCTTCAGCCAGAAGAAATCCGGCAAAAAACAGAATGACGATGGGGTGAAAGAATGGCTGTAAGACCGCACTGGCATCCGTGACGGATGTGACTACGATGACGACAGGTATTATTAAAGCTCCAGCGGACAATGGAACCAGTTCGGTCAACCATAAGGTTGCAACTGCAAACAACAAAGCCGTGGATATTTTGGCCTTGAAGGGGATGCGCATTGTGAACTGGAACCACTCTCCTTCACGACCGGTAGGTGGCAAAACCTGGCTATAATTTGAGCCGGTAACAGTAGATGAAGCATTCTCAAAACTGAGGGGGACCAATTCCCCATCAGCATCTAATACTTTTAGACGGTAAGAGATCTGCTGCCCCAAAACATTTGGGTAAGCATTAAACCCCTCAACAATAAGCTGATAATCTTCAAACTTTTGACTGAGAATAATCGGTGCACTTGATAGATGCCCAAACTTGAAAGGGAAATCCATAGAAAATGTAGTTTCTTCCAAGGTAACCGCAATGCGAGCATTGTACTGCCCTGCTGAAAGATTATTTGGCCCCAACCAGTAGCCGAATAGTCCAAGTAAAAATACGACAACCAATTTGAGAAGCTTGTCAAAATTGTGATACGTCCTCAAGGTTGTCGTTGTTGCGTCTATTAGTTGAGCAATTGAACTCATTGGATTATTCTGTAAGTGAAGATACTAATTCATATTCGAATACGTCAGCCATAAGTTCTTTTCGAATATATTGACTTGGAATTGATAAGCATGCTCAGTAACCCTAAAAAATCGTAAATGGGAGTTCCTGACCGTCGAAGAAAGAAGGATCAATGTAATTTCTTGTGAAGTCTCATATTCCGAGCAGAAGCGTCAATCTTGCCTAAAAACTTAATATGTTTTGATTTGCCACTATAGATCAAACAACTCTTTTTTTTGTATCCTCATCCTTAGGACCTGTCGAAGTCTGATCATCATCTATCACAATCATTGAATACTTCCCTTCCCGATCCCACCCATGAATTTTCTGTATCTGATGAACATTAAGTCCCTTGCATTCCGGGCAAGCCATTTTTGCACCTCTGCCACCTTCCCAGAACATAATTTTCCAGACATGGCTACAATCAAAACACTTGAAATACCTCATGAGGAACAACCGATCTCATACTATGGACATCTCTTCCAAGCCTTTCCATCCAACAAAGAATAAGTAACCAGCTTCAATCCCTCCGCAGTCGGTTCACATGAATAACCATGCATGAAGATATTCCCGTCTTCCTTGAGCATCCAAACACTGTAACCTGTTTCTATGTTCATTGAGGTCCCATCAGAACCTTGTCCCTGGACCCCAAATCCTGATAGTTGTTCCCCAAAAACATACGACGGCTCGTTATAGCCTAATACTGCTATAGGATAATATTTTTGGGGTTCCTGGTGCAGCCAGACAGGATCAACCAGCTGGAGGGCATCTTTATCGATCCATAAAGCCACCCTTTTCTGTGACGCAGCTTTCTCAAAATCCCTAATTGTGTGAACCACTTTTATTTCCGGAGAATCCTTGAGCTCATTACTCGGCAGCAGTCCGATTTCACTCACAAGATAAACTGCGCGAATGTTTTTTTGCTGCAGCAATTCAAGAACCGGGATCTTCCAGCTGGTCGGAGGAATTGAACAACTTGTTAGAATCAAAGCGAGAACAAAACTCAGACTTGATTTCATTTCATTCACTCATTATTAACGAATGTCAATGACTCTTTCTGCGAAAGGTTCAATAGCTCTCTCTAAATCAACAGCATTAACATCGGCAACTTTCAGACACACTTCCCTATTTTCACTACTATCTCCCAGGAAGGTACCCATTGCGACGATATTGCCACCGATGTTAAATACGGCTTCAGTCAATTGAGCAAGCTCACCTGGGACATTGGGAACAAGTGCTGCGACTCTAACACCCGGTTCACGAGCACCCAACAATTCCAGGAAGATCTTGAATAAGTCAGTTTCTGTAATGATGCCAACAAGATTACCTTCACGGAGAATTGGAAGCCCTCCGATCTTGTTATCTGCCATGATTCGAGCGGCATCTTCCAGGGGTGTATCTTCGCAAATCGTTATGACATCCCGGGTCATGATATCTTTGACGATGATCTTACTGAGAAGATAATTTATTTCCCAAATGCTCAAGCTGGTAGCGTCCGATGGAGAAGCATGCAGCAGATCTCGCTCAGAAACGATGCCAACTAAATTTCCACGCTTATTCACGACTGGAAAACGGCGAACGTGCTCCTGATGCATCAAATTCAGGGCATCCTGCATTGGCATCTCTAGATGGATAGTTATAACTGGGGAGGACATTCTCTCGCCGACTAGCATTTCATTCTCTCCTATATAACAATTCAAAGAATTTTCTGATAATTTACCGTCAACGCATTATGTGTATAAACAAACTCTCATGTGCAGCGATTATTCCTTCCTCTTCATTTTCACAAGCTACTTCTTGCTCGAATGAGTAATAGAGGGCGATCAACCTGATGTAGAACTCCAGCAGCAATGCTTCCATAAAAAACTCTTTCCAATCCGGTTCGACCATGACTGGCCATAGCGATCAGATCCACCTCCTCGTCCATTGCAACATTGCATATCCACCATACAACCGGACCTTTTTTAATTACCACCTTCGATTGAATGTCCTTTTCACGAAATTCTCCCTGGATAGCAGAGAGATAAGATTTTGCACCATCTAATCTCTGATCTAAATTATCAATCTCAAATCCCGAAAGAGTAGCGTATGGCGAAGAGCTTTTACCAATCAGCTCAACGATCCTTAGTAGGATTACACTGGATCCAAAACGCAAAGCCAGCTGCTCTGCATATTGTAAAATCCTCTCAGCTCGTTTTGAACCATCGAGAGGGATTAGAATTTTTTTGTAAACATGCTCAATCTTCCGTTCTTTTTCTTGTTCGTCTTGCGACCGGATAATAAGCAGTGGTCTATTCACCTGATGGAGAACCCCAGCTGTTACACTGCCGTAAAACACACGAGAAAGACCTGTACGGCCATGACTGGCCATGGCTAATAATCCAGAATCATATTTTTTTGCCAATCTCAAAATGGTTCCAACGACATTTCCGTGGGCAACTTCAGTTTCGACATGACAATCCTTCTCCTCCAATTGATCCTTCAATTCAATCAGATACGCTTTTCCTTGATCTATCTGCTGGGAGAAATCCTCGATCATCTCAAATTTATGGGAATACTGAGAGCTGTAAAAATCAATGTTAGGTTCGATAACGTGAACCAAAACTAGGCCATCCTTGAAGTGACCAGCCAATTGTGAGGCGTGGGGTAGAATCCGCTCTGCACGGCTAGAACCATCCAAAGGGACTAATATATTCTTAAACATTTGTCATCCTTTTCCGCATCCTGATCTCTTGTAGCACCAGCGAAATTTGTACTCAATAACCAATCTCAATTAATTTCTCTCTTACCTGGATTCCGTCACGCTCTGGGTTGACCCTATGCGC
>JBFFIU010000204.1:0-6714 GCA_041556275.1 Anaerolineales bacterium | reverse complement strand
TTTCTCTCTCCTGCGTGATCGACAACTCATAGACGACGCTGAGCTTATGAGGATGGCTTACCGGTTCGCTGGCGAGGTCATCGATATCGAGGACCTCATGAGGAGGGGCGCGGCAGCTCCACCGCCTACCGCCTCTCCTCAATGGCCAGAGCAATTACCTGGCAGACCTTCCGGAATAAATATCGATCCTATCCGTGGAGAGCCAGAGGGAATAGATCAACCATCTCCGGAGATGTGATGAGTGGAGACCAGATAATAATGTACTTCGATGAGCGCCGGGACAAGTGGCGCCTTCTTTGGGGTAATGAGACTTTCTACGATGACAAGAACCAAATGATCGAGTTCTCATCTGAGAGAGAAGCGCTGGACTGGTGGGCTCTTAGTATTTTGATCTCTTCTGTTCGAGGTGTAATAGCTTGGGGATGGGCACAATGATAATAGGAATAGACGTATCGCATCATCAGAAGGAAATGGATTTCTACAAGGCGCGCAAGGCAGGCGCTCGGTTTGCTTTCATCCGCGCCGGTTCTTGTACGATGGCGAATGGAACCTGCTACACGGACTCACAATTCCAACGCAACAAGGACCTGGCGCATGAGTATCTTCCTGTTGGCTTCTATTGGTACTTTCGCCCTAATCACGCTCCAATAAAACAAGCTGAATACTTCTGCAGCCTGATCAAGGATGCACCGGCTAAACTCCCTCCAGTGATGGACCTGGAGACAAAAGCAATTGACCAGAGCCCAGCCAGCATAACCGAGAATGCAGCCAAGTTCGCAACCAGGGTGTACGACAAGGTAGGCAAGTGGCCATTGTTGTATTCTCGTTCTCAGTGGTTGAATGCGAATACAGTTCCTGATCCGATTTGGGATCAGCTTGGCTTTTGGGTGGCCAGATATAACTTGAACATAGCTCATCCATGGGGCGATAACAAATGCATTCCCTCCTACTACACTGATTGGTTATTCTGGCAATACTCAGACGGTGGCAATGGATACGGCGCAGAGTTCGGCGCCAAGTCAAAGAGCATAGATCTAAATTACTTCAATGGTGACCTGGCGGAGTTCGCTGCTTACGTCAATGATATTCCGCTCCTAGTCCAGGTGTCTGCTTCTTGGGCTGTGAGCTTGCGCGGTGGTCCAGGTGGGCCAACGATCGGCGCAACCTGGCGCGGGACTCAGTGGCCAGTATTGGGAATGTCTAAGGATGGAGAGTATTACAAGGTTGAAGCATGGATAAAGAGAACTGCTGTTGATGAGCAAGTTAACTGAATGGGAAAGGAATGCTCTCGATTGCTATCTAGGCAATGCAAAGAACGCGATATTCAAACAAACCTTATGGGCTGTGCAAGGTGGATTCGATAAGGTCATGTTTCTGGAGAAGTTGGAAGCTTACATAACCAGGATCAAGAACGATCCGGCGCAACCTAAGAGAAGAAGAGTCAGAGTCAAGTCTGGCAGGAAATACAAAACAAGGAAGGTGCAAGATGCCTGAAGAAGCAACGATACAAGAAATAGTAAACGATCCTGAATCAATAAGAGAGTCCTTCGCTGTCAATGGCAACGTCGACTCACGCGGACGCTTCGAGATCATGGCCATCACTTCGGGTAATGGGAATGGCTGGGAGTTCTCGGAGACTGTGCTGCAGGACTCGATGGAGTTGTGGGATGGTGTGGAATGTTTTGTCGATCATGGTGGCTTCTTTGGGGAGCGCTCGGTCAAGGATCTGGGTGGAGTGTGTAGGGATCCTCGTTGGGATCCGGATGAGCTTGGCGTGCGACTTAACCTTGAAACCATGGGGCCAAGTGGTGATCTAGTAAATGAGCTGGGCCGCGAAATTTTGGAACAAGAAGAGCCCAAACCGAAAGTAGGATTCAGCGCGGACATAATCTTCACCGCGAAAGGAAAGGAAGTAACCAACATTCTTAGAGTGTTGGATCTCAGTCTAGTTTTCAATCCCGCGCGAGGTGGCGCCTTCAAGCGGGCAATGAATCAAATTCAACGAAACATGGAGGTGGCTAACATGCCAGAAGAAGTAATCACGACACAATCGGCTAATTCCACCACCACCGAGGAAACCCCTCCGGAAAATGGTGGTGGGTTGGCAGAGCAGCTGCGCGAAGATGCTGCTGCGATCGAGGAATTGCAAGCGAACCAGGCGGAGCGTCAGCGCCTGGCTGAGGAGGCGGAGCAAGCTCGACAGGTCCGCATCCAAATGTGCTCTTACCTGCTTGACACCGGATTGGCCGCGTCACGGCTTCCGGATGCAATGCAAGAGCATGTACGCCGGCAATTTACTGACCAGGTGTTCACACCTGACGAGCTGAACGCTGCGATCGACGAAGCGCGTCAGCTAGTAAGCGATCTGCAGGGCGGTGGTTCTGTTGTTGGTCCGAATCGGGTGCGAGGAATGTATTCGAGCGAGGACCAGATTCAGGCTGCTGTTGATGATCTGCTCGCTGCGCCACGCGAGCCAGGTTCTGAAAATCTGCAGGTAGCTCGACTCTCTGGGATCAAAGAGTTGTACATGATGCTGACTGGTGACCGCAACCTTTACGGAGGTTACTACCCAGACAGAATCCAACTTGCTACAACTTCCAACTTCACCGGTCTGGTGGCCAACTCACTTAACAAGATCGTCTCCGACGTCTGGGCTGAGCTGGGCGCTGCCGGATATGACTGGTGGGAGAGGATCACAGTCCAGGAACACTTTGAAACCCTCAACACAGTAACAGGGACTCTGGTTGGAACTGTTGGCACCCTGCCGGAAGTATCCGAGGGTGAAGAGTACGCAGAACTGAAGGTCGGCGACTCTCCTGAGACGGCGGACTTCGCCAAATATGGTGGATATATTCCGCTCACTTTGGAGCTCATCGATCGAGACACCACACGGAAGTTAGCGCTCTATCCTCGCGAGCTGGCGAAAGCTGGCCTGCGCAGGGTAAGTGGTTTGGTCTCGGCTGTGTTCACGGATAACAGCGGAATCGGGCCAACGATGGCAGACACTGGAGCGCTCTTTAATGCGACTGCAGTGACAACCGCTGGTGGTCATGCGAACTTACTGACCACTGCGCTCGCTGCTGCTGAATGGGAAGTGGTCTCGACAGCAGTCTACGAGCAGCCAATGTTGATCGCCCAGGAAAGCGGTTATTACGGGACTGGCGCGGCGATGGCAATCGATCCTAAATACTGCCTTGTTCCTCGCGAGCTGCGATTAACGGCAATGAAAATTTTGTACCCTGAATGGGAGAACGCCGCGAATATCTACTCTGAGAACATGCAGCGCGGGGAGGCTGGCGATGTGGTTGTGGTTCCTGAATGGACCGACGCCAACGACTGGGCTGCTGTTGTGGATCCCCGCCTTGTACCTGGGATCGTGGTCTGTGAGCGGTTCGGGATTATGCCTGAGATCTTCATCGCTGGTGATGAGCTCTCTCCGGCTGTATTCATGAACGACGAGCACCGGATCAAGGTCCGCCACTTTGTTGCTGTGCTGGTCCAGGACTTCCGACCGCTGCACAAATCGAACGTCTAACGGACGAGCTGGCGAGGTCGGGCTGGCAAGCCCGGGCGAGCCAAGCTACCGGACAACAAAGATAGATCAATAATCAAAAGGGCTGGGCGGATTTCCTAGCGAAGCGACGGAGATCTCGAAGCCCAGCCCAAAAAACCAGGAGGTTTTTTGCCATGGGTTACGTGCACGATACACAAATGAGCCAGTTCATTCCGCCTAATCTCTTTTCATACAGCGCGGGAACTTGGGCGATGGCTGTGGCTACGAATGTTTGGAGTTTGAATCGGACTGCTGCGGATGCAAGTTTCACCGTCTATATGCCGGTAGTAATCCCTTCCAATGCTGCCGCTCTCAAAGGTAGTTACCTGGTCAGCGTCGAGTTTATGTATTCGATTGCGACTGCTGCAGCGGATGATTTTGTCGCGGCAACCTGCGCTGTCTACAAAGACACCCTGCAGGCGACTGCTGCGTCTGGATCTGGAACGCTCAACACTTCCGCGATTGTAGCTGGCACGCTCGACACCGGCCATGATGCGGCTGCGGAGCTGAAGGCTGTTGACGAGCACCGGCTTAAATGGTCCTTGACGACTCCAGCCTGGATCGACAATGACGCGGCTTATCACTTTGAAGCTGTTGTGGATGCTGCTGCTACGACTGTGTTTAAGATCTTTGGTGGCATAGTCAACTATACGTTCCGAGTCTAGGCAAGCAACCGGCGCGGTTTATTGTTGCGGATTAGATGAACTAGAGTGCGCCGGTCTTGATCGATCCAAGGGGGGCGGGGTGCTCCCCTCGCTGATGGTGCTCCTCCATTTAGCGATGTCAGGCCGATGAGCGAGAACAACGTGAAGTGATCCGGGCTTGCTCGGGACAGGCCTCCCCGCTCCCCAATCAAGACTAAAATTATCCATATCACAAAAAGGCCTTTTTTTGGCGTTTTCTGGCGAAACAGGTCATAAGGTATAGCTAATTTACTTCCTAAATTGCCTTACCCGTCCCTTATTTGCCAGGGAAGGATTTTAAATTATGTTGGCTAAAGAAATTGCAGCATTTCTAATCGGCTGCAAGCCGGATGAGTTTATGAAGTTTAGAGATGAGGGGGAAGATGGTGTTGTGGTGATTGGGCCGGATGGAAAGAAGTATAGATTCGATTCAGCCCAGCTAGAAAAGGGCGAGATTGCCATGCAGCAGGATCAGACTCTGGCGGAGGCTGCGGCGGAGGCGTCCGCGTCTGAGGCGCACGCGCCGAAGAGCCGCCCGAAGCCGCGCCGAACCCCACCCAAGCGAAAAACCGCCCCCAAGAAAAAGACCACTAGCACCCCCTCGAAATCTTCAGGGACTAAAGCATGAGCACACTGGCTGAACTACGCGACCGGTGTGAAGTCATGTTGATGGACACCGGCAATGCGATCTGGGACACTGGCACTATCGACGAGGGGATCCGGTTGGCGCTGGACCAATACAACTACGTCAACCCGCTCACCATGGAAACCGTCATCACCTTACCAGGCGATGGCAGGGAGATCGCTTTGTCTGGTGTGTCTGGATTGGTGAAGGTGATCGATGTTTGGTGGCCATACGATTCGGATGCGACCTCGGAGACCTGGCCGCCGAATCGGGTGCGAGGCTTTTCGGTTTGGTGGGATGATAACCAGGCTGTCTTATTCCTCGACATCACTGAGGGAGCACAGCCACAGCAAAATGACGAGCTGCGCTTGTGGTACTCGAAGCGCCAAACGATTCAGGATCTGGACTCTGCGGACTCGACGACTCTCCTGGGAGAGCACGAATCCTATATTGTGCTCGGAGGCGCGGGCAATGCTGCAATGTCTCGGTGTGTGGATCTGATCGAGACTGCGAATACAGATCTATACCAGGTGGGCTTGTTGGGGACCTGGGGCCAAAGAAAGATCCGCGAATACAATACCTTCTTGAAGACTCTGTCCAGGCAGTCGGCGCGCTCCGGGCGCTCCTGGCGCTCCGGCTGGTCACTTGACAAGTGGGACGAGGGCAAGGACCAGGTAAAGAATACTTACGGCTAAAATGATCACAATGCCGAGGCATGAGCAACAATAGCAGGTATTGAAGATGCCTGTTTTTAGTTCTTCTTCTGTGATGGTGTATAGACTCACTTAGAGCACCAATCAAGTCCGGGGAATAATTCAGCGGGCAAGTTGCCAGGAATATTCCACTCTTCCGGAGGACAGAAAAGATAATAACCCTTGCCATTGATGCCGAATTCGTGCCTGATCCATGGATTAGGAATGTACCAGGCTACGTAAATGAGCAATATCCCAACTATGGCGAACAGGAATAACCCAATCAAAAACGCTCTGAACATATGGAAGGCTCCTTATGTCTACATTTGATGACGAATTTGGAGAGGAGGGTGGCTTCGGCGAATGGCTCTCCGGCCTGAGACCTGGCCATAAAGTAAGCGGCGCCAGGCTTCTACGCTACCGGCAGGGCTCGGATCCTCGGGACTGGTCCGCAGCTGGCGGAGCGAAATACTTACCTCGCGACTGGCAGATGCAATGCGGTACTCAGAAATGGACCGGCGCAGCTGCTGTGGCAGGTGCGCTCGAGGTTACATTCCCGGTGGCGTTTGCGGATCCTCCTGTCTTTCTGGCCACATGCTTGAATACAACTCCGCTCTTCCAGCGGATCCAGTTCCAATGCCCAACACAGAGCGCAGGAGCACAGGAGATCTATTGGTGGGCAGCTGCTGCTTTAACTCGCGTTGATTTCTGCTGGATGGCTCTTGGTCCTATTGGGATGTAGCTGGAGATCTGTTTGTAAGGACCAGCGGCCGCGCAGCCAGCACCTGCCGGACTTCCCGATCCTGGTGGGCTCTGTCTCGACCTGGTAAGGCAGGTGGCGGAGGATAGTTCTCCATTCGGTCTGCGAGGGGTAAACTGAGGACGAATAAACCCCCTTCCCGTGGAGGGAAAGGGGTTGTTCATATATTGAGTTATTACTAATTTATATGAAATTCCAAACGCGAAGAACGTATTCTACATGGCAGTTGATTCCATTTCCGGCGAGTATTCACCGTAGCGCGCCAAACCATTCAACCTAGCGCGACTGTTGAACAATGTCTGAGCTTCGCTGACGTTAGCTTCTTTGCCAAGCCAAGCATTGAGTGCTTCCTCTTGCAGCGCTCTCCCATAAGAAAAGCTCAACTGCCATGGGAAACCACC
>JBFFIU010000203.1:0-6739 GCA_041556275.1 Anaerolineales bacterium | reverse complement strand
TTGATTTCTTTGACCCGGTATACTGGAATCGGTTCTGGGAAACCTGTGGCTGTGATCGGTTCTTGAGGTTCAACGTTGAACACGCCGCGCACGTGGCGGTATGTGTTATGTGAAATTAGCAATCCCCCAGGTGGGGCTGCACTTTCAATCCGCACTGCCAGGTTGACCACGCGACCCATGACGGTATCCTCTGCCTCTGTATGCCCTCCCAGGGCAGCCAATCCAGTGTCAATGCCGATACGGATTTGGAAATCTTTAATTCCCCATTCTTTCTCGAGCTCCTGAGCTAATGCCTGAGAAATATCCAGGATCTCCAAACCCGCGAGGATAGCCTGTTCTGGGTCATTCTCCCTGGCAAGGGGATCACCAAAAACGGCCTTGAATCCATCACCAGTGTAGCGGGTGACATGCCCGCCGTGTGCCTGGATGGGTAATGCCAGGCGCGGCAGGGCATTATCCATGATCTCGAGCGTGTCCTCAGGATCGAGGTGCTGGGTCATGGCAGTCGAGCCGACCACATCCATGTAGAGCAGGGTGACCAGCTTGCGCAGGCGGGTGGGGATTTGGGGGGATTTTTGTTCTGCTGTGCCTGCTTGGGCTTCTAGTGCAGCGAGCTTTTTGCGAGATGGGACAAGGGCCGCTTCGACAGCTTCATCGCCAAGGATCGACCTCTGGGCTTCCAGCTCTGCAATGGCATTCTTGAGTTGTGTGATCTGCTCATCCAGTGTTGTAGCCATAAGCACTCCCGTTGACCAGGATGAAAATCAATTACCAACAGATTCTATGCAATGTTGTAATCCCCCACGTTTTGATTAATTGCGAAACCCTTGCCTATCTCTGATTATACGGATGATATTTGAATATGACAAATATTCTTATGGAATGCTTTCAAGGAAGATTCCGATAACGATCCTTTTTCTAGGGAGGTAGACAACATAACAAATCTTGATAACTTCTTGATCTCCAATGAATATGGATCAACACTACTCATTCTTATACGCTACCCCACACTCCGATAGTAGGAGGGTAGGATTGTGAATTTTTTTTCGAGTCAGCAGGTCGTGCGTTCGAATCACACCGGGGGTGCTTATTCGTGTGGGATCTTTCCATCACGATCACCCGCTGAACGAAAAACTCAGATTCAACATCATTAATTTCGCTATGGGGCATGTGCCAAGTGAGAAGCCATTCAAGAGTGGCGCCGACGGAAAGGGGCGGGGATTGGGTGACGAGCTGCTGGCAGCTGCCTGGCCAGCCCTCTATCCGGTCTAAGCGAACAAAATCTCTCATCTTGGGGTATAGTTTATTAAAGACTGAGAAATTGTGAAGGATGCAAAAATGCAAGCACTGAACATCTTGATCCAACGTTCCAAAACAGGAGACCAGATAGCCTTCCACGAAATATTTGACCAGCACAAGAATCTGGTTTACAAAACTGCCTACCTTCTGTTCGATCATCCTCAAGAAGCTGAAGACGCACTTCAAGAAATCTTCGTAAAAGTTTACCGGTCCATTGATAAATACGACCCATCGAAAGGCGCTTTCAGCACCTGGCTTCACCGGATAACTGTGAATCATTGCCTGAACCAGCGGCGCAAACCACTGCCCCTGATAGATTCACTGGAGGAATCAATTTTACCCCCAAAGCCAGGCCGCACGCTGGAAGATCGCTTTTCCGATGAAGAAGCTTTGCTTCAAGCGCTGAACCACTTGAGCGGTAAACTGCGCGCTGTGATTGTATTACGATATTACCATGAGCTTGCTTATGCAGAGATCGCCGAAATATTGGAGATACCCTTAGGTACTGTGCAATCCAGGCTCAACCTAGCGATGAAGAAAATCAAAAACGCATTCCAAGTCGAACAGCCTAACACCTATCCCAATCGGGAGGTATCCAAATGAACTGCCGAGAAGTTCTTCCCCGAATAAACGCTTACCTGGATGCTGAAGTGTCACCTTCAGAGAAGAAATTGATCCAATCCCACCTGGCGACCTGCCAAAGCTGCCAGCAGGAACTTGAGTCCCTGGGTCAGTTGCAAAATATGCTGCGCAAGCAGCTCAAAACCCGGGCAGCAAACGCAGCTCCATCCGTGGAGGCCTGGTCGCTCGTGCAGGCTTCATTGTCCAATGATCTCCCCAGGCTGTCTGACCCCAGGAGTATACGCCTGCTTTCCACTCTGCCTACCCTGCCACGTTTTGGCAGCCTTGGTTTACAAAAGGTCGTAATAGCCCTGCTGATCCTGCTGGCTTTGGTGGTATCTGCACCCTCAGTTCGGGCTAGGATGGAATCCTGGGTCGGGAGTTGGTTCAGTTTCTCTTCTCCGGATGGCGAGGACTTCGCCGCGATTGGCGGCTTTAGCGCCTTCACTCCATACCATGCCACCTATCTGCCTGAGGGCTTTCAACACTCTGGTACGGGCACCATCACTGGTTGGCCCGATTACGAAGCTCTGGAATTGACCTATGACCACAAAAATGGGCAGTTTTTCACCCTCCTGGAAAGCACAGGCGGTGACGCCAGAGCTCTACCCTCAGGGGAAGAACTCCAGGTGGGAGATAGCCGGGCGGTATTCATTTCCAACTTTGCCACCAGCTCGGCCGAACTTGTCGCCAAAATTCCGATACTGTCGATTGTTACAAATTTCGATTACTCAAACACTAATATGCTCACCTGGTTCATGGGAGAGGTCAAGATCGAGATGTTCTCCAACCTGCCCGAAGATGAGATGATAAGAATCGCCGCTTCCCTAGTGCCTATGCAAACCAGCGAGGGAGAACAACCAAAACCCCCAAATTAATCCCCTTGGGTAGGTAGTATTGCCTTACGTTTCGCTGTGAAATAACTGGATGAGGATTATCTCAACCAGTTTTTTTTGCCCATAATCTATCCTTCAATCCTAATTCCGGAAAGATCAAGCCAGGGTTTCGCAATTTCTATGGATGAACAAGAGATCAGCTCATGCACCACCCCTGGAGATAATCCATTAAGAAACTGGGTTCACATCATGGTATGAGCATCCTTATTGAAGTTTTCCTGTTTCTCCTGGTACTACTAAACAGATAAGATCTGCAAAATTTTAATGCTATCGTGAATGTAACATACACGGTTGGTGAATATCCAAAATTGGTTGAGAAACAGAGATCTGTACTTGGTTGAAGCGATTACCAAGTCAAACCGGACCCGGTTAACATGGATGCTGCGCAATCAAACACCCGCAACTTATGCCAACATTCACTCAAGCGGATCAGCAGTTGAGATAATTGCACCAATGGTGAGCGAGCATCAGACTGTCCCACTTGTCCTTCGGGTATCTGTTTTAATAGTTCATAATGGCGGCTGCTGCCTTCCGGTAGCAGTTCATCCAGCAAGGTTTAGACTTCATCAAGCACCCAGAGCCATTCTTTAGGCACAGTCTCCCTGAGTTCATACAAGACACGACCCAACCAACACCGTACATGGAACTGGCAGACTTTTCCCCGTTCTTTGGGGGCTTAGTGCTCCAATTCTAGTTTCTCGGCCACAACTCGGAAACTGAGCAAGTCGTGCGCGACAAGCACAGTTCCTCCCAACCGTTTCACCAAAGGCTCTAACCAGCGTCGCACCGCATGGGGATTGCTTTCATCCACCTTCCCGATGTCAACTGGTTGTCCATTTCCCAAGTCAACTGCAACAAGAACTGGCTTTTTCTCACCTTTTCCCAAGGGATACACACCATCCAAGCCCAATACCCGCACGGGCTGCCAGCGGCGATGCTTCTCCAATAATTTCGCTTGTTCTTGTATGTCCCGCCATACCGTCATGTGACTAACCTGCACCCCAAAGGCTTACAAAGCCAGCTGTATACCTAGGAGACTCATCCCCAACACTCAGAAGAACGCCGCTAACTTACACAAGCGTTGAGTCTGCTCGGCTCGGTCTATACCTTGCGGATAGTGGCGGAAGAGCCTGCGATGAGCCTATCGAAGGGTGCAGCGGCAACTACAGCAGTAGTAACGACTTACCCGCACGCTCCGGTAGCGATTATCACGCACTGGTTTGCGCTTCTTCCCCCATCCTTGAAGGATTTCACCACCACAATGTGGGCATTTCCCAGGACGAGTTTTCGTTTTTTTGCTTGACAGGGGGTAGTTGAAGAACGACAATTAGCATGGCAAGCTCCTGTTCAATGGCGGTTGGGGAACTACCATCTTACTCGCAGCTTGCCTTTTTGTGTCAAAACCCACCGTGTATGTTACAGTCACCGTGAATGGTGTTTGTAAAATTCCGTATATAGAAATCAAGATCAAGGTGTGACAGGGGTTGGAGATGGAGATGGTTCAATAATCGGTAAACAACTGGTATCCCCCCCATCGAATTCAAGGGCCACATCTGAGACCCAGCAGCTGATCTTATAGTCATATCTCAAGGTCTCCAAATACCACCAGCGGGGCCCGCCGTCTTTATTGCGCCCAATTAATGTAATGAAGGGTTCATCTCCAGGGACAACGTCGGCGGCATGTTTGTAGCTCTGTCCAGGACCTTCCCTACAAAAAGCGCTCTGTACGACTGTGAAATTTGGCGGACAGACCGCTTCTGTTTCGGTCGGCGTCGGTGAGGGCTGGACGGCAATTATGGCTGGTGTATTGGTTGGCTGGACTGCAGAGCGAGGTGTGTTCGTCGGACGAGTGGTTGGTCTAGTCGTACTTGTCGGTGCCTGAGTTGGTTCTATCGTATTGGTGGGACGGGTGGTTGGCACCCCTGTAGTAGTTAGCTCGAAAGCAAGCACATTCGTCACCTGTGCTTCGGGGGTATTCGTGGGAGTAATCGCTCCTAAAGCAAATGGCAGATCACCCCCAAATGGAATCAGGCCGGCAGACACAGACAAATAGCCAATGCCTCCCAGACCGATAACAACTATGATCGCTCCTACTACCCACCAGCTCCAACGGCGCTTACGAGGTTCCAGCTCGGACGCAAGTTCAGGCGCCGGGAATGGAGATGGTTGAGCACCCTGTGTTTCGAGGCGCGTTTTTGGTGCAGGAACTGCAGGTACCCCTGCTAGTTGTGTTTTGGGGGACTCTATGATGGTTTGATCTTCCCCTTCAACTGGGATGGGCAGAGCGTCTATCTGCGTGACTGACAAGGTCTCGGCGGTGCTGGAAACATCCTTTGGATCTGCTACCACGGTCACTCCGGCGATCACAGTCGAAAGAGCACCCTCCAGTTCAGAGGCGGACCCGTAGCGATCACCCGGTTTCTTGGCCATAGCCCTTTCGACAACTTCCTGCATCCCCGCCGGTGCTTCAGGGCGAGATTCACCCAGCTGCGGCACGGGTTCATTGACATGCAGGTAGGCCAAAGCCAGGGTTTCATCCGCCTCGAAGGGTGGATGCCCAACCAGTAATTCAAAGAGCATCGCCCCTAATGCATATACATCGGTACGCGGGGAAGGCTTTCCGCCCCGGACCTGTTCAGGAGCCATGTAACTGGGTGTGCCCACGACGAGCGTACCGCTAAAGCTCATCGTCGCTTCGATAACCTTGGCGATGCCAAAATCAGATAGATAGGCATTACCGTCCTCATCGACCAGCACGTTGCCAGGCTTCAGATCGCGATGAATCACATTTTTTTTGTGGGCAAAGTCCAGGGCTTCTGCGACTTGGTGGATAGTTTTACTAATTTCGGATATGGGTAAGCCAGTTCCAGAAGCCCGATCTAACCTGTCTCGCAGCGAACCATGCGGCATATAGCGCATGACGATGTAAGGTACGCCATCCGCCTCACCGTAGTCGTAGACTGGCAGAATATTGCGATGTTCTAAGCGAGCGATGACATGCGCTTCCTGGGAGAAACGCGCCAGGAAGTTGGGATCATGGAGGAACTCGCGCGGCTGCAACTTGATGGCGACCTGGCGTTCGAATTGCGGATCGTAAGCCAGATATACAGTGGCCATACCGCCGCGGCCGATTTCTTTCAGGATCTGGTAACGGCCGACCTGTTTGAGCTGCATAGATTACCTCCCGTATGTTTATTAACGGGGAATAGTTAAGATTATTACAAGAAAAGTTATTCAATTTATGATGTGTTCAAGATGAAGATCGCTCATTCCAACCAGAGCATTGGAAAGAGCCAACAAGCCAGACCAAATAACCAGAATTGTAAAAATTCATGGAGATTACTTCGGTCGCTCCGCTCCGTCGCAATGACAGTCTCAAACTGTCACGTTGGGGGTAAATGAATAACCTTTTGAGGGGATGTGGGTTAATAACCCTGAGAGGGTACTGTGCAGGATCTTTTATCCAGATTGATATCTACACTGAGGAGCTAAGTGAGCGAGAAGAAAGGCAGGCTGAGCAGGCGAGAATTTTTGAAAGGGGCAGCGATAACCTCAGGCGCCTTGGTGGTTGGCGGGATGACAGCCCGGTTCTACCGCAACCACGTGGGCAGGGATTACGATCCAGTTCGTACAACGCGGCTGCTCGAGAGCATCACTCCAGCCGGAGATCCTACCCAGCCGCCCAACATCGTGCTGATCGTGGTCGATGACCTGGGTTATGGCGACCTGGGTGCTTATGGCGGAGAGGTGATCCAGACGCCCCGCATCGACCACATGGCTCACGAAGGCGTGTTGATGACGAATTTTTACGCCAGTGCGCCGGTCTGCACGCCTTCTAGAGCAGCCATGTTAACCGGACGCTACCCGAAACGTTCACACATGAGCCTACCGCTCTATCCAAAGAACCACCCGATGGAGTATTT
>JBFFIU010000202.1:0-6740 GCA_041556275.1 Anaerolineales bacterium | reverse complement strand
GTCTGGTGGAGCTGTTGCGCCCGTTGGGCATCTTGGAAATGGTGCGCACCGGACAGGTTGCGATGATGCGCGGCACTGCCTCCGGTGTACGCTACGCGCCGGGTGCAAATGGCAATCAAGTTTTTGAAAAAGTTGTGGGTTGATCGATCAGATCAACTCCTTTGGGCATATACAGTTCAAAACTATAAAAGGATGAGAAATGGCAAATATTTATTACGACAAAGATGCGGATCCAAACCTTATTAAAAACAAAAAAGTTGCCGTGATTGGATATGGCTCACAAGGTCATGCGCACGCACTAAACCTGCGGGACAGCGGTGTTGAGGTTGTTGTGGGATTACGCCCAGAGAGCAAGTCATGGTCCCAAGCTGAAGCAGAGAACCTGACCCCAAAACCGATGGGTATGGCTGCAGAATGGGCCGACACGATCATGCTGCTAACCCCAGACACCACCCAACCAACCATCTACTCCGCCACTATCGCTCCCCATCTTGAGCCAGGAAAAACCTTGATGTTCGCTCATGGCTTCAACATCCGCTACGAAACGATAACTCCCCCTCCTGATGTGGACGTGAGCATGGTGGCGCCAAAAGCGCCGGGTCATCGCGTCCGGGAGCTTTACCGGGAAGGCGAAGGAACGCCATCTCTGTTAGCTGTACACCAGGACACCAGCGGAATGGCGAAAGCCAATGCGCTTTCCTATGCCTTTGCTCTGGGTTCCACCAGGGCAGGCGTCGTGGAGACAACCTTCACAGAAGAAACCGAGACCGATCTTTTCGGCGAGCAAGCTGTGCTGTGCGGTGGTGTGTCTGGATTGGTCAAAGCTGGTTTTGAAGTTTTAGTCGAAGCGGGCTACCAACCGGAACTGGCTTATTTTGAATGTCTCCACGAGTTGAAGCTGATCGTCGATCTGATGTACCGCGGTGGGCTGAACTATATGCGCTACTCGGTATCAGATACTGCCGAACATGGAGATTACACTGGCAGCCCGAAGATTGTGACCGAAGAGACCAAGTACGTCATGCACCAGATGTTGCAAGACATCCAGGATGGCACTTACGCCGAATCCTGGATAAAAGAGAACCAGAATGGTCGTTCCTGGTTCAACGAGCAACGCAAGGTAGAACAAGACCATCTCATTGAAGAGGTTGGCGCCGATCTGCGCCAGATGATGCCGTTTATCGATCCGGTCACCGTAAAACCAGGCGATTAGATTACGCTCAGCACTATTTTTGCTGGGCAGGCAGCAAGCACTTTATCGCTGATGGAATGGGAATCACCCATGAAGTGTTTTGAGAGGTAGCCATGAATCCGAATTACGTCCGTATATTTGACACTACGTTGCGAGACGGCGAGCAATCTCCGGGCGCGACGCTCACCTCTGCTGAGAAAGTAGAGATCGCTCGTGGGCTGACTCGCTTGGGGGTGGATGTGATCGAGGCCGGGTTTCCTGCCGCTTCTCCGGATGACTTAGAGGGTGTCCGGCGGATTGCCATCGAGGTTGGCAACCCGTTGGAAGGCGAAGGTGAACTGCAGCGTCCGGTACCCATCATCTGCGGTCTGGCCCGGGCTTCGCAGATGGATATTGATTCCGCCTGGGAGGCAGTCCGCCATGCCGCACATCCAAGGATCCATACCTTCCTGGCCACCTCCCCAATCCATATGCGCTACAAATTGCGCATGGAAGCGGAAGAGGTGGTTGACCGGGTGCGCGAGATGGTGGCTTATGCCAAATCTTATTGCGCGGATGTTGAATTCTCTCCCGAAGACGCCGGACGCAGCGATCCTGATTTTCTTTACCTGGTGTTAGGAGAAGCGATCAAAGCCGGCGCCACCACACTTAACATCCCTGATACGGTTGGCTACACCACTCCTGAAGAATTCGGGGAATTGATCCACGGCATCATCGCCAACACCCCAGGCATCGAAAAAGTGGTCGTCTCTATCCATTGCCACGACGATCTGGGTCTGGCAACCGCCAACACACTGGCTGGCATCCAGGCTGGGGCTCGCCAGGCAGAGGTCACAGTCAACGGTATCGGAGAACGGGCGGGAAACACCTCGCTTGAAGAGGTGGTGATGGCTTTACAGACCCGCCGCGGGGTATTCGGTCTTGAAATGGGTATCGATACCACCCAAATCGCCCGCATCAGCCGCATGGTCTCCAATTACACCGGTATCCCGGTACAACCGAACAAAGCCATTGTGGGCGCGAACGCCTTCGCCCATGAAGCTGGTATTCACCAGGATGGGATGCTCAAACACAACCAAACTTATGAGATCATGCAGCCGGAAACGGTTGGATTATACCGCTCGAAGCTCGTCCTTGGGAAGCACTCCGGTCGGCATGCCCTCAAAACTCATCTTCAGGAGATGGGTTATGAGCTGAGTCAGGAAGAGCTGAACAGCGCTTTCGAGCGTTATAAGGAAATAGCCGATAAAAAGAAGACCATCACCGATGCCGATCTGGAAGCATTAATCGAAGACCAGACTTACCTCTCGCAGGAAATCTATTCCCTGGACGGTTTGCAGGTCGCCTGTGGCACGATGGGGATGCCGACTGCAACCGTTCGTCTGCTTGGCCCTGATGGTCAACTTCATATTCATGCTGCGGTTGGCACCGGACCGGTTCACTCCGTCTACCAGGCAGTTGATGCGATCATCGGCGTCCCGAACACCTTAGTCGAGTTCAATGTCCACGCGGTGACCGAAGGGATTGACGCCATCGGTGAGGTGACAGTCCGCTTGCAGGCAGATAATGGATCGATCCCCCACCGTACCTCCCCTCAGAATGGACAGGTGCGCCTGCGCACATTTGGCGGTTACGGCGCCGATACAGACATAATCGTCGCAGCTGCAAAAGCATATCTGGCGGCATTAAACAAATTGTTGATCACCTCCGAAAAATACAGCCCTGAAGTAACAATTCCCGCACAATCAACCCTCACTCTCACCCCGGAAAGGAGCAAAACATGACCTCAAAATTTGATATGTCTGCGGATCACGATCCCAATCCAACGCCCGACTCTTTCACCGAGCCGAGAACGATTCCAAAGCAGTGGGATGTATCTACATTTAATACCCCTTCGACTCCAGTTCAAAATGGATCCACCGATCAACCAGCAGAGTCAACTCACCGGGCCTCCAATAATCCGGTGGGGGACAGCGAAACGGATTCGACCTTCGATCCTTTCCCCAAACCAAGGACGATCCCGGGCAATTGGGATGTTTCTGACTTGGTTTGAGTAGGCAGGGATATTCACATTTACGCCAAGGCAACTGTTCCCTGCAAATGTAAGCGTGAATGATGATTTCTTTGCAGAGGTGAGTAATCGAATAATAATGCGACCACCAAAAACACTCTTCCAAAAGATATGGGATAAGCACGTGGTGACTCAAGATCCTCAGTCGCCGGCGATCCTCTATATTGATTTACACCTGGTCCACGAAGTCACCTCCCCGCAAGCCTTCTCCGCATTACAGGAGAGGGGCTTGCGAGTCCGCCGGCCCGATCGAACTGTTGCAACGATGGATCATTCCATCCCAACCACCAGCCTGTCCATGTCCTTCGGAGATGATTTAGCCACGAAGCAGCTGCAGCAGCTGCAAGCCAACTGCCAGGAATTTGATATCCCCATCTATGATCTCCACAATCCAAAACGCGGTATTGTCCATGTCATTGGACCCGAATTAGGGATCACACAACCCGGGATGACGATCGTCTGCGGTGACAGCCACACTGCCACGCATGGCGCTTTTGGGGCACTGGCCTTTGGCATCGGCACCAGCGAGGTGGCTCATGTGCTGGCTACGCAGTGTCTATTACAAAACCAGCCCAAGACCTACCAGGTGAACTTCGAGGGTCGTTTATCTAATGGTGTCACCGCCAAGGATATGATCCTGTCCTTGATCGCAAAGATCGGCATTGCTGGTGGTACGGGACATGTCTTCGAATATTGCGGACCCGCAGTCCAGGCGCTTAACATGGAAGAGCGCATGACATTATGCAACATGTCGATCGAGGCCGGCGCGCGAGCCGGGATGGTCGCACCAGATGAAACCACATTTGCATACCTGGCAGGCAGAGAATTTTCCCCACAGGACGAAGCCTGGGATAACGCCCTGGTATCCTGGCGCGACCTGCCTTCGGATCCCGGCGCAGCTTATGATAAATCGATCACCCTCAACGTCTCCGGTCTGGAACCCATGATCACCTATGGTACCAATCCTGGAATGGGCCTCTCCATCAGCCAGGCTATCCCTGAACCGCAAAATGAGCCTGACCTGGCGAAGAGGGCAGCCCTTGAGAAAGCGCTGGAGTATATGAATCTCCAGCCTGGCACCCGCCTGTTGGACCATCCAATCGATGTAGTCTTTATTGGCAGCTGCACCAACTCACGTCTATCCGATCTTCGCCAGGCTGCCGGTCTTCTGAAAGACCATAAGGTGGCGGATGGCACTCGCCTCTTGGTGGTTCCGGGCTCCGAAGAAGTTCGCCGTCAAGCAGAGGCTGAGGGATTGGATCAGATAATCACCCAGGCAGGAGGGGAGTGGCGGTATGCTGGTTGCAGCATGTGCATCGCCATGAACGGTGATCGCCTGCAGCCCGGCCAATACGCGGTCAGTACGAGCAATCGAAATTTTGAGGGCAGGCAAGGCAAAGGTGGGCGCACATTTTTAGCCAGCCCGCTGACAGCTGCTGCGAGTGCGATCACTGGCAGGATCACAGATCCGCGCCGGATTCAAGTCCGCTGACCAGATGATGAAATAAGACCGGGAATACCATATTTTTGGATAAGCGATGATCACAATAGTAAATTAATCAGAGATGGATCTATAAAACAATTATGCAACCTTTTACAACGCTCACCTCGCCAGTCATTCCGCTGCCCATCGATAATATTGACACCGACCAGATCATTCCCGCACAGTATCTCAAGGTGACGGATAAGAATGGCCTGGTGGAAGGGTTATTCTCAGGCTGGCGATACACTGCGGATGGTGAGCCAAATCCTGATTTTCCCTTGAACGATCCAGTTTACCAGCGGGCACAAATACTGCTGACCGGGGATAACTTTGGCTGCGGCTCATCCCGCGAGCACGCCCCCTGGGCTCTGGCGGGCTGGGGCATTCGAGCTGTTGTGAGCACATCTTTCGCCGACATATTTCAGAATAATGCCCTCAAGAATGGCCTCTTACCAGTCTGCATCGATTCAGTCGCCCATCAGAAGATGTTCGAGGCAATCGAAATGGATGCGCAAATGCAGGTGACCATCGATCTGGCTGCTCAGACCCTGACTTTTCCGGATGGGGATTCGGTCACATTCCCGATCGATCCCTTCAGCAAAACCTGCTTGCTGGAAGGGGTAGACCAGCTGGGGTACTTGCTGAAGCGAGAAAGCCAAATCACGCACTTTGAGCAGCTGAACGGACTCTATACATAATTCCTCTCGGGATGAACATTATGAGCGAAATTTTTATTTATGACACCACGTTGCGAGATGGGACCCAACGCGAAGGCATTTCACTTTCCGCGGACGACAAGCTTAAAATCGCTCGTCGCCTGGACCAATTTGGCGTGCATTACATCGAAGGGGGCTGGCCAGGCTCAAATCCAAAGGATGCAGAATTCTTCCAGCGCGTAAAAGAATTGAATTTCCGCCACGCCAAATTGGCCGCTTTTGGCGCCACCATCAAGAAAAATAAGCGTCCGGAAGACGATGGGAACATTCAGATGCTGTTGGCCGCTGACACCCCTGTGGTCACCCTGGTCGGAAAAAGTTGGGATTTACACGTAAATGAAGTATTGGAAACCAGCTTGAGCAATAACTTGGCGATGATCGGCGACAGCGTGGCATATTTCAATGAGCGGGGAAAAGAAGTTGTTTATGATGCCGAACACTTTTTCGATGGTTACAAGGCAAACCCCTCTTATGCGCTGAAGACATTATCCGCAGCAGCAGCAAATGGTGCCCGGGTGGTCGTGCTTTGCGATACCAATGGGGGCACGCTGCCCTGGGAGATCGAGGAGATTTGCAGCTTGGTCGCAGCAAAGATCGACGCGGCATACGGGATTCACGCGCATGATGATGGCGGTTGTGGAGTTGCAAACACCTTGGCCGCCGTCCGCGTGGGAGCCATTCATGTCCAGGGGACCATCAACGGCTATGGCGAGCGCGTTGGCAACGCCAATCTCTGCACGATCATCCCTGATCTGCAGCTCAAGATGGGGAGATCTTGCCTGCCTGCCGAACGCCTCGAGCAGCTGACAGATCTCTCATATTATGTGGCCGAGGTGGCCAACTTGCCGCATGATAAAAACTTCCCCTATGTGGGATCGAGCGCATTCGCTCATAAAGGCGGCATCCATGTGGCCGCCATGTTGAAGACTGAGCGCTCCTACCAGCATATCGATCCTGCTCTGGTTGGAAATCAGCGGCGGACGCTGGTTTCTGAACTTTCCGGTCGCGGTAATGTGCTGGATAAATCCAGCCAGCTTGGTTTGGATGTGAGCAGCGAGCAGGCGCGAGAAGTCTTGGCCAAGATCAAATCACTCGAAGCGCAGGGGTTTACTTTTGAGAGCGCCGAGGGTTCTCTGAATGTCATGCTGCAGCAGCTGCAGCCCGATTACGATCCGCCATTTGAATTGATCGATTTCACCGTGGTCGTCGAACACCGCCAGGGAAGAGGCATTTTAGCCGAGGCGACGGTCAAAGTCCGGGTCGGGGATGAGCTGGTGC
>JBFFIU010000201.1:0-6772 GCA_041556275.1 Anaerolineales bacterium | reverse complement strand
GATTTTCGTTCACTATCTATTTTCAGACTCTGGTTTGATTTCGCTGACCGAGATCAACCTCAGGTTCATGTTGCTGATTTTCTGCAAGACACTGTGCAGAGCCGTTTGGTCGGGGAGAGGTCCACAAAGCGTGGTGCTGCCATCATCCTCGCGTGTTAGGGTCAATCCATAAAACCATTCTGTCCATTTATCTTGAAGATGACCTTGAATACGGATCTCATAAATTTCTGGCTGACTAAGATGACCACTTGAATTTTGCATACTAAACCTCTTGGGGCGCTTTTGATTCTGAACCGGCACCAAAGTTTCGTGAGAAGAAATCAACCCAACTTGGCACAGGAAATTTTAGAGAATAATCTTCTTGTGGTTTCTTTGCCTTGTTTATCTGGCGTTCTTTTTCCGCCTCACGGAATGCTTTTGCATGTAGAGCAGATCCTAGTAATTCGAAAATCATGAATCTTTCTCCTTGTTGATCAGATGATTAATTCTGACCAAAATATATAAATTTACATGGTGAGATGTCATCACCACATGTGGTGATTTATTTTGTGGTCGAGGTGTTGTATATCAAATTAGAAAAGAGAATTATGTGCAAACTTGCCAGGTTGTCATCCTAATATCCCCCAGTTATGATTTGACCTAATCCGGGAAGGTTGATTGGCCTGCCTATTCAAGAGGTCAGATGCGCGATTTTAGAGTATGCTGAGCTCTTGAGCAACTCGGACAGCTGCCCGACGATTATTAACATCAAGTTTGCTGTAGATGCTTTTTGTGTGAGTGCGTATGGTATTGAGGGAGACCGATAATTCCTGGGCGATCTCGGGTCCGGTCAGCTCCGTGCGGAGTAATTTTAGGACCTCCAGCTCGCGCTCAGTAAGCGGGTCAACGAGCAACTGAGAAGTCGGTTTCTGTCTCACTTTTTGGGTTTCGAACGCTTCCAGGATTTTGCTCACGTATTCTTCTGAGATTTTGCTGGAATCGGCTTTGCGCAGCAAATCTCTCATCGGTTCGCCTTCATCAACAAAAGTACGAATATATCCTTCTTTTTCTGCGAGAGAAAGTGCTTCTTCCAATGCAGTCGTCCCTCGGTTACTGGAACCCTGGGCTTCAAATACCAACGCTTCGAGTGCCAACAGCTCAATCATCGCGCCCCTGTAATCGGTGGAGTTTATTACTTCTTTTAGGCGCTTTAATAAATTCTGTGCTTCAGAAAGGTGGTACCCCTCAGGATCTACTCGACCTAAATGTAACATCAATCTTGATAAAATCAGATGCCCAAATGGGTAATATGAAATTATTTCGTCATTTACACCCAATCCTTGTTCCTGGATTACCCAGGAAGCTTCCTTCAACTTACCGGTGGCAATGAGCAATCTGACCCGGTTGTCAAGTCCTATGGTGACAGTGTCATTTGCAAGTTCTGGGTTGCCATTTATCATTTTCTCGGCCTTTTTGCAGGCTGACGTTGCTGCTTTCAGATCACCTTGGGCTAGATAAATGCGGACCATGTTTCCGTAACCAATCGTCACAGCATCCACCATTTTTGCCTGCTCACCGATCTCAATACCCTCTTGAAGATGAGCCATGGCTTGATCCAGTTCATTCCATTCATAGAGGATGGTTGCCAAATACATGCTGGCACCACTTGCATAAGGGATCTTGATCTCGGTATCCTGATATGTATAGGTAATGGCTTCACGAAAAGTTTCAGCCGCCTGGGAGAGCTGTCCTTGCTGGAAGTGGGTTATGCCCAGTTCCAGGATGATCGCCTGAGCTAAGATGCGGTTTCCCACTGCAAGGCTATCCCTGCGAGCTTCAAGGAACACCTGGATTGCACCATCAAAGTCGCCGCTAAGCCTCTTCGCAATTCCCAACGCATCTGCAGCTACGGGTCGGTTAAAGTAGTTTTCTGGTAAGAGATTAAGCGCCTGATTTGCGTATTCAATAGCTTCGGATATCTGTCCTTTGGGTAGGGAAAAAAGCGCTCGGAGAGCACAGATTTGCCCCCGAATTATCTTCGCCCCGCCCATCGGCTCAGGAGTAGTTTCAAGTTCGAGTGCACGTTCAGCGCACTGCAAATAAAATTCTCCTTCATCCAACTGCGCCCATCTCTGGCACATCCAGGCGCGGATGATACACAACCAGGGCCAGGAGTTTACCTGTTCCTGAGGAATGGCATCCAACCAACTATTTAATTGATCGAATTCACTGCGCATCATCATCACCGGGCCAACACTCTCCACCAGCATTGCCGCCCGGGTGAATTGCTCCCCCTCCAATGCATGGTTGATCGCCTCAGCAAGCAAACCATTCTGCTCAAACCATATTGAAGCCCGGCGATGTAATTCGGAAATATTTTGGGACTCCCTCTCTTTTAGACGCTGATTTAAGAATTCAGTAAAGAGGTGGTGATAGCGATACCATTTGCGCTCATCGTCTAAGGGAACTAAAAACAAGTTGGCTTCATCAACCTCATGAATCATTCTCCTGCTATCTGATATCTCCAGGACAGCATCACATAGTGGAGCACAAAACCGGTGAAAGATTGAAGTCCGGTACAGGAATGTTCTGACCTGCTCCGATTGGCGAGCCACAACCTCATCCACTAGGTAATCGATGATGTAATGATGACTTCCAGAGAAAGCAGCCACAAATTCACTTTTATCTTGACGACCTTGCATAGATAAAGCTGCGAGTTGAAGACCTGTTATCCAGCCTTCGGTTCGAGACACCAATGCGGAAATATCTTCTGCTGATAGTTCCAATCCGGACAAATCATTGAGGAAAGTTTTTCCCTCAGATTCAATGAAGCGCAAGTCATTAGGTCGAACTTCAATCATCTGATCCCGAGCACGCATGCGCGAGATAGCGATTGGTGGATCAACTCTTCCACTTATCACAATGTGCGCGTTTGGTGGCAAATGCTCGAGCAAGAAATTTATGCCTTGATGTATTGTTTGGTTTGTAATGAGATGATAATCATCCAAGACCAAGCAAATCTCATTCTCAAGTGAAGCGATCTCGTTAATCAGGATTGTGATCAACTGCTCAACAGATGGGTCGCCCATTGCTTCCAATAAGGGCAACACATCATCTCCAATAGTTTCATCGATTTGTTGTAAAGCGGCGATTAAGTAGGCGAGAAAGCGTCTTAAATTATTGTCATCCTCATCCAGAGATAACCAGGCAAAAGATTTATTATTGTTTCTGATCCAGTCCCCCAGCAGAGTGGTTTTGCCAAATCCTGCTGGAGCAGAGATCAGCGTTAATTTACCGTCTTGCCCAGCATTCATTTGATGAATCAGGCGTGGACGTGCGATAAGTTTGGTCCGGTGAGGAGGGATGTAGAGTTTGGTGGTGAGGAGAGGAATGGACAACAAATTCTTCCTATGGTGATCGACTTCATTGAATAATTGGCTGAGTTTGTGGGCTTTATATTATCATACCTTCACCCTGGTTAAATACACACTGAAAGTCGCTATGTTTCTGAAGAGCATAGCAATTGACGTGCAATAATATCTGATAAGTGCAGAGAGAGCTTGTTTAGATGATTGCTTCTGCCAATGACTCGATGCGGCTATCGCGCAAACGCTCCCGAATGATCTGGGCCACCTTAAGAGTAAGCATATGGCCAAAGCAGCAGTCATCTTCGATATAAGGCTGGAGCGCTTTGTAATTGAATTCAACTACCCGACAAGGAGAAGATGCCTTCGCATTAGCGGTTGAAAAGTTTGGAGGTACTATGGCAGACCAACCAAAAATCTCACCTTCATGAACAGTGCTAACGGTGACATCCCTCGTTATCAGGTTGTTGGTGATTTGATTGCTGAGAGGTTGCAATACGTCTCGATCCGGAATATTGAGGGTGATAGCAACAATTCCGTCCAGAACGAGATAAAAGCTTTTCAATAGATTGTCCTCGTAGAAGAAGTGATGTCCACCTTCCACAGATAACTCATTACCTGCTTTCGCCAGGAAGGTAAGTTGGTCGTGGTTGAAGCCAGCAAAGAACGGGTAGCGACGGATCAGTTCAGTAGTAACCATTTTTCCTCCTCTTAAAAGAATGAATACATATCCTGAGTGCAGTGAATTCTCATTTATCCTGGAAATTAGCCAGTAATGTGGTCAATTGGGGTAACAATTCGCTTTGTATGGCGCGTTTTGGTACATAGGCGGTCGCCCCCGCAGATTCAGCCTTTTCGCGGTAGATCTTGTCCTCGTGGATTGTCAGCATAACCACTGGAGTGGTGGGGTGGGCGGCTCGGATCCGTTCGGTTGCCTCAATGCCGTTCATCCCTGGTAGCGTAATATCCATGATCACCAAATGGGGCTGTTCCGTTTTGATTAACCCTACAGCTTCCTCCCCGCTGGCAGCTTCAATCACGTGATAGCGGGAATACACGACCTCCAACAATTTTCGCAATGCCCTACGAACTAATTCTTGATCTTCGACGATTAAAATTGTCGCTGGCATAATACTTGATCCGGTCTTGGGTAACCCAAAGACAGGTGATCGATCCTAGTGGAATTATCCTGACAGATATTGAGATGATTGTCTATCGGGAGAGTTTGATTTCACATGTAAGGAAACTATGCAATTTCCAATTGCTGTATTGCGTTGTCATAACTCGCATAAAAAGAAAACCGTCAAAGACTGATGCATTTGACGAGTAATAGTTGTCTTATTTGTGTTGACTTTTCTAATCTGGTGTGGTCAATCCATGTAGAATGGCGAATTTTACCAGGCTGGGTAGATCATCAATTTCAAGTTTATGCAGGATACGGCTGCGGTAAGTCCCGACGGTTTTGATGGATAAGGAGAGAGTAGAGGCGATTTCTGCGCTGGATTTCCCTTCCACAACCAGCTGCAAGACCTCTCTTTCTCGGGGGCTCAGGCGATCCAAAGGACTTTTATCCTCAACGTTTTTTTGTTGGTGCACGTAGTCGTCAATTATTCTATCCGAAAGCTTTTGACTGAGGTAATGATGCCCAGAATAAACCGCGCGCACAGCGTTAACAACCTCTATTCCGGCAGATTCTTTCAATACATAACCGAGAGCACCAGCTTGTAATGCGCGAAGGACATGCTCTGCTGTAGAATACATTGAGAGTATGATCACCTGTGTAAAAGGGCAATCATTGCGGATCTTGTGGGTGGCTTCGATGCCGTTGAGTTCAGGCATGGCAATATCCATAATCACTACATCAGGACAAAGCTCCTTCGCTAATTGCAAAGTCTGGCGACCATTGGACGCATGCCCAATTACCTTGATATCCTGGTGTGCTTCTAGCAATAAGCGAAGCCCATCACGAACCACGGTATGATCATCTGCCAGGATAACGGTGATGCTCACCTGGGCACCTCAACGAAAATTTGCGTTCCCTGATCAGGTGATGATTCAATCCTAAAATCAGCACCCACAGCCTCGGCGCGCTCAGTAATAGAAAGTAATCCCCAGCCCTGACCTTCGTCGGATTCAGATAAACGGTGAGGGTCGAATCCAATACCATCATCTGACACCTTCAGACACAGGGTATTGTCATCTGAATCCACCGAAATTACGACCCGTGTAGCTTGAGCGTGTTTGGCGACATTGGTCAAGGCTTCTTGTGCGATGCGAAAAAGCGCATTTTCTTCGCGTGTATCTAAACGAGGGTTGGGTTCTTCGCCTTTGACAATTATGGGGATATCAATTCTGCGGGAGATCTTTTCCCCATACCAGCGCAACGCGGCCACCAGTCCATAATCATCAAGTACCGGAGGTCTGAGATCTGCCATCACGTCCCTAATACGCTCAGCTGTTTGTTCAACCAAAGTGAGAGAATCTTCCAGGTGAAAGCTTATTGTTTCAGGGACACCCTGCGGCATTTGCATTTGGATAATATTCAGGCTGATTCCCAGCGCAGTGAGGTTTTGACCCACACGATCGTGAAGCTCGCGTGCCAGTCTCTGCCGCTCATTGTCTTCTACTTCTGCCAATTGGGCAGCCAGCGCTCTCAAACGATCAGCATATTTAATGCTCTCTTCCTCTGCCCGCCGGTGTTCGGTTATGTCTCGCATGGATTCAATGATGCCCTGTATTGAACCATCCGTATTTTGGAGTGGTGAGGCAACGACCTCAACAAAACGCTTCTCGCCATTTGCCTGGTAATGCTGGTGGACAACGGTTACCGGCTGTCCTGATTCGCGAACTCGTTCCAAGGGGCACGGATGCTCTATTCCGTCGCAAGGAACTTCCCGGAGGTGAGACATCTGATAACAATAAATGGGCTTTACTGATCCGACTTCTCCATAAGAAAACTCTTGCGCAGCTCGATTTGCCAATGTAACCTGGTAGTCAGATTCGATCACCATGATCGGATCGCCAACACCATCAACGATCAATTGCTGAAACGCATAGGCATTCTCCAAGGCTTGCTCAGCTTGTTTGCGATGGGTGATATCGCGCTGAATAGCCAGGAAACCGATAATATTTTCATTCACGTCAAGGATCGGGTTGGCAGAACTTTCAACTTGTACTAATGAACCATCTCTACATTTATTAATGAACTCCCGCTTGACTACCTCTTTGTTCAGCAAATTCTTCCAGAATCGCTCGTAATCCTCCTGCTTCATAGAACCACTTTTCAAGATCCTGGGCGTGGTTTTCCCGATCAATTTTTCACCAGAGTACCCATAAAGTCTGGTGAACTCAGGGTTGATATAAGTGATAATGCCTTCTGAGTCAGTCATGAAGATCACTTCACCAGAAGCTTCAACAGCTTTTCTAAG
>JBFFIU010000200.1:0-6799 GCA_041556275.1 Anaerolineales bacterium | reverse complement strand
GTGGAGCAGATGCGAGAGACGATCAATGTGGTCGCCTCCTCCCTCACAGATACTTCCAAAATGTTCGGCAAGAAAGAAGAGCTGGATCCGGCTTACTGGATGTTCGGTGCCGCCCTCGGCTGGGGCGGTTTGCCGGCAGCCGCCTCCACGTACGTGAATGTGGTCCCGGAAAAGAACGACGGCCAGACCCCCTACATACTCACCGTGATGGACGTACCGGTGTATGGCTTCTGGTCTGTGACCCTCTACGACGACAAGGGCTGGATGCCGGTCAACAACTACAACGCCTACTCATTCAACAACGTCACCGCCAAGAAAGACAAAGACGGCAGCATTACGATCCACTTTGGGGGTGACCCCAAGGCGGACAACTTCCTGCCGATCGTTCCGGGATGGAATTACATCGTCAGGTTGTATCAGCCGGGGCTGGAGATCCTGAACGGAACCTGGACATTTCCAAATCCGGAAGCCGTTGCTTAAAGATTGCAGGCGCATGAATCTTATGCGGCGCAATCATATGACCCTGGTTGGGTTTCACGGATGTGAAATCCAACCAATAAAATCTTTCAAGATGAGAAGTAATCCCTGATACTTATAAGATGAAAAGCGAATCTTATCTCTGGGGTGCATTGGTTACATGGGAGAGTTTAATTCAGGAAGAAAATCTAATCCAGATTCAAGAACGCATCCGGTCGCCGCGTTCAGCTGCACTTGCCGGGATTCTTTTTTCGGTTTTATTGATTGCCAGCATGTTGCTGATCACCGGCGTCACCCATGTGTCCGTGGACGATATCAGTGCAGAATGGCTGGGAACTAGGGCGAATTCTGCCTCTCTGGCTTTGAGCCTGGTGCCTTTTGCCGGGATCGCTTTCTTTTGGTTTACAGGTGTGATACGCGATCATATCGGCGACCGGGAGGATCGCTTCTTCGCCACTGTTTTTTTTGGGAAGCGGCATCGCCTTCGGCAATGATCCCGAGATCCTGGGGGTCATCACGGTGATGGTCTTCGTACAGATCGTCGTGGGTACCCTCATATCCTCCTTCATGGGTAAAGGAGATGGTGGAGAGGAGGGGGCACCGGTTGAGGCTGAGGCTCCGGCCGTGTAGCCATGTAACTGTTTTCTTCATTTATTGCACGATTATTGAAAGGACGATGTAACTTACCTTGAGCCGGGAGAACATAAATCCCATCGCACGTAATATGGCAGTAATTGGTGAGTAGGGGCTGGCGATCTCGCGACCGCCAGCCCAGACTTGCATTGATTTCAGCTCAACTGTTTGTTGGTCGGTTACGATAAAAATTCTATCCAAACTTAATATTTATCTTACCAAGATAGGTAATGCCAGCGTGACTTGACTACTTCAGCAATCATAATTATTATTCCAAGTAGGTAATTTCTTCGAGACTCATTGCCCCCAATGATGGTTATTGCTCCAAAAACTATGGGGAAGTCGGTTCGCCCTTGTGCTCATGCATAAGGATTTAAGTTTCGTCCAACAGCTTCCACAAAAATTGCTTGATATGCCTGTCGAGCGATTTTTTGCATCACTTCGCTTTGAACAAAGGGAAAAGCTAGACCAATTAGGTGTTGAAATTGGTTCTTTTGATTGAAAATCAGCTAAATTTGGTTCGAGTCCCTAGAATTGCACCAGAAAAAAAACAGGGGGTATAATGCGACGGAACTACTTTTTGAAATATACGAAGCCCTAATTCATGGTGCAATTAATTACTATGACCGGATCCTAATCTCCGGCTAGTGGCAGTCATTGAGTTATGTCAAATCATGACCAAATAACTCTACAATCAAACGATTCGCATCTTCGATTAACCGAACTTTTCCCAGCCAATACGAGACCAGGTATGAGAGTTCACCGGTTAGTCACCATTCAAAAGGAGTGTTAAATATGAAACAAGGTATGATCCAAGGACATCGCCGCCTGGGCGATGGTCCTACCGAAACGCCTGATGGCTTTCCATTGCCAATAACTGGCAGTCCCCTGACCAAAACCCCGGTGGTGGTCAAACAAGACGGTATTGAACTCAAGCAATATCCTGAAACCTTCATTCCGGGAGAGGAAGAATTAGGGGCGGATGAGATCCGACTCACTTGCATCGGCTCCGGTAATCCCTTTGTCCGTCGAGCCCAGGCAGCCACTGGCTGGCTGTGCGAGCTCGGAAATGGCGATAAATTTATCTTTGATGTCGGCGGCGGAACAGTACAAAATCTGTGGAGCCTTGAAATCCATCCGGCGCTATTGGATAAGCTATTCCTGACTCACCTGCATCTGGATCATGTAGGAGATTTCCACCCTCTCTACGACGCGCTGGGTTGGGCCCGTAACTCACCCCTACACGTTTGGGGTCCATCGGGCTATACGCCTGAGATGGGCACGGCCTACTTCTGTGAGATGATGGACAAGGCAGCCCTGTGGCACGACCAGAGCAAGATGGGCATTGTTCCCAGTGAAGGTATGGAGATCATTGCCCATGAATTCGACTACAGTCAGTTTAGCCCCGATAATCCGAGAATGTTAGTTTACGACCAGAATGATGTCAAGATCTATGCCTTCCCAACCGTCCATTGTATCTATGGTCCGGTCGGCTACCGCCTGGAGTGGAACAGCCTTTCCTTCTCTTTCCATGGTGATGGTACACCTAGTGCGGTCGAGGCTGAACAGGCCAAGGGCGTTGATGTTTTCATGCACGAGGTTTTCCCGGATCCGGTCACCTTCTCTAAGAAAGCCAATCTTCCATTACCCATCGCAAAGAATGTTGTTGGCGAGCATACCACCGGAGATCGCTTTGGCCAGCTCATGGAGATGGTCAAACCTGGCCTTGGCGTTGGCTATCACTACATGTTAGATGACGACACAGTTGACGCCATGTACGAGCTGCTGTGGAAAACATCCGATATGCCGATGGTGCTTGCGCAGGATTTGACCGTGATCAACTTGACGCCAGAGCAAATCGTCACGCGTATGGCGCTAACTAATTTGCTGCATTGGACGCCGCCGATGCCACCAGACGCGCCTCATGGCACACTCAGCAAGAGGAGCGACGCCAAGATTCCGCAATGGCTGGTGGACTCCGTTATTCTGGCACCGAGGAGTTAAGCCTTGATGAGATGTACGCGACCGCGCTGGGCACCGTTATGTCCAACCTGGTTCCTTCGCAAGTCTCGCCGAGTGGATTAGTCTGCTGCGTCCAGACAGTTTTCAACAGGGGCTGGTTCGTTGCGCTTCGCCTTTAGGCTTTATTGGCACAGAATTATCAAGCTAATAGGTGATTTTTTCGAGACTCATTACCTCATTGATGATTTTTACACCAAAATCATGGGGAAGGCGGTTCGTCCCTGTGCCATGCACAAGGATTTAAGTTTCGTCCAATACCATCCACAAAAATCGCTTGATATGCCTATCGAGCGATTTTTCGCATCTTTTTTGCTTCGAGCAAAGGGAAAAGCTGGATCATTTGGGGATTGAAATCGGTTCGTTTGATTGAAAATAAACAATTTCTGGTTCGAATCCAAAACCCAGTTTATTAATCTTTTTCTTTATTTTTTCTTCTTTTCAACTCTGCGCCGAGAATGTTATCTGAAAAAACCCACAAGCAATCCGATTATGCTGCCGAACCCAATAGAGACACCGAGGAGCACCATATAAATCACCTTCATAGGGGGAAAAAAGAATGGTAATGCGACGGTAAAAGCCAGCAGCAGTCCAGCACCAATGCTCAGCGTTGTGCCGTAACCACCGGGAAGAAAGAATCCGACTGCGATCAGCAGGATATTGAGGATGATTACCGTCCAGCTGAATGCTCCCCATTTGGATTCTTTTGGAATCTCCTTTTCTTCGGAAGCAACATAAGCGCTGCCCAATGCTCTTGCCGCCCGCATGCCGCTGAAAGCCGCGCCCGCTATGAAAGACTGGCTGTGGGAGTAATCTCCGCAGAAATGAATATTTCCCACTGGCTTTTCCAATTCAGGAAGTAGCTCCAGATAATATTCAGGAGAAAGTTCGAGTTCTCCAATGGGAAATTTGGTTACTTTTGAATCAATAACATACTCGTCAATATCCGCTTCTGGCATGATATGCTTAAAATCATTCAAGGCCAGCGTTACAACCTCTTCATCAGATTTCGCTAAAAAGCTTTCTATTTCCTTTTTCTCGTCGGGGGGGATGGAAATAATGAAATTATAGATTATGGGGTTGTCTTCATTTTTGTCGTCATCCGTATCGAAGGTCACATCAAAAATAAAGGAAGTTATCAGATTACTACAAAGTACAAGCATCCAGCGTTTCCAGGGAATGCTTCTTTTCAAAAAAACGGAGACAATGGTTATCGGGCCATAATCGATTTTAGCCAGAGCCTCTTTTTTCCAGTCGGGGAGTTGCGGCATGAGGCCCAGGGCAATTGGTGGGGGTACAGCCATAACGGATGATTTGGATTTCACAATTTGCTCTTTTCCATTTCTCTGAAAATGGGTGCTGACAAGGCCATCATTTTCTTCTACTTTGACAACCCCGGCCCCTTTCATGACCTTTCCATCCAGCTTGTCCACCATGGCATCGGTAATCTTTTGAGTGCCGCCTTTCACAAAGGCCAGCTCTCCTGCGTAAAGGATATCCATCGCGATAACAGCCCCCATACCAGCGGATGTGCGCTCCGGCTTTGATACGCAGGCACCCTTCAGGTAAGTATTGACAATTGCCAGTATCTCCGGGCTGTATCCCTGCTGTAATTCTGCAAGATTCTGTTTGGCAAGTTTTTGCCAACGGGGATCGTCTGAAGGCAATAGAAAAGTTTTACTCTTGCGGTACATGTTGGAAAAGAATCTGATACCGTCCAGCACAACCTTCAAGTTCATAAGAGAAAAATATTCCTGATACAGGCGATCATTCAAATAGAGGGCTATGGGAGTAGTTAGTGCATTATGTGTAATTCTCTCTATTCCAAGCTCATCTACAAGATGGATAAAAGAGTTGTCTTCTTCATTAAGATACTGTGTGCCGATGTTATATGTGGCTTCATTGATCTTTTGTGACCAAACCCTTCCGCCGAATCTGTCTTCCTGCTCAAGCAGCAGGATGTTTTTATCTCTCAACATATAGGCTGCAGTCAGCCCTGCTATTCCACCGCCTATAATAACTGTGTCATAAAGTGTTCCCTCAATTCCAATATTATCCGAATGATTTACCATGATTTACGTTCTCCTTTTGCCAATCTTTCGTATCATGGAATAACTGATCCAAGCCTCAAAATATTCTTCGGCGTCATAGAAATCATTACAGATATTATCACGAAGGCATAGACTTCGAAGGAACTCCAAGAAGACTTCGACCCGCAAAAAAGTGCTATGCTCTTATTGTCCCTTATCTCCATCTGTTCATTCAACTAACTCTCTAGAGAGGAGCACCGAACATTAAAGGAGATCGCTCTGAGCCACCTTACGATCGAGATTAATAGGATGAAACCGAAATACCGCTGATTAAGAGGAGACGAAGTAGGAAGAGATATAATCAGGTAACACTACCTTGACTTGACGATTCCAGACGTCAAAAGTATCATTCAGGTCAGGTGATCTTTTTGAGACTCATTACCCCCAGTGATAGTTTTAGCCCCCAAAATTATGGAGAAGGAGGTTCGTCCCTGTGCCATGCACAAGGATTTAAGTTTCGTACAATACCATCCACTCAACAACGAGGTCCACTAGCCATTTTGCGGTTGGTGGATTTTTTGTTTTCAGGAAATGTCAATGCCCCCATTGAGGGGATTAGAAGTTGTCCCTGTGCCCATGCACAAGGATAATGAGAAAATGAGTAGATAAACACTCTCACATTGAAGTCCAATACCGTCCACAAAAATCGCCTGACTTGAACGTTGGGCGATTTTTTGCATCATTGCGCTTCGAACAAAGGAGAAACCTGGATCAATTGGGGGTCGAAATTGGTTCTTTTGACTAGATAGCATAAATTTAATAATCAAGTTCCAGATATACTAAATTATCGAAAAATTGGCTTCTAACCCACGAAAGTCATATCAAGTGGAGAAGATCCTCAGTGTAGTAAAATCTATCGACGTATCTAGACTTCAAGAAGCAAAGATCAATAGAAAGAATCCGGAGGCGAACAAATTGATGGCAAAACCAAAACCCACACCAAACTATAATACTTTCATTCCACCCGAGATTCTAACCCCAGACGAAGTCGAAACATCCATCGGCACCCTGGAGTTTCAGGATGGTGCGCCGCTGTCCCACACCGCCGAGAGAGTCTACGAATATCTCGACACGATGCGTGGGGTGGATGCCTTTCTGAAGGGCATGCCCGGCGCCTCCTTGCAGGGATTGATTAAAGGTGCTCGCAGCCAGGGGGCGGTGGAATGCCATCAAGTCTTGATCTTTGACAGGTTGATGGATTCGAACTCGCTCTACCTGACAGGGAATACCTCAACAATGTATGTTCTACCGAACCTGGACCTTAAACGGGACGGTCCGACGGTGCTGGAAGCGCCACCAGGCATGCTGGGCGCCTTCAACGATGCCTGGTTCCGCTATGTGCAGGATATCGGCCCGGCCGGACCCGACAAGGGCCAGGGGGGCAGGTACCTCGTCCTGCCACCTGATTACGAGGGAGAAGTTCCCGAAGGTTATTTTGTGGTCCAACCGAGGACCTATGACGTGTGGGTCTTCATGCGCGCCTCGATCGCCAAAGGCCTGGAAACTGCCGCCAAGAACGTAAAGGACAACTTGCGCATCTACCCACTCGCCAGGGAGGATAACCCGCCCAAGATGGAGTT
>JBFFIU010000199.1:0-6844 GCA_041556275.1 Anaerolineales bacterium | reverse complement strand
GTACACCCTTCTGCGATCATTACTTCAGGATGAAGATGTCCGGCATTTCCTGCAAGTCAATCGTTACCAGAATGTGCTGTGGTTCAATAAAGAAGCTTTTGAACAATTATTAGGATGGTTAGTTACGATCGCAGTAATTAATTTACAATCCGATCCTGATCTGGATCAGTCTCAAATAGATGATCGTATAGCGGAACAATATCGGATCATCCAGCAGCTTGATAAAGCACAATCAAAATCAGATTACCAGGTTGAGAAATTATTGGAAGCGGCAAAAGTTTAGAGGGGAATAAAATCTACAAACAATGCAATTGTACGTGTAATTAATCAAGTCGTGAATGTTTGCCCTTGAATGATTTGGTACGCTCGAGGTGTTGGTTAAACACTTTGTCAGCGCTCAATCCCGTTCGAGGGCTCACGACTTGTTTCAGATCAATTGCAGTTCGATTCGAGAGGTCTATCCCTGTGGCAAGGTGCGCCAGATGGACTGCTTGAGCAGCATACAAAATGACATTTCTGGGCTCTATCCGATCAAAATCATCAAAAAACCAACCGCATGATGTGAACATGCGCTGGCGTTCACGTTGGGATTCAAGCAACAGGGAAATGCGCGATTGCTGTTCATTTGTTAAAGGTCGGCTTGTTATTTCTGCGATCAGTTGCTCCACTTGCATTTCACCTAAAATGACATGGATATACCTTTGGAGGAGCAGGCGTGGTTTAGGAATTAATGGATAGACTGTCTCGAAGTACAATCCATCTAAGGTGGTTGCCAGCCGATCTAGCGCAGAGCGAAGGTTCGATTTCCAGTGACCATCAGTTGTTGTGCAGGCACACTTGCCTTTCCAACGTGTTACACCATGATGGCAAGACCATGATGTGCCTTCACGAATTCGTACTGTCTTTCTTGGGGGGTGTAATTTCAACCAAAGCGCTGGGATTGATGGTGTGAGACCAGATGCTGCCCCGGCTCCATTAAGTAGGTCGAAGAGAAATTGTTCCCGGTTTGGCTGGTGATGACCATATAGTTCACCATCTGAAGCTATTAAATAAAATTGATCTTCAACACTTTTCCCATTATTAGTTACATAGGAAGGTAATAGATCCCTTTTTGCGAACATTTCCGCGCTTGCAGAGGTTTCCTGATCGAAACTTATTTTCGCACTAAGCTCTCTCTCGTAGAAGAAAACAGCAATACTGTCTCCTCCTGGCAGCAGAACCCGGTAAGGCTCGGTGGGATCCAGTTCTTCAGTATCAGCCTGCCAAGGGGCTAAAATTGTGAACTCTATTCCCTGGTGAGCCATGATCGTCAGTGTTTCATAATCAACTGCAGTCTCTGGCAGCCACATACCTTGAGGGGGACGCTCGAAGCGGTGGATGAAATCGATAACCCCCCAATGGATTTGAATAGCTTTTTCTGATGGGGATGATAATGGTAATATGGTATGGTTGTATGCTTGGGCGATAGCATTTCCCACGCCATATTTGTTTAAGTTAACCCGATCTTGATCGATTATCTGTTGGTAAGAATTCTGGTGAAAAGAACCTATCCAGGAGAAGAGAGTCGGCCCAACGTTGAAACTGATGCGTTCGAAGTTATTTAATTCAATGTTAGGTCGGTAACACTCTTGGTAAATCCGTTCATTCCAGTTATCGTAGGGGTATGCTCCAGTTTCTTTAGGGATATGGCCTGTTAGCGGATCCTCGCGGGGAGGTTGGTAGAAATGTCCGTGAATGCTGAATGCTTTGCTTGTCATGGTGTAATGGAGGCAATTCGATAGATGAGACGTTCGGGTGCTAATCCTCTTGTGGATCAAATAATGTTGTGTATTATCATCGAAAATGGATTATATCACTCACTTTATCCGTTATGAAATTTTTATTTTCTAGCTTGCAGATTTATTCACTGCATTAAACATTCAATGTTCTAATTGGAGTATTTGTCTGGGAATACCTGCTTCTATTTTCGTGTAAAATAATCCTGTTCCGATTAACATAAAAGAGGAAGAAAACAAGATGAAAACTCGCGCAGTAATCATGGCTGGTGGTGAAGGTTCACGATTAGGTACGTTAACCGCAAAACGAACCAAACCTGCGGTCCCTTTTGCAGGTAAATATCGGATCATTGATTTCACCCTTTCGAATTGTGTTAATTCCGGCATTTTCGATGTGATGATCCTGGCCCAATATCGCCCACATTCACTGATCGATCATATTGGTGCTGGGGGTCCATGGGATTTGAATCGAGAATTTACAGGTGGAGTTCGCATTTATTCGCCTTATAAGGCGCGTGGTTCATCGGACTGGTACCTGGGTACAGCAGATGCAGTGCAACAAAATTTTAGATTTATCAAAAGCTCTAACCCAGATTTTATCCTGGTCTTATCTGGCGATCATATCTACGTCATGGACTATGATGCAGTGATCACTTTTCATGTGGATCATCAAGCAGATGTCACAATTTGTACGATACGAGTGCCGATCGAGGAAGCATCTCGCTTTGGTATTTTGGATGTGGACGATAACTATCGGGTCACGTCGTTTGAGGAAAAACCTGAGCGTCCTAAATCAAACCTTGTAAATATGGGTGTGTACCTTTTCAACATCAATATGTTGGATAAGATACTCTGGGAAGATCGCCAAAGGATGGAAAGTAGCCATGATTTCGGTAAGGATATCATTCCACGCTTGGTTGCCGAAGATGCGCGCGTGCATGCCTTCCCCTACTCCGGATACTGGGTTGATGTTGGAACGGTAGATTCATACTGGAAAGCGCATATGGATTTATTGGCACAACCAGCGCCGATCGATCTGAACGATCGGTCCTGGATTTTCCACACCCGCACAGAAGAACGTCCGCCTGTGTTCATCGCTTCCAGCGCTGAAGTGCATGATAGCATGATCACTGATGGCTGTGTGATCTCCTCTGGCGCGGTTGTAGATCGTTCTGTTTTATCTCCAGGGGTGAGAGTCATGCCTGGGGCAGTGGTTCGCGAATCGGTAATCCTCACTGATGCGGTGATTCATTCCGGGGCAACTGTTGGCAGAACGATTGTTGATAAAAGGGTATCAATCGGTGAAGGTGCGAGTGTGGGCAGCCTGGATCCTTCAAGTGAAGCGGGTATCTCAATGGTTGGCAAGAACAGCCATCTGCCACCTAATCTGCTGGTCGAGCCCGGAGCAGTTATCGCAACTGATGTGATTCCAGCTGATCTGACTTCAAACGTGATCGGTAGCGACGATTATATTCAAACCAAGAGACTTGCGTATGAGGTTTGAAAGATCTTGTGGGATTCTCTTACATCCAACCAGCTTCCCAGGAGATTTTGGGATCGGCGATATCGGTCCCCAGGCACATAAGTGGATCGATTTTCTTAGCAAAGCCGGGTGTGGTTTATGGCAGGTTTTGCCATTGGGGCCAACAGGATATGGAGATTCACCTTATCAGAGTTTTTCTGCTTTTGCCGGTAATCCATATCTTATCAGCCCCGAATCCTTGCTTGAAGAGGGTTTAATTCATTCCAATGACCTTGTAGATCTGCCAGAGTTTCCCCCGGAAAAAGTTGATTTTGGAGCCGTAATCTCTTGGAAAACAGGATTGCTCGATCGGGCCTTTATCCAGTTTCAACATTCGAATTCGAAAAGTCTCCACTTAGATTTTGAAGAATTCCAGGAAAAGCACTCATTTTGGCTGCCTGATTTTGCCCTTTTTATGGCATTAAAGGAGGCCTATGGAGGTGGTTCGTGGGTGAACTGGCCATCTCCATTATTGAATCGCGACCCAAGTGCCATCGACCAGGCGCGTGATTCTCATTCCATCGCTATTATTCGCCAGGAGTTCCGCCAATTTATTTTTTATCGGCAATGGGAGTCCCTTCGCCAGCATGCCAATAACGAGGAAATTCTCATAATCGGAGATATTCCTATCTTTGTGGCCCATGATAGTTCAGATGTCTGGGCGCATCCGGAACTTTTTTACCTGGATGAAAAAGGGGATCCAACAGTTGTTGCTGGTGTGCCACCAGATTATTTCTCTAAAACTGGGCAGTTGTGGGGGAATCCATTGTACCGTTGGGATATACACCAGGCAGATGGGTATGGCTGGTGGTTAAAACGATTGTCGGCGGTATTGGAATTTGTTGACATTGTCCGACTTGATCATTTCCGTGGGTTTGCGGGTTATTGGGAAGTACCTTTTGGAAATAAGACAGCTGTTGATGGCCGTTGGGTTGCTGGACCGGGGCAGGATTTCTTCGCTGAAGTTGAAAAATCTCTTGGTCACCTGCCCATTATTGCTGAAGACCTGGGCGTGATCACGCCAGATGTGACAGAAATGAGGCGACGTTTTAATCTTCCAGGAATGCGAATTATTCAGTTTGCTTTCAACGGCGATCCAAAGGACCCCTTTTTGCCACACAATCATGAGCTGGACAGCGTAATCTATACTGGCACCCATGATAACGACACATCCAGAGGTTGGTACGAGAGAATCCCAGAAAATGAGAAGAGTTTTTACCGTCGATATCTCAATACCGATGGAAATGATGTTTCCTGGGATTTTATCAGAGCAGCCTGGGGTTCAGTTTCCATATTTGCCCTTGCTCCTTTGCAAGATTTTCTTAGTCTAGGTAATGAGGCGCGCATGAATTACCCAGGTAATGCAAGTGGCAATTGGATCTGGCGAATGCCTGCAAATGCTTTGAGTGAATCACTGCAGGAACGAATTAAAGAGATAAACTTCTTATATGATCGAGGTATTCGGGATGGTTGAGGGGATTAGAAAGTCGATGATCAGATTAATGTGTTAATCTCATTGAATGGTTTCTTGTTGATCTTTGGTACTTCAGCATCCTCAGCCGGGTAACCGACCACCAAAATCAGGAAAGGGTGTTCGTTTTGTGGCCGGTTTAAGATTTGGTTCAAGAAACGCATTGGACTGGGAGTGTGTGTAAGGGTTGCTAAGCCGGATTGGTGGAGAGCGGTGATTAAGATGCCGGTGGCTATCCCAACTGATTCAGAGACGTAATAATTCTTTACTTTTTTCCCCTGAGGATTGAGTGTATAACTCTTAGCGAAAATAACAATTAGATATGGTGCGGATTCTAGAAACGGTTTATCTGCATCGGTTCCAAGCGGCGCTAAGGCATCGAGCCATTCCTGCGGAGCGCGATTTGCATAAAATTCTCGTTCCTCCTCTTCAGCAGCCATTCGAATGCGGAGTTTTAATTCGGAATCACTCACGACAACATAATGCCAGGGCTGCATATTTGCCCCACTCGGAGCGGTGGCGGCTGCGCGTAGACAGTTTTCTATGATCTCCCACGGCACGGAACGAGAGGAGAACTGTCGTACAGATCTGCGTTGTTCCATCCGTTCGAGGAATTCGCTTGATCTGGCAAGCATCTCCTCCTCGTCGAGTTCCTGGTACTCAAGGGGGATAAAAATGGCATTATTCATCACATACTCAACAGGCGATCGACAGCAGCGCTCAACTCTGACAAAGTTCTGATTTGCAATATCGAATCACAATAAGGAGCATACTGGGGCATGTCACTGTCTCCGGATCCCCACAAGGGCTGTGCTTCAGGGTTGAGCCAGATCGTCCGGTGGGAGCGTCTGGCTAACTCACGGAAAACTCTGATGCTGGGGTCATTGTAATTATTTCGCCCATCACCAACCACGATAAATGTCGAGCGACTGTCAATTTTGTCCATGTAGTGATCCGCGAAATTCTGCAGGCTGTTTCCCAGATCTGTGTTGTAATGACCCGCTGGCATCTTATCCAATACAAAGCTGACTGCTTCGTGGGCATTCTTACCTTGAATATCCGTCGAAATATATTCGATATGGTCGATGAAAGCAAAAGCATGCGTTTTCTTGATCTGATCCTGCATGGCATGCAGTAGACTCAACATGAACTCGGAATAAGGTCGCATGGAGGTGCTCACATCGCAAATTACAACGATTTTCGGTTTTTTATGTTTGTCTTTATGTCTGATTTCGATGGGCACATTGCCGTGCTTTAAATTGGCGCGAATGGTTGCCTTTGCATCCAATTGTCCATTCTTGCTTCTCTTTTGGCGTAGAGAAACGCGCGTGCGTAATGCAGTGGCCAGGCGCTGGATTTCTGAGCGTAGATAGTCAAGCTCCTTTTCCGACAACGAGCTGATGGGTTGGTTGAGTAAATCCTGGTGTCCATCATCAATTGAATGCTCGCTCATGTTTTCAGCGATGCGATTGCCAGCGTATTGTCGGAGCTGGTCTTGAAGAGCTGCCTGATTCTGTTTTATCATTCTGTTAATCTGGTCAACTTTTTCGCGGTTCATGCCGAATTCGGCTAACTGATCCATTAATTCGCGGATCGCTTTTTTGATCTGTCTGAAAAGTATAGCTCTCTCCATACGTTGAGCCATCCATTCCCGATAGCGCAAATCAGCAGCATTATTTAATCCGGTTATTTTCCCCAACTGATCGAGCTCCTGTTGGCTGAGAAGTTCACCTTTGAGCAACCTGTCAACTAATTCGCGTAATTCCTGTTTAAGATTTTGTAATGCTTCTGCGAGCAAATTCGCTTCATCTGGCGTTAAATCTCCAGTTGTGTTTAATAATGGCGGTATATTTGGTGAATCAAAGAAGTATGGGAATAACTCCTCAAATATATCGATATGTTCGGCATTTTTGATCAGCGTTGCGCGCAGGGAAACACGAAAAGAATTCCGGTCTTTGACACCTAACTCTTCAACCACTAACACCGCATCTGAACTCTCTGCCAGACTTATTCGAACACCCCCAGACCGGAGAGCGGAAATGAATTTAAGAATTCTGTCTTGCATTTAGCATCTCT
>JBFFIU010000198.1:0-6848 GCA_041556275.1 Anaerolineales bacterium | reverse complement strand
TTCCCAAAAGAGATCAAAGCCACGTGAGTTTTGCGTGCCTCAATCTCATTTTTGTACTGGCGCAACTGCGCTACGTGCTCCCGGCAGGGCAGTCAACCCAGGTGGCGCAGAAAGACCAGCAGCGCGCTCTCCTTTTGGCTCCACGTTTCCGATAGCATTACCCGCCTGCCACTCAAATCAATGAGCGGCAGATCGGGCGTTGTATCACCTGCATTAAGCATTTGGGATATTGATCAGCGAATCTTCGCTGCCTAAAGCGTTAGGCACGTAGCTTTCCGCGGTCCAATCGTTCTCCCAACGCTCGCCATCCAGCAAGAATCGATAGCGGTATTCCCTTCCTGGTTTCAGGGACACGGTCACTTTGAAACTGCCATCCTTGGCGCGTTTCATTGGGTGAGAGGTTTCGTTCCAGTCATTGAAATCTCCGCATAAGTATGCAGTTTGGGCCTTAGCCTCTGCTGGTAGTTCGAAGGTCACCCGGCACGATCGTCCTGTTTTGGTATATTCCTTTTTCGGCATATAACTGTCTCCTTTGAGAATAAAATTAACTCAAACGCTTTTTGGCCTCTAAATAGGCAAGCGTTGTGTTGACATAAGCGGCATGGCTCCACGTCAATGGGCTGACAGATAAGGGCTCACCCGTATAAGGATGAATTTGCTCGGCCAGTACGCCGCTTGGCAGCGCATGCTCCACAACCCACTCCAGGAGCTCTTCTGCAGAAACTAATTCTTCCGGGGATCGCGCAGTCCTCGCCAGCCATTCCGCAACCCACAGCGTGGAAATAAACCAGGGATTGCCCGGCACGTTATCGATGTCCTGGCTGACCTGGTGGTAACCGTCGTTTTCGTATCGAGCGATCCCCCCTATGAGGGTTTTTATCCATAATTTATCGCGGATGGCTTCCATTGTCGATAGGATTTTCGGGTTGTCTGGGGGGTACATGCCGAACTGCCACAATCCGCTGAGCGAGGCATCGATTGCTTCATCCACCTGCCATGTGCCGTCACTCTCCTGGTAGATCAGCTTGGCAAAACGATCCAGTTTTGGCTGCCAGAGGTGGGTTTCCGCGCTTTGTTTGACAGCTTCTGCCACCCGGCGATATTCTTCGGCTCGTTTTGCCTCTCCGAAGGCCGCAGCAAAATTCGCTCCAGCCATCAAGCCTCCCCAAACCGCAGCTGTCGTCCAGGTGAGTACTCCTCGTCGTTCTTCCCACAATCCATAGCTGGGCAGGGGTAAGCCGCTTTCTGCATCACGGTATTCGGTCAGGAAATCTGCTATCGGGCAGATCAACCCCCGGTAGAACGGCTTGATGAAGTATACATCGCCAAACTGATCGAAATGGTGCCAAAGCGCCCACAACACCAGAGCAGTCTCATCCTCCTGGATGGGCAGTTCTTTTTTCCCCTCTCGATACCAGGGGTGCCAGCTGGATGCTAATGTTCCATCCGGGTTGTACTTGTGCAGCAGGTAGCCCTGGTTGGTGAGCACGCGTCTGCAGAATTCAAAGAATTCGCGCGGCAGATCTAGATATCCCGCTCGATTCATCGCATTTGCCACCAGGGCGCCATCCCTGGGCCACAGGTAGCTGTAAGTGTCATTGATATAGGATGAGATATCGGAGTCGTTCGCCGCGATGATGGCACCCCTGTTGTCGATTTGAGTGCGTATGATCAGCAGGCTGTTCTTGTATTGTCTGCCGATCTTTTCGGGTATGTCTTTCAAATCGGGCAGATGGTTGGTCAGCCACAAGCGCCAGAATGCTTCTGCTCGGTCCAGATAGGATTGTGGACCGCGTTGGCGCACCAGCCGGTTGATAGCCGCTAAATCATCGAAATTGCGTGCTGCAGCCAGCCAAAAGTATAGGCTGCGCGTTTCTTTTCCTGGAATCTGGAGTGAAAAAGATACCGTCGAATCTACCGGTCCGTGAGCGATCGCGTTCCCTGAAAGCTGGCCATCTTCAGCATCTCTCCAGGTGCCTTGTAAGTTGTTAACCTCTTTCAGACCACACGACCATTGGTGTACACCGACTAGGTAACCGGGTGCAGTGTCTTGGGAAGGGGACCAGCCGAAATCAGAACTCTCTTCCGCGACCAGCACTGCGCCATTCACTAAGAACCAATGCGCGCCTTTGTAGTGGATCACTGCCCTGCGTTCCGGTTCGTAGTATGCTGTATCCCCTAATTCGCTGCCCCCAATGTGAAAATCCTGGTGGAAGAAGAGACGCACTTCTCTATCCTCATCTCCCTGGTTGGTTACATCGAACCGCCGTACCAGCAGGTCTGCGTGGAAATCGACAACATCGCTTGCATTGATCCCTACTTTCAAATCTGGGTGTTCCAGGGTCACATTGGAGACGAGTGAGTCATGTCCATAAAGTAATTGGCGTTCCCACCCATGATCGTCCAGCCAGCGCAAGTTCCCTCCAACCCACACCCCAAATCGGAAAGGGTGTCCCAGTGCGTGGTTCTCCTGGCCGACATGCGGCCAGTATAGATCGCTGATTTCGTAATTCCTGTCAAAGGCTACCAGTAAACTGCCGTTGCCAAGGGGTAAGTCGCGCGGCATGAGTCGATCTCCATCGAAAGAATTGACCCGAATTATAGTCTATTCAAAGAGTTCATGTTGGGTAGGAATAAAATAAGCCCCGGAGGGAGGAGGCTCCGGGGCTCAAATCTTCACCCACAACTCCAAATCCAATAGTCGGGGAGTGAATTCAAATTTGGGATAGCTGATTAGCACTAATTCTCAAAGCGGCGATAACGCCTGTTATTTTCGCTGCGTACCGGTACTCGAATGGCTGCTCTATTTGCTTTGCGTAATTGTCTCTCGATAAGTATTGTTCCGAGTGCGCCGATCAAGATTGCGAAAAATAAAGACATTTTATATCTCCTATAAATTCTTGCTTGCTAGATCTTTTCTCTCTTTCACCATCCTAGACGTAATTTGGGCGCATTTCCTTACCTGGATCACGCATTCGCTTATCGCACTTTAATGTAGATCATCATCCTCTCCAGCGAACTCGCTCGATCAACTATTGACGTTCATCAAAATCAGTTAAGTTATGTCACTCTGGAGGGAGCGGTTTTTGCGACCGAAGAGTCTCGCTTTCTGAACGGGGAAATGCTCTCCCCCCCCGGTCTCGGTTCCAGGATCAAGATCTGTCCGACCAGAGACAGGGATTCGTTTAACATGACATGCTCCATAGATTGATTTCTTAATCAACTAACATGAACGTCAATAATTAGCGTCATGAGCAAGTTTTAAGCAATTTGTTGGAATGTCGTGCTGAGGCGTAGCGAAACCCTTCGACAAGCTCAGGATAAACTTCGCCGAAGCAACCCTGAATCCGATGCAAACCAAATCTATAAAGAACCTTCATTTGCTTCGCTCCACCAGACTATCGATTAATTTTTGGATTTCAACAGAAGAAAAATGGGATTCTAATTAATTCATCCAGAGGTCAACCTAATTTTTCTAGTAAGATTTTCACCTCATCCCTCATCTATATCGAAGAAAGAATCAGTTTTTGAGGAGACTAAAATGAGCAATTTGATCCATGTTACAGATGCGGAATTTGAAGAGAAGGTTTTATCTTCGGAATTACCCGTGGTGGTCGACTTCTGGGCGCCCTGGTGTGGGCCTTGTCACATGATCGCCCCGGTCCTGGAAGAAGTCGCCAGGGAGAACGAAGACAAAATCATCATCGCAAAAGTTAACACTGACGAGAACCCGCAGTGGGCGATGGAGTTTGGCGTGCAGGGTATCCCAACCCTCTTGTTCATTGCTGATGGAGAGGTTAAGGATCACCAGGTCGGTGCGGGACCTGCGCCTGCCCTGAAATCCAGAGTCGGCGAGTTCCTTGATGGTGTCTCTCAGCATAAGCATAACGGTGCTAATGGAAAGGATCAATGAGCGAACTCGGATCTGTTTATCCTGAGTCTGGCGAAACGTCAGCTAGTCTTGAGCATCTGAATATCAGGCGGTCTCCTTGGGGAGATCGCCTGATCAATTTACGCCAAGCTGCCCTAAATATAGTTACCCGAACAAATGCTGGCCAGGTGCTTAATGAAGCCAGTAATCCAGATGCTCTGAACAAAGAGACCGGAATTGAGATCACGGCTGAATTAAAGCGCTTCATGGACATGGCGAAGCTGGAGGCAATTGATGAGCAGGGATTATCGGTTGATTATAAAAACCTGCAAACCAGTCCTGCCTATCGCGAATATCAGCAGAGCTGCACTCCGCGTTTGAGGTACTTCGATCCAGGAAGCCTCACTTCACAGGAAGAGAAGCTTGCCTTCTGGATAAATCTGTATAATGCGCTCGTCATGGACGGCGTGATCGCTAATGATATCACCCAGACTATCGGCGCTTCCTCTCTGGGCTTGTTGGCTTTCTTCCACAAAACAGCCTACAATGTCGGTGGTCAGCGGATGAGCTGTGATGATATCGAGCATGGGGTGCTGCGCGGCAACCAGGGTCATCCGATGCTGCCCGGAGCGCAGTTTAGCTCCTCGGACCCACGGCTGGCCTGGGTGATCGATCCCCACGAGGTACGGGTTCATTTTGCCCTGAACTGCGCAAGCCGTTCATGTCCCCCGATCCAGGTCTATACCGCAGAGAACCTTGACTCGCAGCTCGAACTGGCCGCGCGCAACTTCGTTAATGCAGACCTGGAGGTTGATCCAACTCGGGGTGAAGTAAGCCTCTCAGCGATCTTCAACTGGTTCAAAGGGGACTTTGGCGGGAAGGAAGGCGTGATCGATTTCTTGATCGAACACCTGCCGCAGGATGACCAGCGCAAGACCTGGTTGCTCGAGCATCGGGGCAGGCTGCGCTTCGTTTACAAACCTTACGATTGGGGATTGAATTCAACCAGCCTGCACTGAACGCAATGCAATAGAGAGTAGATCTTGGTCCTAAAACGGAGGGAGTATCTCGCTCATACATTTCTGAAGATTTTTAAATCATAAAAAAGCGAGAAAGGTGATGCTTTCCACCTTTCTCGCGGTTTTTTGATCAGCTTTTTTTCGACTCAAACTGGAGCAGCCTTCAACACCCGCAACAAGGCATCAAATTCCTCCTCGCAATCCGGGCAGATTTCGATGTGATGGTCAACCAAGGGCATGAGCTCTTTCGTATCCCCACCTCTATTGGCTAACTCGGTGTACTGGTCGAGTAATGCATAGACGTCATCGCAGGACAGTTCAATTTCCTGTGTATTTTCTATCATCTGAATTATTTTTCTGAGAGCTTCGGGTGGTTGCATTTTTTCACCTTCATTCTCCCAACCCAATCGTTGGAATAAGCGTTTTATCGCCTCGGTCAGCCTCATTTATTGCCTCTCCACTCTAGACGCATCGGATTGAATAATCCTTACCCTTCCTCAAAAACAGCCCATATATCTTCCGGGGTCAGTCCTTCCTTTGCTAGGCGCTGCTTCAAACGTAGGCGCGCATCATGCAGCAGTTTATACAGCGCGTTGCGTTTCATGCCCATCTGCCGCGCCACCTCCTCAAGAGGCACGCCCTGAATGGTGGTGGCCACCATTGCCTGGCGTTGTTTCTCCGTTAATTCTTCATCGATCAGCCTGCCAACTCGAGAGAGCATATCGCTTTGTTCTGTCAATGCGTCAGGGTTAGCAGAAGCATCCTCCAATAAGCTGGGGAATGAGAATCCTTCTTCATTTTCTTCTACCAGTGAGTCAAGAGAGAAATCCCGCCACCTTCTGCGGCGCAGTTCAGTCAAGGCGATCCGTACCGCGATCTTATGTACCCAGGTGGTGAACTTACTGCGTCCTTCGAATGTATCCAGATGAGACATCACTCTCAACAATGTCTCTTGAGCAACCTCCTCGGTTAAGGATTGGAATTGAGGATTATCAGGGGATAAATAATTTGACAGCGCGTAAGGCAAGCCCGCTAGAATGATCGCCCGTAAATCTGCCAGCGCAGTTTCTTTCGCCTCGCCCGCGGTTCGTAAATCTGCCAACCACTCTTCGTTCGTTCTGTCTCGCATAATTGCTGATTATTATAACCCGGTGTCAACTTATCCTGTCAGCTATTATTTTGTTCTCTGTACCGCATGGATTTTAAATAACCTTATTTTGGGAAACGACCTTAAACGTTTAATTTACCCGATGTGCAAATTGTCTCTGTCTTTGTTATCCAACGACATTAATTGTCATTCTGAAGGAGCGGAGCCCGAGTCCTGAGCATGCGAAGGGGAGTGAAGAATCCCTATTGACTTGGTCAGCCTTGGTCTCAGGGATACTTCTGCTCCATTTTACTTCGCCTCCAATATGACAATCTAAAGCATGCCAAGAAACTTGCACACGGAGTTATTTAATACCCTAATTGAATTTGATGGATCTGGATGGATAGATTGAAACCGATTCGAGAACCACATGAAAATCCTTTAGAGTATGATCTAAAATGATTATGAGTTATCACCGAACTGACATCCAGGTAAGAAATGAGCGCTTCTTCTCGTCATAATTTGGGATAATTTGTCCCAAGCTGTTAAAATCATTTTATCTGGAGGATGCAGCATGGTAAAAGCGATTTGGAACGGAGCCGTCCTGGCTGAAAGCGACCAGACTATAATCGTGGAGGGAAATCATTACTTTCCTCCCAGTTCGATCAAAGATCAGTATTTCGAAGAAAGTGAAACCCATACGGTTTGCTCCTGGAAAGGGATTTCCAGTTATTACAACCTCAATGTTGATGGCGCGACCAATAAAAACGCGGCCTGGTACTATTCTGCTCCGCAGCCAGCCGCTGAGCAGATCACTGGCTATGTGGCTTTCTGGAGGGGCGTTGAAGTGCGGGAGGCATAGCTGATGGGC
>JBFFIU010000197.1:0-6902 GCA_041556275.1 Anaerolineales bacterium | reverse complement strand
CCCTAAAACATACTGTGTCTACATCATGACCAACAAAAACAACACGACACTATACACCGGGATAACAAGCAATCTGCAACGACGAGTTCAGGAGCATAAAACAGGATTGGGGAGTAAATTCACGCATCGCTATAAGATTTCCAAACTTGTTTATTATGAGATCACGAACGATGTTGAGGCGGCGATCAAAAGGGAAAAGCAAATTAAAGCCAGTTCGCGTAAGAAGAAAATTGATCTAATCAATTCGATCAATCTTGAGCGGCAAGATCTATCAGAAGATTTATGATAAACGATATTGAGATCCGGAAGAGGGTAAGAAAACACCCCCTAGTCGGGGGTGTCGAGAGGCGACGACGGGATTCGAACCCGTGATCAGGGTTTTGCAGACCCATGCCTTACCACTTGGCCACGTCGCCAGGGGGAATTTTGCGTTTAGATAAAGATTGCTGATTGAAGTATACCAATCAGCAATCCAACGTTATCTATACTCAATACCTGAGCGGGCGATGGGATTCGAACCCACGACCTTCTCCTTGGCAAGGAGACGTTCTACCGACTGAACTACACCCGCATAATCGGCCTAGCGTCAGGCCGAGAGGTGCCGAGAGCCAGAATCGAACTGGCGACACCTTGATTTTCAGTCAAGTGCTCTACCAACTGAGCTATCTCGGCCTGAACTTTCAGCTTACTTCTGCAACGCAGCGTAATTTTAACCGCGGGGAGGGGGATTGTCAAGCAAGGGCCAATTTCAGGTCAGCTATTTCGATCCAGGCAGCTTGCCCGGTGGCCAGTGTGCCATATCCCACCTGCCCATCGGGTTGAAAGCTGGCATACTGGTTATCGACCCAGATCACCAGCCCAAGCGGTCCGACCGGAGAGACTTGCGCCTCCAAGATAGCGCCTCCATCCAGGCGGAAAATTACTTCATCTGAATACCATTCGATTTCATAGACGTGCCAATCGGTAGGATCGTGATCCAATGAGACGGCATCCTGGTGGAGGTAGCTGCGCGCCGAACGGCGCAGGTAGCGCATCAGCGGACGCAGGAAGAATAAAGCCAGCAGCGGGGCACGCAGGAGCAATCCAGCTGGCATTTTGTGCGGGGCGCGGAATGTTGCCGCCAGCTGTCCATGCGCCGGGAGGTCATCGCGCAAAGAGAGGTAATTGGGGGGCGAAGCGAAGAAGTACCAGGCGGTGTTGGGCAATACTGGCAGGCGCAGCTGCGTGCCTTTGACCAGCGTCAAGCCGAATGGATCGTTCCACAGGCCTAAACCCCAGGTACCTGGAATGTCCACATCTGAGGATCGCGCCCTAAGGGATAATGTTAAAGGCTGGTGCCAGGGGAAATCACGCCGCGGCAGGTCAGTGTAATCGTCGAGCTGCGCAAGGCGGTAGCTCCGAGAAGACCCTGGCGGGATCTCGAGATGCCAGGTTGAGTTAACGGTCTGGAGAACTTTTCCGCCGGAAACCACTTTACCCTTTAATCTCGGGACGAAGGGAGTTGACATAGGGTTATTATACGTTTAGGCTATGCTCCCGGCAATGATGTATAATCATGGGGCAAGAATACGGGAGGACCCATGGAAATCAGCTGGTATGGATTATCTTGTTTTCGGCTCACCGAGAGGGGCATGGCAACTGTGGTCACCGACCCCTATGACCACAATGCCGTTGGCTACGAGCCTTTAAAGCTGCGAGGTGAGATCATCACTGTCAGCCATGATGCACCAGGACACAATTTCACCACCGGAGTCAAAGGGCGCTCGCGGATCATCACCGGTCCGGGAGAATTTGAGATCGGCGGCGTGTTCATCACGGGCGTACAAACCAACAGGAAAACGAAGAGCGCGAAAGAGGAACTGCGCAACACGCTGTATGTCGTCGACTATGACGGGGTGACGGTGGCGCATCTAGGTGATCTAAAACGCGTTCCCAGCCAGACAGAGATCGAAAACCTGGGAGAGGTCAAAGTCGCCCTGGTGCCGGTAGGCGGAGGGGTCGGCCTGAACGCAGCCCGGGCAGCGGAGATCGTTAGCCTGTTGGAGCCGGAGATCGTCATCCCGATGCACTACCAGATCCCGGGCGGCAAACTTAAACTGGCTGCCCTGAACCGGTTCCTGAAAGAAATGGGCGTCGGCAAGGTCGAAGCGGTGCCCTCCTTGAAAGTCACCCGCAGCTCAGTTCCGAGCGAAACGCGGGTCACAGTGTTAGAATACAAACACTGATGCCTAGCCTATTTTAGAATGATAGATTTAGGAGATTCGAAGTAAATGTCATTTCGAGGAGCTTGCGACGAGAAATCTCTGAAATGTTCGTTTGCAAGACACTAATTCAGGGGATTTCTCGCTCCTTTCGTCGCTCGCCCCACACTCTGTGTGGTACAGGAAATGACATCCAAGCGTAAGCCATAAGAATATCCCTACAGTATTCTCACGTGGAAGATTTCATCGAATTCAACAACACGGGGTGTTAGGGTATACCTGGAGATAAATATTGGACGTCAAGCTACTCATGTCATGGGACATACTACCTGGCCGGGAACAGGAATACTTTGAGTTCGTGGTGCGCGAATGGATCCCCGGAATACAGCGCTTGGGGCTAGAGCCCACGGATGCCTGGTTTACCATGTATGGAAATCAGCCCCAGATTATCGCTGGAGCACAGATCGGCAATAAACAAGACTTAGAGAAACTTTTAGATTCCACCGAGTGGTTAGCTCTCACTGAACGCCTGAATAATTTCGTCACAGATTTCTCGTATAAGGTCGTCCCCGCCCGAAGTGGATTTCAAATGTAAGCAACAACTCCGAGCGACAGTTGCAAAATTGATGAAATCGTTCGGGAAAATTCACCCTCTTGTGATCATAAATTAGAATGACCACTTCTCTAGCAATTCGTGCTTTGCACTGGTACCGGGAGAACGCTAGACGCCTACCCTGGCGGGATCATCCCGATCCTTATGCGATTTGGGTTTCCGAGATCATGCTGCAGCAAACGCGGGTCGAGACGGTGATCCCCTACTTCGAGCGCTGGATTGAGCGCTTCCCCACGATAGAAAAACTGGCCAACGCCTCACAACAGCAGGTCTTGGGGATATGGGAAGGATTAGGCTATTATTCCCGCGCCCGCAACCTGCATCGGGCAGCCCAGATCGTGGTCGAAGAGTATTCCGGAGAGCTCCCCCGCGATACCGACCTTTTACTACGCTTACCGGGAATCGGTCGCTACACAGCTGGCGCAATCGCATCGATCGCCTATAACTTGGATGAACCCACGCTGGATGGCAACATTCGCCGTGTTCTGGCACGTGTCTTCGACGTGCGCCGGCCCGCTCGTTCAAAGGAAGGGGAATCACTGCTGTGGGAATTGGCTACAGATAACTTGCCGCCTGGTCAGGCGGGTGAATACAATCAGGCTTTGATGGAGCTGGGTGCTACCGTATGCACTCCACGTGCACCAAAATGTACACAATGCCCTCTGGCTGACTTGTGTCTGGCATACTCACTCGGTTTACAGGCAGAACGCCCGGTGAAGACACCCAAAGCAGAAATCCCGCACCACACTGTCACTGCGGCGATCCTGCAACGAGACGGTCAAGTGTTGATCGCCCAGCGTCCACCAGAAGGGTTGTTAGGCGGCATGTGGGAGTTCCCTGGGGGTAAGGTTAAGCCAGGCGAGGACCTGGTGGCTTGTATAAGCCGCGAAATACGCGAGGAGCTGGGTATGGAGATCACCGTTGGCCGGGAAATCGGCGTCTACCAGCATGCTTACACCCATTTTCGGGTAACCTTGCACGCTTTCCTTTGCGGGATGAACGGCGGGGAACCGCGCAATCTATATCACACTACCCTTGCCTGGGCTGATCCGATTGCCTTGCGCGATTACCCAATGGGAAAGATCGACAGGCAGATCGCAAACGAATTATCCCAACTTCCAGGAATATCTTATGCTGATCGTTGACGCGCACCAAGACCTGGCCTGGAACATGCTCACCTTTGGCAGGGATTACACTCGTTCCAGCGAGGAAACGCGAAGTATAGAACTGGGCGGATTAGCCCCCATGCATAATGGAGACAGTCTGCTGGGTTGGCCTGACTATCAAAAAGGGCGAGTAGCGGTCATCTTTGCCACCCTTTTCGCAGCACCGATCAGGCGTAAAGAAGGGCAATGGGATACGGAAACTTACACAGATTTCGAAGAGGCACACCGGTTATACAGCAAGCAGATGGATGCATATCATCGACTGGTCGACGAACACCCGGATAAATTTCGACTGGTACAAACCTTGCAGGATGTGGAAGAGATAATTGGTAATTGGGATGGATCAAGTTCAGATGATCACCCGGTTGGGCTGGTGGTCCTCATGGAAGGCGCAGAGGGAGTGCGCCAGCCACCTGAATTGGAGGATTGGTGGGGACGAGGTGTGCGCATCATCGGTCCCGCCTGGGCAGGCACCCGTTTTTGCGGCGGCACCCTTGAACCCGGTCCACTCACCCCCGAAGGATTTGCCCTCTTAGAAGCGATGGCAGATTTCGGTTTTACGCTTGACCTGACCCACATGGACGAGCAGGCTGTACTGCAAGCACTGGAAACATATCCTGGTACGATCGTCGCCACGCACAGCAACCCGCAGGCAATGCTCAAAGATGCAGATATCAATCGCTTCCTCTCCGACCAGGTTCTGCACGGTCTGATCGAGCGCGATGGCATCGTTGGTATCCCGCCCTTCAACAAGTTTCTGCGCTGGGAGTGGACACCTGGTGATGGTCGCCAGTCGATCCCGCTCGACCTGGTCGTTGAACATATCGATTATATATGTCAGTTAGCGGGAGATGCCAGACACGTAGGCATCGGCACCGATTTCGATGGCGGCTTTGGGCTGCAGTCCGTACCGCTGGGGATCGAATCTATCGCCGATCTCCAAAAACTCGTGCCACTTCTGGGAGAAAAAGGATATTCTGAAAGCGACATTAAGGACATCCTGGGAAATAACTGGTTATCACTCTTGAAGAAAACTCTGCCGACTGGCGTATGAATAACAAGAAAACACCCGGTTCCAATGGAGGATTCCGCATCCGGCTCGGGATGATCATGATGCTGGTTGGTCTTGTGATCTTTCTGATCGGCGCAGTGCCGGATGCTTTTGGTCTGGACCGCAGTCCTGTGATCGGCTTCGTACAGATCGCGGTCTTCCTGGTCGGTTTGGCGATCGTCTGCCTGGGGGGGTATATCTGCATGAACGGGTTATGGAACAACCATCCGAAGACGATCCTGGCCGATATTGGTCTGCGCCTGGTCAGCACTGGTCTGGTGATCGCGGTGGTATCCGGCATGGCGGATATCTTCGGTTTCGGCAGCCACCTTTCACCGGAAATCCCCATTTATGGACCCTGGCAATCGATGGGGGTTCTATTCGGCGAAGCAGTCATTATCCTGGGTTTCATTTTCCAAATCCCATTCAGCCTACGCAGCAATGATTCTGAGAGTATCCCTGAAAACCAGGAGAACTCTCAATCTGCCAATATCGACATCGTCTACGATTAGGAGTTGGACATTCTGGTCATTCCTAATATCTAGCGGTAGATGAAAATCTGAAAATAATAATAAAAAAGGAGATTCCAATGGTAACTAAAGTCACTTGGTTCGGTCATGCCGCCCTCGGTTTAGAAACTGATGGGTTCGAGGTGCTTGTCGATCCCTTCCTTTCAGAATGCCCGACAGCAGCGGTCAGCCCTGAAGATGTAAACCCGGATTTCATCCTGCTTAGTCACGGTCACGGAGACCATCTCGGGGATACGGTCTCGATCGCCAAGCGCACCGGGGCAACCGTGATCAGCAATGCAGAACTTTCCGCATGGCTGGATAATCAAGGTCTAAAAACCCATGCCCAACACCTGGGAGGAGGATACAAGCACCCCTTTGGCTACTTGAAATTAACTTTAGCCATCCACGGGTCTGGTCTGCCAGATGGTTCTTATGGTGGAAACCCGGCCGGCTTCCTGCTCACCACCAACGATGGCAAGAAGATCTACATGGCCTGCGACACCGGGTTATTCGGCGACATGCGCCTGATCGGCGAGGAGGGTATCGACCTGGCAGTGCTACCGATCGGAGACAATTACACCATGGGACCGGATGATGCCCTGCGGGCAGTGAAAATGATTGAACCCAAAGTGGCTTTTCCGATCCACTACGATACCTTCGGCTTGATCGCCCAAGACCCCGATGCCTGGGCAAACCAGGTCGAAAACCAAACCACCACCAAGGTGCATGTCATCAAACCAGGAGAGAGCATTACGATCTAAATACTGATTCTTACGGGGCGCTCTGATATAATCCTTCAACCTGGAGGTTCAAATGCTTAAAAGTGTATTCAGGCGCAGAGAAGAAGAAGACCGCCTGCAAAAAGAAGGCCGCTTACCCCCCGGTCAGTCTCTGACCCAGAAGTTTCCAGTTCTGCATTATGGTCCCGTACCGGGTTTCAATCCAGCGACCTGGGATCTTCACCTGTGGGGGGAGGTCAAAGAAGAGGTGAAGTGGAACTGGGATGAATTCAACCAGCTGCCACGCACTAAGATTACAATGGATATCCATTGCGTAACCCGCTGGAGCAAGTTCGATACGGTCTGGGAGGGGGTCTCCTTGCGAACACTTATCGACCAAAACTTTGTTGAGATTCTGCCATCTGCCAGGTATGTCCTGCAGCATGCTGAATACGGATTCACCGTTAATCTGCCTCTTGAGGTCATCTTACAGGATAACTTTCTGCTGGCGACGCACTACAACGGCGAACCGATCACCGCCGATCATGGCTACCCACTGCGGGGCGTGATCGGCAACATCTCAGACCGCTCCGACTTGAAGACCCCTTACTTTTGGAAGGGCGCCAAGTGGCTGCGAGGT
>JBFFIU010000196.1:0-6937 GCA_041556275.1 Anaerolineales bacterium | reverse complement strand
CCATGCTTTATGCCCATTTGAAGCGCGCCGCGATTACCCTCTTTCCACTCCGTCATGATGAACCCAACCGGAGTCCGGCAATGCGTCAGACAGGCATTCTTCAAGTGGGAAAATTGGAATGCTCCGGCAAAGATCAACAGGATTCCGCCAATCATTGGTGTAGCGCGAATCATTCCCGAAGATAACAAGGATGCGCTGTTTAGCCCCAATTGGACAAATGTGGCGGCTGCGCTAAATCCAGTCCAGATAAGCAAATAGCCAATCAGAAATAATCCTGTCCCCAAGTACGGTCTATTCTGATTGTGCTGTTCTCGGTTAATTTTGGTATAGAAAAGGAGCATTGGTGCGGCAGTCGGGGTCATCATGGCGATCATCATCACCGTCCACATGAGGAAGTTAAATGCGAACGCTTGCGGTGTCCAAGCTAGAGAATGGGGAGAAATCATCTCCATACCCATACTTGAAGATCCCAAACTGTTGGTTAGATAAATTGTATACACCCATGCCAGAAGGATTAATCCGATGAGACCGATCGTAACAATGATCCGATCGCGTTTAAATATGGTTTCGGTTAACTTTTCTGTCATGAGGTTATCTCACAGATCAAATCCCGAATTTACCCAGCGAGAAAAGTTTATCACTATTTACTTAGTTTATCCTAACACCTTGTTGTTTTAGAACTTGTTGCACTCGACCGATATCAACATCTCCACAATTTACTCGATCTATTAAAGAAACGGCTGCAGCCACACCTGCTCCCTGGCCGGTCACTGTGCAGCACATCATACTGCGCATGGCGGCATGCGACAATTTATCCCCGGATACACATCGACCGGCAACGAGAAGGTTTTCCACGTTCTTCGGGAGCAGAATCCCGTACGGCACCTGGAAATACCTGCCTGTCGTCGGAAGCGCCAGTATCCCATATCCATCCAGGAACTCTGGAAAAATGCCAATCGAATCATCGAAGCGAGCTTGGTTGCGCACATCGTTCTCAGTCAAGGTATATCTGCCGATGATCTTCCTTGAATCCCTGATGCCGAGGGACATGCTGAAATTGCGCAGATTGGCATCTTGGAATCCAGGAACGTATCTTCTCAAGACTTCAACTGCCAATGTGGCTTGTCGCCGGCCTTCGATCTCCCCGCGGGTCAGGTCCCAAACATCAGTCCCATCATATCCAAACATGTAAACCATATTTAAGCCGGTTGCTTCACCAGTATCGGTCAGCCTGCTCCAGGTTCCACCAATGCTGGTGAGATCCGCAGGGATGAGGCCATCCTCACGCGCCTTTTTGAATGGCACTTCCAGATATGGGCTAAACAAGCCATCTTCCTTGCCGGTGGTTTCAATTTTCCAGTTTTTACCCCAATCACCAAATGTACCAGGGTGATCGCGAACATATTCCATGAAACTCTCGACATCTACACCTGAGCAGGAGAACATGACGGTAACCCCCATCATTTCATCTTTGGGGGTCTTTTGATATGGTGCACCAGCTAATACAGCAATGTCAGCATCCCCAGTGGCATCGATCACCCGATTCGCAAGGATGGCCTGTCTGCCTGATTTGCTTTCAGTGATAATACCCTTGATTGTCTTCCCTTCCATTATGGCATCCACTGCATAACAATGCAGGAGGGGTTCAATATTTGCCTCCTGGACGAGTTGATCAGCCACATATTTGAATAATTCTGTATCAATGAGTTTGTTCCTTTGGAAGGGTGTTGTACTGCGTTGGTCCAATTCTGCCGCTCGTCGCTCGAATTCAATACCTATCCCCTCCACATCTATAGTGTCTTCATAACGGTACCAGGCGATGCTGTTGACACCCACGTGGCTGATGGCTCCCCCAAAACAGCCGAAACGCTCAACCAGCATCGTTTTCACCCCCTCTCGGGCGGCTGCTATCGCCGCGGCAAGACCTGCGGGACCACTGCCTACGACCAACACCTCCGTCTCCGTCATGACTGGGGTTGACCTGGGTGGTTCATGGATATATTTCATCTCATCTCCATCGATGATCAGGGTTTAATATCTGTGCGCATTAGATGACAACCATTTCCCATATTTTCAACCTGGAGTTCACTGCCGATATCCCAAAGAGCAGCTTCATTCTTTAGAAGCCGGTAATCTGTCCCCGGGTCTTGGGAAACCAGCGGCAGATATACATATGGTTGTAGGTTGTGCAAGATTCGCGACCGTTGCGTAAAGTAACAGTAAAGAAAGGAGATTTTTGCCCAATCTGTAAAAAAGTTATTTCATTCTCTTTTTAAAAATAAACTGGTCCGCTCAACCTCACAGATTGTTTCACCATTTTGATTTCTTCCAAGATGTCGTAACTTAACAATGCCCCGATCCTTTTTTGTTCGCGATTCACGCATGTCGAGCACCTCTGTTTCCACATATATCGTGTCACCATGATAAACCGGTCGTGGGTGTTCAACTTTTTCATAATTCAAGTTAGCGATTATGGTCCCTTCAGTGAGCTCACTGACTGTCAGTCCAATAACAACTCCTAACGTAAGGATGCCGTTCACAATCCTTTTTCCGAACTGAGTCTTACTGGAAAAATCTTCATTAAGATGTAATGGCTGGGTATTCATTGTGATGGCATTAAAAAAAGTATTATCCGCCTCAGTAATAGTACGTCCTAATGAATGCTGGAAAGTCATCCCTATTTTTAGGTCATCAAAATACTTACCTGGCATAATCCCTCCAGATTAGGGCATAAACCCATAATTTATTCTAATAACTTAGTTGTGATCTGTTTTTTCAGTTCCGAAACGGTTTAACGTTCAGTCAATCACACTTTTTTTACGAAAATCTCTGATCTCATCGTCTGTGTATCCCAATTCATAAAGGATATTATCGGATTGTTCTCCTAGCAACGGCGGGGAGTAATTTATTGCAGCTCGTTCTTTATTCTGACTAACCGGTAAGTCGATCAATCGCAGATCTGGAATCAAAGGATGCGGAAAGGTTTTCAATAAATTCAGCGAATTTAATTGTTCATTACTCGCCAGATCAGCCACAGTCAAGATTCTGCTGCATGGGATGGATCTAGCTGAAAAGATGATTTCCCATTCGGCAGCCGTGCGGGTTTGGAAACGTTCAATAATCAATCTTCGCAATTCTGCTCTATTTTTTACCCGCATTGGATTGGTCGCAAAACGCTCATCAATTGCCAATTCAGGTATTTGTAACTCCTCCACAAAAACCCGAAAAAGATTATCATTTCCCACACAAACCAGGAGACCTTCATCGGATGCAGGGAACACTTCATATGGCATTATAAAAGGTGTACCCGTTCCACAACGGACAGGAGCAATCCCAGTCGCCAAGTAACCCGTGACGTGATAGTTCATCCACCATGCCGCGGTTTCAAATAGGCTGGTTTCTACTTGGCAACCTTGGCCAGTGGCCTGCCGTGTCATCAAAGCGGAAAGAATCCCAATGACCGCCCACATACCTGCTCCCATGTCATTAACAGCTATTGGCAGGCGGACTGGTTCTTGATCTGGTTCGCCGGTCATATCCATGATGCCAGTAGAAGCCTGCATGACCGGATCGTAGCCAGGGCTGCTATGTAATGGGCCAACATTGCCATAACCAGAGATCGAGCAGTAAATCAGTCCAGGATTTTTTTCAACGAGATCTTCATATCCTAGACCGCGTTTCTCTAATGAACCAGGCTTGAAGCTTTCGACCAGAATATCCGCTTGGTACGCTAACTTTTGGACAATTTTTACCCCCTCTGTGAGGTTGAGATCAACTGCTATACTCCTTTTGTTACGGTTTGCGCTTAAAAAGATTGTGCTTTCACCGTTCCATGTTGGAGGCGTCCAATTGCGAGTATCGTCTCCATACCCAGGGCGCTCAACCTTTACTACATCTGCCCCCATATCACCAAGGATCATGGTGCAATAAGGTCCTGCGAGATTCCGTGTCAGGTCCAAAACACGGATATCCCGCAAAGACGTTCCGATTCCTGATTTAGAATTCATGCATCTAATCCACTTTTTTATTTGCTTCCAATGAATTAATTCTTAAGAGATTTATCCTTATCAGCTGCTGCGACAATTTTTCTTACTTCTTGCTTAACATCTTCAGGCAGCGGCTCTGGTTTATGGTTTTCGAGGATCCAGCGAGTGGCTTCGCGGGCTACGTCCACTGGATCGCGCCATTTGCGACCTTCAGCTTTACCGTCTACATAGAGGATTGACTCCTTTCGCCATATCGAGCGGTAAGCCTTGATGGTTTCTTTATGACCGATATAAGAACCGGTTTGCTTGAGTTTTTTGATCATATCGAAGGAAAGTGTCTTGGAGTTAACCTCCATCCCATCGGTGATTTCGTCGATCACCTGCAGGATTTCGCGATCGAACAAGATGCGCGGGTGATCAAGCAGGCTGACAGCTTCATACATTCCACTAGGACCGAAGGACATGTCGGCGCCGGCCATTACTGCCAAAAAGTGGGAGTAGAAGTTCTCATAACCCGCTTGCCAGTTACCGAGTTCATACTGACTGCCTCCAAAAGAATGGCAGGCAAGCACAGGGATGCCATTGGAATGTGCCAACTGGATCCCGGCGACGTTCGTGATCTGGGCGATTCCCGATCCCATGTAGTAGACGCCGGTGCGGGGGTCGATGATCCCGGGATTGACCGAAATGTAGTTCCCCACACCTGGGTTGATGATCTGAGTGAGCATGATGCCACTGAGGGTTTCAGCCATGGCCACAGTGAGGGAACCGGCAGCGTAAGGTGGAGCTGTAAGACCCAGGGTGGGCATCGACATCAATCCTACTGGGATGCCGTGCTCAGCGAAAACCATCGCGGCTTCGATGCCGCCCTTGTCCTGCGCCAATGGCGCGATGCAGCAAAGCAGCTGCGAGAGTATCGGCCGTTCACGCAGCTGCTCTTCACTGCCGGCGATGGCGATTGCCATTTCGACAGCGTAACGTGCAGAGATTTCATCCATCACCGATTCGCTCTCGACATGCTTTTCGGAATTGTTGAAGCAGGCTTCCAATCCGTGGAGCGGCGAGGTTGCACCCTTATCACTGGCGCTGACAGATGGCCAAATCAATGAGACGATCGGCAAATAATCAGCAATACGGGCGTGGTTGGCGATATCCTCTTTCACAGACAGGCGTCGTTCACCGGTTTCAAAATCGACGATCTTGGGAGCTTCACCACTGCAATAGAAATACGTGCCCTCTCCATCGCCGACGTGGACATCGAGATCCGGACGCAGACCTGCCATCGTGTATGTGCGCGGTGAGGTTGCAAGGTATTTGGCGAGAAGATCAGCAGGAATTTTAACAATTTGATCCTCAAAATCGACGCTTGCTCCCACATCAGCAAATATTTTTAATGCTTTTTCAGATGGAAACTTTATCCCAATTTCTTCCAATACTGTACGGGTGTTCTGGTTGATCTGGCTGATTTCCTGGTCGTCAAGGATGCTGATCTTTAGTTTGGATTTTATTGGTTGGATACTGGCTTTACGTTCCTCAAGTTTGATCATTACTAATTCTCCTCAATTGAACAAAATTATTCCTATGTTTTCGATGGCAGGATCGAATTATTCAGGTATGTCTGCTGGTCGAAAGGGTAAGCAAGAAAAATATCGAAGCATTAGTTTTCTTGCCATTGGTATTTTCTGAGCACATCTATGATGATACTTATTCCTCTCTCTACTTGATCCTCTTGGATGATCAATGGTGGAGCAAAGCGTATCGCGCTGGCACCACACTTTGTTAAGACGATCCCATGATCTCCCATTTCTTTGATGATTTCTTTGATGATCTCAATAGCTGGATTGCCATCAGGGGTAACCAACTCTGCTGCAACCATCAATCCCTTCCCGCGTACATCTCCGATAATGGGCAATTCACTCTGAGCACTCCGCAGTCGGTTTTGAATGTAATCCCCCATTTCAAGGGCATTAGCCAATAAATTCTCTTCTTCGATGATCTTCAAGGTTGCCAATCCGGCTCGACAGGCAAGGGGGTTGCCGCCGAAGGTGGTGCCCTGGGCAGCAGGTGGCCATTCATCAACTAAGTCTCCTCTGGCAAGCATTGCCCCCAATGGCAGCCCACCACCCAATGCCTTTGCCATACAGATAATATCTGGAACTACATCCCAATGGTTCACAGCAAACATCTTGCCTGTTCGGCCAAACCCGGTCTGAACTTCATCAGCGATCAGTAAGATATCGTGGCGATTGCAAATTTCTCGTAATCCCTTCAAGAACCAATCAGGGGGTACGATATAGCCCCCCTCCCCTGCAATAGGTTCAACAATGATGGCTGCCAAGTCTTCCGGTGGGACCACGGTTGTAAGCGCTTTTTCCACCAAGTTCAGGCAAGCCATCCCACAGGTATCCGGCGACTCATGCTTCAATGGACAACGAAAGCAATATGGATAAGGGGTATGATATACACCTGTCAGTAAGCTGGATAGATTTCGACGGAAAAGGGTATTACTGGCAGTCAACGCCAGAGCACCCATAGATCGCCCGTGGAAGCTATCCGTAAAAGCCAGGACCATGGGTCGATTTGTCACATAGCGAGCTAGTTTAATACCTGTCTCCACAGCTTCAGAACCGCTATTTACCAGGATTCCCTTTCCGTTTTTAAGTTCGCCGGGAGCGATCGCTTTTAGAGCTTCCACCATTGCTACGTAAGGCTCCATATAACCAATATGGCAGGCACCATGAATCAGAATATTCGCTTGTTCACAGATAGCTTTTACAACATCCGCGTGGCAGTGACCAACATTCATTGTCGCGATACCAGACACAAAGTCTAAGTATTCCCGCCCTTCAAGATCGTAAAGGTAAACACCCTCTCCCCGATTGAAGGCAATATCTGTGTAGCGGTATATGGTTGATGCTACAGCAGCTTGATCGCGTTCTATTATGCCTGCT
>JBFFIU010000195.1:0-6947 GCA_041556275.1 Anaerolineales bacterium | reverse complement strand
TACAGGGCGGCGAGACCAGACAGCGCATCGAAGACATTTTGATCCGCCTGGGTCTGGAGAAGCGCGCCATCTACAAGCCGATGGAGGAGATGTCCCGCGGCATGCAGCAGAAAGTGGCCATCGCCCGCGCCCTGCTCTCGCAACCGCGCCTGCTCCTGTTGGATGAGCCCACCACCGGTCTCGACCCCCGCTCCAAGCGTGAAGTCCAGGCCGTGATCCGCCAGCTCAATCAGGAATCGGGCACCACCATCCTGCTCACCACCCATGACATGCTGGAAGCGGAGGTCCTGTGTGACCGCATTGCCATCATCGACAGCGGCGTGATCGTCGCTCTGGATACCCCGCAGGGTTTGAAGGAAATCATCTCGCCCAACGGCCACGATCCGACTTTAGAGGACGTGTTCTTAGAATTGACTGGAAAAAGGCTGGTAAAAGATGAAGGTTAATTGTATAGCCTTATCTTGTAGCGAACGGAACCTGCCCTTAGCCTGTCCCCACACCTGTGGGGGCTCCTGCGGGGTATTCCTCGAACTGATAGGCAAGACCTTGGTGAAGGAAGATGAATTGTTGTTTAAGACCTTACGCCTCTTCCCCTCCCCCACTCATGGGGGAGGGGATCAAGGGGTGGGGGTTGAAGTAGTTAGTCGGCTTTCCATAGCCGCCAAAAGAAGAGGAATTAAACCATGTCAACACTAGCACACGAATTCAGAGCCACCTACGCCTTCATGGAGCGCAACGCCCATCTGGTGAAGCGCTACCTGTCCTGGGAGGTCGTCTGGCTGGTGTACTCGATCGCCAACAGCCTATCCGTCAGTTACATTGGCATGGGCATGGAGCAGCTCAGCGGGCAGAACATCGATGGTCGTCAGCTGGTGCTTTACCTGGTCATCGGCACCCTGGTCTGGCGCTACCTCTCGTTGATCTTCTATTGGATCACCGATGTGATCGGCATGGAGCGCTGGGAGGGCACCATCGAGTACACCCTCATGGCTCCGGTCCGCCGGGTGACCCACATGGCCGGGCAGACCTTCTTTGCTGTGATCTACAGCCTGATCTTCTCCGCCATCATCCTGGCCGTGACAGTGGTGCTCTTCGAGATCGACCTGAGCAGCGCCAATATGTTCGGCGGCACCCTGATGCTGATCGTCGGCAGCCTGTCTTTCATCGGCGTCGGCATCATGGGATCGGTACTGCCCCTGCTCTTCCCGGAGCGCGGCTCACAGATGACCCACGTGATCATCGCTGTGCTGCTGTTGGTCTCGGGCGTCTACTACCCGGTCAGCGTCCTGCCGGAGTTCCTACAGAAGCTGGCTGTGCTTAGCCCGGCCACCTATGTGCTCGATGGCACCCGTCTGGCCTTGCTGGAAGGCACCGCTACACGTGACCTGTGGCCTTTCATCTGGCCGACCCTCATCATGGGTATGATCGCCATCCCGTTTGGTTTGTGGGTTTTCGGCATGGCTGAGCGTTATGCCAAGCGCGCCGGCAAGCTGCATCGCAATGGCTGATCAGCTGAAAATTTTCACCACGCTCCTTCCCGGAGAGATATTTTTCGGGAATGAGAATGAGAAGAAGTCCTTTGCATATAGATTTTCCTGCCATATTCGTACCGGTGTTATGTTGGAAATACAGGGGCCACTTCGGCTTCCCCTCCCCCAAAAATGGGGGAGGGGACAGTGGAGTGGGGGCAAACACGACGAGAACACTGTATATAGGAGGTGCACCATGAAAACAACTTTACCCCCCGGATATCATGCACGTCCGGCCCGCATGGACGACCTGGAAGCTGCGGTCGAGATGTTCAACCTCGATGCTCGCAACCTGATCGGTGTCGATATGTTCATCCTCCAGGAGGAAGGCAATGAATGGCAGACGCCCGGGTTCAACCTTGCTACCGACTCACAGGTTGTGTTAACCGAAGATGATCAACTGGTTGGGTACTACCGCGTCTGGGACATGAAGCCGCACGTTACCCTCTATGTTTGGGGGCGGGTTCATCCTGACCACATCGGTCGTGGTATCGCCACCTACCTGCTTGAATGGGCACGAGAGCGGGCATCTCAATCGATCTCCAAAGCGACTCCTGAGGCGAGAGTGATCATGCAGTGCTTTGTGATCACCCTCAACCAGGCTGCTCTGAAATTATTCGAGGATTCTGGTATGCAGTTGACCAGGTATTTCCACCACATGGTGATTGACCTGGACGGCCCACCTCCTGCGCCTAAATGGCCGCCAGGCATCGAGGTGCGAGAACTGGTTTACGATCGCGATGAGTGGCCTCTGACCCTTGCTATGGTCGAAGCCTTCAAGGATCACTGGGGATTTGTGGAGAGACCGATCGAAGAGGATCATGAACGCTGGATGCACAATTTCAGGAATAACGATGATTTCGATCCCTCGCTCTGTTATCTGGCCTGGGATGATGACCAGCTGGCTGGTGCATCGATTTGCTGGCCTTATGCGCACGAAGATCGCGACATGGGCTGGGTGGATGAGCTCGGTGTGCGCAAGCCCTGGCGCAATCGCGGCTTGGGGCTGGCCCTCTTGCATCACTCCTTCGGTGAGTTTTACCGCCGGGGTAAGCGCAGCGTCGGTCTGGGTGTCGATGCGGAGAACCTGACGGGCGCATTGCGCCTTTACGAGCGCGCTGGTATGCATCCCGACCCGGAGCGTCAGTATGCGGTCTTTGAACTGGAACTGCGCCCTGGTCAGGATCTGAGAACCAAGTGATCTAACGCTGAAAGGATTTACATGTCAGCCGATGCTGTTGGCACCAGCAGAGTAAAAGAGGAATCCTCTCCAGCCCCAGCCAAAACAGCGCCCCTGATCACCAACAAGATGTTGTTGTTCATGGTGGCGATGGTGCTGGCTAACATAGGTGGCAACATGTACGCTCCTCTGCTGCCGCTCTACCTGAAAGATCTCAACGCCAGCGTGGTTCAAGTGGGCTTGTTCTTCACCCTAGCCCAGATCATCCCCCTGGCTTTGCAGATCCTGGGTGGTTGGATCTCGGATTCTTTGGGTCGCCTGCGCAGCATCGCTATGGGCAGCGTCGCTGGCGTGTTCTCCTATATAGGTCTGATCCTGGCGCCGACCTGGCAGTGGGTGCTGGTTGGCGAAGGACTCAGCTCCATCACCCGCTCGCTGGTGGGTCCCAGCTTCAGCGCCTTCATCGCCGAGGAGTCAACAGTCGAGAACCGCGCCCGTGTGTTTGGCATAACCGAGACCATCTTCATGGTGGTGACCGTCATCGGACCACCGTTAGGTGGCTGGTTGGCGGACACCTACGGCTTCAGGATCATGCTCGGCGTCGCTGGGGGTCTTTACACGATTGCGACTGTGATCCGCATCGGGATGGCGCGCACTGCAGCCCGCGGTAAGGAATCAGACCCCCAGAAGCTGAGAGTAGCCAGCCTCAGAAAAGATCTGGGTATTATGGTTGCCATGATCATGGCCGGCGGAGTGGTTACCTGGATCCTGCTCACCGATGGTGTCCGGGATATCGCCTTCTCGATGTCGTTTACCCTGGTGCCGATCTATCTGCAGGACATTGGCGGCATGTCGATCCAGCAGATCGGCTGGTTGGAATCTATCTTTGGGGTCTTCATGATGCTGGTCACCGTTCCGGCTGGTTGGCTGGCCGACAAACGGGGAGAACGCGTGCCGATCGTGCTCGGCTTCTTGCTCGAGTTTGCCGCCATGATGACCTTCATCCGGGTCTCGAATTTTATCGGCTACGCGGCTGCCTGGGCGCTGTTTGGTCTGGGCGTCGGTCTCATGTCCCCCGCTTACCAGGCGTTGATCAGCAAGGCTGTTCCGAAGAAAATGCGCGGCACGGCTTTTGGCTTTTTCCAAACCAGTCTGGGTGTTGTCTCCTTGCCTGCGCCGTGGATCGGCGCCCAGCTCTGGGAACGAGTCAGCCCGCGCTTGACCTTCGCCCTCGCCGCCTGGATGGGCTTGCTGTCCATCATCCCGGTCTGGTTTAAGTTCAAGCTCCCCAAGGACCAGCAGGAAGCAGAATCTACCTCGTGAATTGGATGCACTGAGTTATGTGAATCAAGTGTCATTCCGACGAGCCTAGCCGAGTCCTGAGCGAAGGCGAGGGAGAGGAGGAATCCCTGTGGCGCGAGATGAAATTTAGTGATATGGAGAGGAAAGCCATTGTCCCAAGCTGCAGGGATCCCTCGCATTCGCTCGGGATGACACATTGACATGGTGTCATTATTTACTCTATCGTCCTTTGCTAGGGTTTACTCCAGCAGTTGCCGCTGGGCAAATGAGCGCAGCCCGAGTCCTGAGTGAAGACGAAGGGGACGAGGAATCCATATTTCGCAAGCCAGGCTCGAAACACAGGGAGAGGAGAACCAAAAAAATGACTTATGATATATTTCGTCCTTGCTTATATGTAATGGTGCTGAGAGATATTTAGAAAAGGATTATCTATTGACTACACAAGCGATCAAACAAAACAAGCTTTCATTACCGTACGCTCCTGATATACCCGGTTTGACCTTCAGGAGATTCCAGGGCGATTCTGATTTCCCGAAGATGCTGGACTTGATCAATGCCGGCAAGATCCATGACCAGGTTGAACGCACAGATACTGTCGAGGATATTGCCCGTAATTACGCACACCTGAATAACTGCGATCCGTACCGGGACATGATCTTCTCTGAGGTTGATGACCAGGTGATCGCCTATGGTCGTATGGAGTGGAACATCAACAAAAGTGGTGAATGGTTGGGGTTTCATTTCGCTTTCATCCATCCTGATTGGCGCCGCAAAGGTGTTGGTGCTGCCATTTTGCATTACGAAGAAGCTCATCTGCGCCAGCTCGCCAGCGGACTGCTGAAGGATGAGGTGATTTCGGATACATCCCCCCGCTACTTCGAGACGTTCATCTCTGACACCGAGCTGGGCAAAGAAGTCATGCTACAAAAAGCGGGCTACGAGCCCGTTCGCTATTATTTCACGATGGTGCGCCCCTTCACCGAGCCGGTCGAGGTCACCCCCATGCTAGAAGGCTTGGAGCTCCGCACTGTACGGCGCGATCAATTCCGCATGGTTTGGGACGCCAACCAGGAGGCTTTCAAGGACCATTGGGGATTTGTTCAAGGGACCGAGCAGGATTACCAGGGCTGGGCAAAAGACCCAGTCCATGATCCTGACCTGTGGAAAGTTGCCTGGCATGGAGATCAGGTGGCAGGCATGGTTTTGAATTTCTTGAATATAGAGGAAAACGAAGAATATAATCGTAAACGCGGCTACACGGAAGACATTTGTGTACTCAAACCCTGGCGGAAGAATGGTCTGGCGCGCGCCTTGTTGACCCGCAGCCTGCAGATGTTCAAAGATATGGGCATGGATCATGCCGCCTTAGGTGTTGACACCCAGAACCTTACTGGCGCGCTAAACCTTTACGAGAGCGTTGGTTTTCAGGTTGAGAAAAGGCATACCAATTATCGCAAAATGCTTTAGGCACTTGTAATTAGCGCACCTTTGGATTAGGATCAGGCAGCGATGCTTACCTGTGGATTATGGAGCTGGTATGGTTATTAAGGCTATAATTTTTGACCTCGGCGGAGTGTTGGTGCGCACCGAGGATCGGGGACCGCGCATGCAGCTCGCCGAACAGCTAGGGAAGACCTACGATGAGTTGAGCGCTTTGATCTTTGATAGTCCAAGCGCCCAACAAGCCCAGTTGGGAGAGATCACCACTCCCCAACATTGGAAGGCTGTACGTAAAACCCTTGAACTCTCTCCGACCGAATTCCTGGATGTGCCAGAGGATTTTTGGGGTGGAGATACTCTGGATCGTACTCTGGTTGACTACCTGCGTGGATTGCGACCAGGCTACAAGACTGCTTTGCTTAGCAATGCCTGGGATGATCTACGCCTGATTATCGAAGATTACTGGCATATCGATGACGCATTTGATGAAATGATCATCTCCGCTGAAGTTGGGTTGGTAAAGCCTGATGCGCGGATTTACCAGCTGGCGATCTCCAGGCTCGGTGTTGACCCATCGGAAGCGGTCTTCCTGGATGATTTCCCTGAGAACGTCATCGGCGCGCGTAAGGTTGGCTTGCAGGCCATCGATTTCAAGGACCGTGATCAAGCGCTGGCGGACCTGAACCATCTGCTAGATGGTAGTAAATCAATTACTGAAACTAAAGACGGATGAACGGATTGTTTATATCAATCTTGCTTCTATTTTGCCCTGAATACATCACGAGTATAAATGCATGGATCTCAACTATCTCAGTTTAGCTGAAGCCGCGGGATTGATCGCCCGTAGAGAGCTTTCCCCTCTTGAGCTCACCCAGGCTCATCTTGATCGTATAGCTAGGTTAGAACCCAGCTTGAACTGTTTTATCACTCTCACCCCGCAGGCTGCGCTTGAGAGTGCCCAGCGGGCTGAATCTGAGATTCAAGAGGGTGAGCATCGCGGTCCACTCCACGGTCTGCCTCTTGCTCTGAAAGACCTCTTCGATACAAAAGGAGTACTTACAACTGCTGGATCGCGCTTCTTCTCCGATTGGGTGCCCGAAGATGATGCCTTGGTAGTCGAGAGGTTAACTACTGCCGGGATGGTCAACCTGGGCAAGCTCAACATGCACGAAATCGCCTTGGGGGTGACCACGAATAATCCTCATTTTGGGGCTTGCCATAACCCCTGGATGCTTGACCGCACGCCGGGCGGTTCATCGGGCGGTAGTGCCGCAGCCCTTGCAGCAGGGCTTTGCATTGGTTCTCTGGGCAGCGATACCGGCGGTTCGATCCGCATTCCCGCCTCCCTGTGCGGAGTGGTTGGGTTGAAACCTACCTACGGCCGGGTCAGCCTGCGCGGAGTGGTCCCGCTGAGCTGGAACTTGGACCACCCTGGTCCGATGGCGCGCCTGGTGGAGGATGTAGCTCTGCTGCTGCAGATCATCGCTGGTTACGAC
>JBFFIU010000194.1:0-7010 GCA_041556275.1 Anaerolineales bacterium | reverse complement strand
TTACCGGGCGTAGGGGGTGAAACAAGGGCTGCCATACACACGGCAGCCCTTTCATTTCTCCTGGTTAGGATGCTCCCGCGTTGTAACCAGAATTAAAATTCCAACGCAGAGCGCTGGAACCAGGAAAGACACGCAGGGGATTAAATGAGCAACCGGGCAGGCAACCCGGCGGCGCCCAGAGGGACCTACTTACCGCTGCTTCCTTTCGGACCTGACGGAGTTCGCAGGTTTCTGCCGCGCCGGACCCACCCGGCGACTCGCATTTGAGGATACCTCAGCTGGGTTCAGGTGTCAATCTGCTTCTTGATTTCTGCGGCTGAAATAAAAGATGATCACTAATATGGCGAAAAAGACCAGGAACAGGATAACGATTAAAGGCCAGCCGCCCAGGAAACCTGGACTGGGTTCTGGGGTTGGAGATGGTTCGATCGCCTGTGCTGATTCCCAAGTCAGGATATATGCGGTGATATCATCGATCTCACCCTCGGTTAAGGGTCCCCCGTTTGCCTGGCCCCAGGCTGGCATGGCCGCTTCTTCCACCCCTGTCAAGATCACTGACTTAACCCGCAGGTCTGGTCGGAACGAAGGCCAGTCCTTCGCCAGGGTGGCGCCAATCCTGCCTTCTCCCTGGTCACCGTGACAGACCGCACAGTTTTGCTGGTAGAGGATGGCACCGCTGTTCGGGTCCCCGCTCACTCCCGGCGGCGGTGTCAGGGCAGGACCACTTATTTGAGTTGGCATGGGGAACGATACCACCGCTCCACCTGTCTGCCAGCTGAGGATGTAGCACGTCACTGCATCAATTTCTTCATCACTCAGCGGGCCGCCGTTTGCCTGGCTCCATGCGGGCATCAGGGCTCCGGGTGCGCCGTTAACGATCGTATCCTTGACTCGCAAATCCGGTCGGATCGAAGGCCAATCTTTTGCCAGGGTGGCGCCCACTCGTCCCTGACCATCTTCGCCGTGGCAGACGGCGCAGTTCTCAATGTAAACACTCGCCCCTTGTGCAATTACCTCTGGGTCATCACAGCCCTGTGCCGAGGCGGGACTGAACTGCATGCCAGCCAGGATGATTAGGATCCCCATCAGCAGTATAAGTAACCCTGTTTTGCGTCCCATAATTCCCTCGGCTGTTCCTATGCTTATTGCTGCGCCAGTAAGAAGGCGACCAGGTCATCCAGCTGATCCGCTTCGATCAGTTCATCGTAGTTTTTGGGCATGATGTTGTCTTGGTATCCCTCGACGATATAAGCACTGGGATCGAGGATCGATTCGCGTATGTAATCTTCGGCCGACATCCCCGGTATCCTGGTTTCCGCCATGCTGCCGATATTTGTCTGATTAGGTCCCACTACACCTGCGCTCAAACCTTCAATGGTATGGCAGCCGCCACAGCCTTCATCTAGGTAAACCCGGCGACCCCGGGCGACGGGATCGGCCAGATCCTCTGCGCTGGGGGTTGGCGTGGGCAGTGCTTCAATTACCACGCCTTCTTTGGCCGTCGCCTCCCAATTCATCACGAATGTGGCAATGCTTTGGATTTGATCCGGTCGCAGCGGTCCGCCGTATTGGTCGGACCAGGCTGGCATGGCCGGGCTGCCCTGACCAGCAAATTGATCCGGCCTCGTCGAGGTCGTCCGTCCGCTTGCAACGGTGGAGATGATGTAATCTTCTAATGTCCCAGACCAGCCGACCTCCTTCAATCGATCGGTAAAGAAATTAGTGTCGTTGAGCGGCGGGCACAATCCCAGAATGCCTTCCCCCTTTAAACCGTGACAGCCACTGCAGTTGCTCTCGTATAAGCCAGCACCGACTTCAATGGCCTTACCGTGTTGAGCTTCGCTTTCTCTCTCCATCCGGCCTTCTTCGTTGAGACCGTAAACCACCACCACGACTGTGCTGAGCGTGACCAGAATGATGCCAAGCAGTATTTCCAGATTGAAGCGCGACATGATTTTTTCAATGTCCTCCAGGGTCTTGAGGCATTTTACTCCCCGCTGGTGTTGCGGTGGATGTAGATATGCCGTTCGTAGGATTTCTTTTCCCCAGTTTCCGAGTCATCCCAAGTGATCCGCATAGTGTTTTTCTTCAGATCCTCTTGCCAGTTTTCGATCACCATCACGGCCTCGCCATTTTGCAGGTCTCCCGATTCGATAGCTTCGTTGACTCGGAAGGAATACAGGCTGAAAAATTCCTCAAGTTCCGGGCAGCCGAAATCCATCTCAGGACAGAGATTTTCCGTCGGGGTTTCATTGACGATATAAAATCCCGGCTGTAGTTGATCGTAGGACACTTGATTTAATGGGCCATGCCCTTCCTCCGGCGACATGTCTTGGATGATGCGCGTCGCCGCAGGGGTTTCAATGCCATACTGGGGTAATCCCATGTAGCTGAGCAGAATCAGGATTAAGATCAATAGTACTCCCAGCCCGACTGCTACAGGTCGCTTAACAAAGGATCGATGTGGATTACGATCGATGTATGGCACCGCTAGGAGCAGTATCACGATCAGGGTCGGTATGATGATACCCATGATGGTCTTGTCACCCAGCTTGAGCAAACCTTGCAGCCACCAGAAATACCAGGGTGATTTCGTATCGAGCGGAGTCTGCTGCGGGTTGGCAATATTCTCAAGCGGGGCGCCGCCGTAAAAGAAAATGGTTGCTGCCAACAACAGGAATAATCCTAATACGACTAAGTAAACCTCATGCGAGAACAGATCGGGCAAATAATCCCAGCGCTGTTTGGCGGTTTTTTTCACCTCTGGGCTTACTTTGCCTTCCTCCATTCGAGCTGGCAGAGAAATTCCATGCTCACGGGCGACTTTGTAATAATGGATGCTGAGCACCAAAAGAGCCAGGAGCGGTAGCAAAATGATGTGCAGCAGATAAGCGCGTAATAACCCGCCTGCACCGATATCAGGGGCGCCGCGCAGCAGCAAGTTGACTTCGTTTCCAAACAGAGGGGCTGACTCGGCCATGCTGGTGCCGATCGTCACAGCCCAATAAGCCAGCTGATCCCACGGCAGGAGGTAGCCAAAGAAGCTCAGGAACAATGTGATTCCCAACAAGATCACTCCGGTCAACCAGGTGAAAGTCCTTTCTCCTTTATATGAACCGGTGAAGTAGGTGCGCAGCATATGCAAAAAGGTGAAGATCACCGTTGCTTCTGCGCCCAGGCGATGAAGATCGCGCATCAGGTTGCCAAAGGGGACTTCACTCATGATTTTCAACATGGATGCATAAGCGCCCTCCGGAGTGGGCACATAATAGATCATCAAGATGATCCCGGTGATCAGCTCTACACCGAAGAAGAATGTTGTGAAGAAACCCAACCGGAAGGTATGCGTAAGGATGGTGCTGCCTCTCTGGTAGTAGCGCGGGCGGATGTGGAACAGGAAGCTGGCAGTGTGAACCTTAAAGCGTGGATTGGGTTTCTCGGTAGGGGGATCGCCCCTGAGCACCGCGCGCAGTTCATCGATACCTAACCCGGCGGTGATGATGCGCACCCGGTGATCGATCGCTGCGGCTGCTTTTTGACGGAGGTCCTGGATATCAATGGTTCTAAGGGTTCTAAGCATAATTCTTCCCCAAACTAGATAGGTTTAATGAAGTTTTGATCTAAAGGTGGCGAGCTCCGATGATGCGCGTCCCTGTATCTACTTTTACAACTGCATTTGGATCATCTGGGATAGGAATCGGGTCGCCGGTCGTTGGGTCGGTTTCGACGAGCACCTCCCCTTCGGGTGTCTCGATGATCACCACGAACTGGTCGAGGCTGCGCGGTGCCGGTCCGTAGATAAAGGTCCCCTGTTTCTCGAATTGAGATCCATGACAGGGACAGATGTATTTAATCTCTTGATTGTTCCAGTTATATAAACAGCCCAGGTGAGTGCAGACCTTGTATAAAGCAACTAGACCTTGGGGTGTGTTGCTCAGCCAGAATTTTGTTTTGGCGAAATTGTCTGGGGGTTCATCGACATCGGGTAAGTTTTCAACGGTACCAACGGTAATGATGCCGCCGAATTCACCTTCCTTAAAACGAGGTAGAGTGAACAGGTAGGTTGCTCCGGCCGCGCTGAAAGTAAAAAATCCTATAGAGACCAGCCAGGCAAAATTAAGAAATTCTCTGCGATTGATCGGGGTTCGCTCGGAACCAGCCTCATCTGTCATAAGGAGTGCTCCTCTATAATTCTGTTATTCACAATGATGAATTTTAGCACAATGGTTCTTGGCTAACAAGATAATTTGGATGAATTTTGATTTCCTCTTTTCTACTTGGGATAGTGTACCAAATTAATAATAGTTTTTACCATCAACCTGTGGTTGGTTTGCGATAGTGATTTCAGCAAACCAAAAGGATGATTTACGCCTCACCCTGGTAGAATTCAGGAAATTGATAAATATGTCAACTTTCCAGATGACGATACATGTAAATTGGAAGCCATAGAATTTTCATCGATTCCTTAATCACTGCACGGAGGAGATAATGTCAATCATAGATATCCATGACGGACTTTCCAGGTCAATTTTAATTTATTGTGCGCTGATGGCCATTTGGGGGATGTGGCGCTTCTTTCGCGGGCAAGGATTGAGTGGGGGATATCTTGGGGCTGTTTTGATCGCGGAGGTCTTGTTGGTGGTGCAGGGTGTCATCGGGGTCATCCTTTGGTTCGGCGCGGGGACATATCAACCCTCCTACGTTCATTGGATCTACGGTATTGTGCTCGTATTGGGAACCCCGCTGGTTTATACCTACACTAAAGGCCGGCAGGATCGACCCGAAATGCTCCTCTATGCAGTGGCATACGTTATCATGATCGCCCTGGTGCTGCGGGCGATGGTGACCGCAACTGGATGAATGATCCTAGATCTCAAGTTCACGAAAAGAGTCCATGTAGTTAATTCCCCAATCTAAATTTACTCCAGCAGCTTTGAAAAACAGCTTTGTAATTGCGAACAGAGCGAAGCCTTTAGTCCTGAGCAAAAGCGAGGGAGGAGTGAAACAATCGCCTTCTACTTGAAATGGCGCGATCTTCGACAGCAATACAGGATCACAATCATGACTTGAAACATTTGAATCTGATCCCGAACGAAGGTTATTTTAGGAAGAATTCCTGAATCCATCATTGTTCATCCCCAAATAGGAAAGCACCAACCTGCGCCGGGAGAAATGCCCCCAGGTGAATAATTCGATCAGCATTGGCCTGCCGAACAACATGTTGGCGATTTCACTCACCTTTGCTCCAGCCTTGTGCAGCAGTAATACCTTCTCTCCAATCTCCTGGTAGTATTCGATTTTATAGCTCAGCTCTTGCTTCGGATCTTTTCGGACCTGCGCGCAGCCGGGGAACATGATCGCAGCAGGTAATCCAGCCAGGATCTTTAGAGAATCGATCATCTTCCAGATATCGCTTCCGGCCAGCAAGGCGCGATCCTTCCCACCAATGAAGGCATCCCCGCTGAACAACCAACCCTGGTTGGGTTCGTATAGACAAATATGATCCTGGCTGTGACCGGGTGTGAACAATACCTCGAAGCTGTAACGATCTGTCTCGATTACGGAACCTTGCTCAAGCGATTGCGCTGTCGATCGGTCTGGCCAGCCCCAAAACCAGCGCCGGTAAGCCTGCAGTGGTTGGTTCGTTCTGGGATCGGCCAGGATCGGCAGGGCTGCTGGATGAGCGAAAATCCCCACACTATTTTTGACAGATTTCAAAAGGGCATTCGCCCCGATGTGATCCTCGTGGCTGTGGGTGTTAACGATCTGGGAGAGTTGTTCATTGTGCAAAGCTCTGCCCAACTCAGCGGCGGTGTGCGCGCAGCCGGTATCGATCATCAGACCATCTACCAGGTAAGCCGTTGTCCAATATCTCCCCCTACCCGCGATTTTTCGGCTTAAATCAAACCGGGTGATTTCTCCATATGCAGTGGTTTTGATCTCATCTGCCATTTCGACAAAAGGTCATTGATTATTGATCGGTCGTTATCTTGGTCTGCTGTCATCCCTCTTCGAATGACCAGTCCCAAAGCCAATATGCCAGCCCTTTCCATTTACCCCAACGCTCGAATGCATCTTCGACATCGGTTGGTTCGATTGGCTCTCCATCGTACCATTCATTGGAGACCATCTTCAGCGCCCATGAGTCTATGGTCAGGTAATCGTAATGTCCCAGCAGCATGAGCAGGTTAGCTGCTGCATAATTCCCGACTCCCTTGATCGACAGCAATTCCTGCCGTAGTTCCTCGCTCGATAGAGCGCTGCTCTTCAGGGCTTCCAGGTCACGTGATCCCTGGTCGATCTCGCGAGCCAATTGCAGGATGTATGGTGAGCGGTAGCCGAGGCGGGTTGACTCGCGCAGCGTCTCCTCATCGCTTGCTGCAAGACGGGCTGGAGTAGGGAAGGCCTGCTGTGCATTGTCTCCTGGAAGAAGATCTCCAAATTGAGCAATCAGAGCTTCATTCATGCGGATCGTGCCGCCCCAGGCGGTGTTCGTGGTCAGGATCGTTTTGACCACATCCTCGAAGAGAGTAGGGGAGCGAAGAATGCGGCCTTGGGCTTTAACCGGGACATAGGCTAATTTGGGCTCTTCAGCCGCCAACGTGTAGAACTCTGAAAAATCCTGATCCAGGCCCAGCATCCAGGTCACATCTGCTGCGATTTGAGATACTTCATCCTCCTCGATCTGCTCCGGGATCTCTACCCTGACGCCAACTTGCCCTTCGTGGATTGCCAGCAGCACGACTCGACCGGTGTGCAACCGGTGGGTGTAGCCGAGCGCGCCTGATTTAGAATGGTGGTGGAAAGGCGCCAGCCTATACCAACCATGCGATTGGATCACCGCCGAAAGCGAGAATGGAGGCCGCGCGCTCAGATAAATTTCCATATGAAAACTTCCTAAATTAATTCATCATCAATTGTAGGGGCGAAGCATCCTTTTCGCAAGTAAATCACCAGGTTGAATCATCCAAGGGGATGCTTCGCCCTTACCATCATTTTCTGGGACACGT
>JBFFIU010000193.1:0-7125 GCA_041556275.1 Anaerolineales bacterium | reverse complement strand
GTTGCCGTTGTAGCCGAAAAGGGCTTTCATGATTTCTCCAGCCGGGGATTTATCATGCAGGATGTGGTTCACATCCCAGACGGGTTCAATGATGGAAGGTATCCACCCGGCCTCATTTAACTCGTGTACACCATGAGCAACTAAGCCAGCAGCGAATAGGAGCAATAATACATTCGTAACGATAAAGAATTGCCGTAGGTTGAGCCGCCGGGTGGAGGAAAAAACAAGCAGTCCTAATGCGATCGCGGTGACCAATCCCAAGATGGCACCAACCAGGGTGGCCAAGGGGCTGGTAGCCAGGCGAGTAGCCATCAGGAATAAAGCCAGTTCGATTCCTTCACGGAAGACTGCCAGGAAGGCCAGAAAGAAAAGTGCTTGACCGCCTTTTTGCAAAGATGCCTGCCTGGTCTTGGTTTCGATCTCGCGCCGAATCTCGCCACCTTGACGCTGCATCCACAAGATCATCCAGGTCAGGATTCCGGCCGCCAGAAGCATTGCGATGCCTTCGAAGGCCTCCTCGAGCACGCCCTCGAATTCCATGCCAAGTAGATTTAATCCCAAACCTGCAAGGATGCTTAGCGTTACCGCGAGGCCAACTCCTCGCCAGACAACCGGTTTTAAATCACTTCGATGCAGCTTGTGCAGGGCACCCAAGATGATACCGATGATCAAAGCTGCTTCTAAACCCTCACGCAAAGAAAGCAAGTAACTGGGGAGCATCGTTTTGTGTCCTTTCTAAGATAAAGTATAAAAAGAGCATAAATTATTAATCATATTCTGGAGAGGGGGGTTGGATTGGTGGTGATGGCGCGATCATAATCTCTCCAGCAAGTGCTTCTGAAATTTGGACGAAGCCATCATCGATCGCAATTAATCGGGACCCATTTTTGCCGATACCATTGACAATAAACTTGGCTCCTGGGCGGAGACCTTGCTCGTGTAGGAAGGATTTTGCAGCTGGCTGTGATTGGATTTGGGCAATTTGTCCTACAGAACCCACTTCGAGATCTTTCAGAGGAACCCAATCCTGGATCCCTCGTTCGCTTTCAGCCGGGAGAATTCGCTTGCCACCTGGACTTACGGTTGGTTCTCCTAGTAAGACGGATAGCCGTTGCGCGATCTCGTCGGTAGTTACATGCTCCATGGTGCAAGCCATTTCATCGGCTTCATCAATAGGCATATTTAACTGTTCTACCAGAAAGACTTCCCATAAACGCCGGTTGCGCAATGTGCGTGTAGCGATTTGGCTGCCTTGGGTAGTCAGTTCTACACCCTTATAGGGCAGATAATGCAGCAGACCGGCTCCCTCGAGTTTGCGGACCATTTGATTGACAGAGACGGGCAAAACAGACATCTCCTGGGCGATTGCAGATAGGGGGATGGGTTCAGGATGACCATCTTCGATCAAGGTGGCGATGGTGATCAGATACATCTGTTCACTTTCGCTGGTCTGCTCTAATATATGTTCAGCCATAGAAAAACACTACTTATTGTTATGGTTGACCATAATATATCACCTTGGCATAAATAAGACCATGCTCATTTGTCATAGAATTGCACGCCGATTGTCATTTGATATCTCAATTACCTGGCTGGGAGGGGAGTACTAATTTCCTAGGTGGGGAAGCGCGATTAAATCCCAGTTTTTACGTCTTAATCTATTAATACAGACAAAGTCCGATATTTAACCAGCCGGAAATTTCTTCTATTATTCTGGTTGGTGGAGACTTTTTTAATTGAGCTGATTATGAGGAGAAGGTCCACTATCTTATCTTTCCCCGGGATCGTGCTTTTAGTCTTGTTGTTGTCTGGTCTGGGTTTGACACTCTGGTGGCAGGGGGGATTGGCCTTTAGCCCAGGAGATTTGAGCGCTGTAAACCGTCAGCCAATAAAACTCGGTAGCTATAATTCCCATGCCGAGTTTGAACGTGAGTGTCATCTTTGCCATCAACCGTTGGTGAGCATGCAGAATGAGCTGTGTGTTTCCTGTCATATTGATGTAAGCGATCAGATTAGAACAAAGGCTGATTTACATGGAATCCTGGAGAACGTCAACCGCTGTGCAGAATGTCATTCAGATCACCGCGGTCGTGATTTTGATCCCAGGCTCGGCTCCTTGGAAAACCTTGACCATGCTTTATTTGGGTTCAGCTTGATCTGGCATCAGGTCGATTACGCGCTCTCACCATTGGACTGTTTTGGGTGCCATACGGATGATGACCATTTCCCGGTATCTATCCAATCCTGTGCAGAATGTCATGCCGATCATGATGTTTCCTTTATGTCAGTTCACCTGCGGGACTTTGGAGATGGATGTCTGGATTGTCATGACGGCGAAGATACTATGGTCAGGTTTGATCACGCTGATGCAAGGTTTTCATTAACAGGATTCCATCTGGAAGTAGGTTGTGCAGATTGCCATGTAGATAATCAGTTTGAGGATCTGCCGAGCGATTGTGTCAACTGTCATAGTGAACCAGCTGTCCATTTAGGCTCCTTTGATCAGGACTGCTCAACCTGCCATAATTCGGGAACCTGGAAGCCTGCTTTTCTTGAGGGACAAGATTTTGATCACTTGAATCAAACGGAATTCAGTCTGGAAAAGCACAGGGCAGATTTTGCCGGCTCGCCGCTCACTTGTGTCGGTTGTCATGGGAGTAATGTGCATGAATTCGCAACCGCGACCTGCACCTTCTGCCATGCTCAAAATGACCCTGGATTCATCGGCCTGCACCAGGCTCAGTACGGGGATAAATGTCTTGAATGCCATGACGGTGTCGATCGTATGCATGAGTTCACTCATGCGGATTTCTTCCCGTTGGATGGACGCCACGAAGAGATAAGTTGCCAAGATTGCCATGCGGGAAACTTGTACAAAGATACTCCTGACGAGTGTGCCGCATGTCACCTTGAGCCACAAATCCACGCCGGTTATTTTGGGCTCACTTGCGAATATTGCCATCTCACCTCTGATTGGTATCCAGCGCAGCTTATCAGCCACAAGTTCCCAATCGATCATGGAGGTGAGGGGCAGGTAGAATGCCAGGTTTGCCATAACGATACATACGATAAATATTCCTGTTATGGCTGTCATGAGCATCATATGGTTGAGATAGCGGACAAGCACTTCGAGATTGGAATTACATCCCAAAATTTGCCCACATGTACTGACTGTCACGCCGATGGGCGAGTTAAGGAATCAAATCTTAAGGATAATTAGATGAAATTATCTCTGGGGAATGCAACAGGACGATTTCTCTTAATCGCTGGGGTGATCCTTCTTCTTCTGTTGATAGTCGGGGTGAATATGCAGATCGCCCTGGCTACCCTGCAGCCTTTTCGTCCAGGGAATGTGCTGTTCCCTGTGCAGGATTTCGCCGAGCAAACACGCGCTCAAATGATTCTTGGGAAAAAGGATCAAGCACTCTTCTACCTTGATCTGGCATTGCAGCGTAATGAGGATTTTGTCGTTCTGGCAAAGGGGGAGTACGCGCTCTTGGCAGCAGAATATCTTAACCAGGCCATAGATCAGGCCATATCGGCAATAGTAGTGGCGCCACAGGAGGATTTATCGGATCTCAGCATCCGCTTGAATGACCTTATCTTGCAAGTTGACATTGCGCTGAGGGATTTTACAACCTCATCTCAAGACCGACAGAGAGTGATTGAATCTTTGCAGGCGAAGGTGGAAACCCTGAGATTGATGCTGGCCGGTTTTCCAGATTCTGAGCAGTTCAGGAGTGACCCTGGTAATGCCCAGGCTCTGGTGGGCTCTGCAGTTCTAGAGAAACTTGCAAGTGATTCGGAGATCACAGGAATCTCACCGCAAGATGTATTATTCCCACCCGGCAGTCCGGGAGCCATGCACGTCTTCTACCCACTGGTTGGAAGGCATGCAGAATTGGATTGTTTTGCCTGTCACTTTAGTGGACAGTATGCAGGAACTCCAAATACTTGCGCAGCCTGTCATGAGCAGGACACACCAGCAGAGCACTTTACAGGCGATTGTGCTGCCTGCCACACGGCAACCTCCTGGCAGGAGGTAAATTACGATCACAGCCTGTCAGGAGCGAGAGACTGCCAGTTCTGCCACCTGAAGGACAAACCTGCGGATCACTTCAATGGGCAGTGTTCAGCCTGTCATAATACTGTCAACTGGGATCAGGCTACCTTCAACCACCAGGCGGTTGGTGCCACGGATTGCCTCTCCTGCCATTCATCAAATAAGCCAGCTAACCACTATTCGGGGCAGTGCTCAGCCTGCCATAACACCACTAATTGGGCCCAGGCAACCTTCAATCACCAGGCGGTTGGTGCCACGGATTGCCTCTCCTGCCATTCATCAAATAAGCCAGCCAACCATTATTCCGGGCAATGCTCAGCCTGTCACAACACTACCAATTGGGCTCAAGCAACCTTTAACCACCAAGCGGTGAGTGCAAAGGATTGTGTCTCCTGCCACGCGGGGAACAAACCGGCCAACCATTATTCTGGGCAATGCTCAGCCTGTCACAACACCTCATCCTGGTCGGGAGCAAGCTTCAACCATTCTGTTGCCGGTGTAACGGATTGTAAATCTTGTCATAGCGGCGACACGCCAGGGAGCCATTACTCTGGACAGTGCTCAGCCTGTCACAGTACTTCGTCCTGGTCTGGAGCAAACTTCAATCATTCTGTTGCTGGTGCAACGGATTGCAAATCGTGTCATAGCGGTGATAAGCCTGGGAGCCATTACTCCGGACAGTGCTCAGCCTGTCACGGCACCTCTTCTTGGTCAGAAGCGAGTTTCAATCATAGTGCAGCTGGGGATGCGGATTGCAAAGCTTGCCACAGCGGCGACAGGCCGGGAAATCATTACTCCGGACAATGCTCAGCCTGCCACAGCACCTCGTCTTGGTCGGGAGCGAGTTTCAATCATAGTGCAGCAGGCGCTACGGATTGCAAATCTTGCCACAGCGGTGACAAGCCGGGAGATCACTTTTCTGGACAGTGCTCAGATTGTCACAGCACCAGTTCCTGGGGTGATGCTGATTTTAATCACAAGTTTCCAATTGACCACGGTTCTGCAAAAGGAAATTGCAGTAATTGCCATCCTTCCGGGGGTTCGAAATGGAATTGTTATGGCTGCCATAGCGAGGACAAGATGAGCGAAGAGCATGATGAAGAGGGAATATCCGATATTGGAGGTCGTTGTCTGGATTGCCATCCCAATGGTCAGGAAGGTGGCGATGATGATTAATTTGAGACAACTTCTACATGGAGAGGTTACTCGCCACATTGCTCGAGCAGAAGGGTGCGTTGTACCAGAACCTAGCCGATGTGTTCAGTGCGGCATTTGTTCATTTTCCTGCCCAATAGGGATCGATGTCCGTCGCCATTCATTGAAAGGTGAATCGATCAGCGAGAGTTATTGTTTGACCTGTGGAGAGTGTGTCGCACGCTGCCCACGGGGTGTGCTGAGTTTCGAGCGTACAAATCTATTTGATCTTTTGCTGGTACCAGAAAAGGAGGTGTGATATTCGTCGCTATGTGATTATTGGTAGCGGAGCTGCCGGGATTGCTGCTGTAGAGTCAATCCGTAGCCAGGATGAAGTTGGCGAGATAGTGTTGTTGAGTGAAGAGCGTTATGGATATTATTCGCGTCCCGGTCTGGCGTATTATCTGACTGGCGAATTAAATGAGCGGCAGCTCTATCCGTACAACGAGCGAGATTTCCAGAATCTAGATGTAGGACTTTACCATGCCAGGGTGGTCAAGCTGCAACCAGCTGACCATTTGATAGAACTCCATAATGGCCAACAGCTCAGATTTGACAGACTACTCATCGCGACAGGAGCTTCTGCTGCCCGGATTGATGTGCCTGGAGCTGATCTAAAAGGCGTGGTGAAGCTGGACAATCTGGACGACGCGCGGCGGATACTATCATTAACACGTGGTAGACCAAAAGCTGTTGTTGTTGGGGGCGGTATCACTGCCTTGGAAATGGTCGAGGGGTTTGTGGCTCGCGGTGTGAAGACGCATTACTTCTTACGCCGGGAGCGCTATTGGCATAATATCCTCGATGAGACCGAGGCACAGATTGTCGAACGGCGATTGATGGATCACGGTGTGCAGATCCATTACCATACTGAACTGGCCGAGGTGCTTGGTAATAGAGGGAAGGTTCGAGGTGTACGCACGAAAGATGGAAACGTGATCGATTGCCAATTAATTGGCATCGCGATCGGGATAAGGCCGCGCAAAGAATTAGCCCAAGACTGCGATAGTCTAGAAATTGATCGCGGCATTTTGGTGGATGAGTTTCTGCAGACGAGTACTAAGGATATATTTGCGGCTGGCGATGTGGCTCAGGTCTACGACCCATTTACCGGCAAATCGATCCTTGATTCTCTTTGGGGGCCAGCACGTAGCCAGGGATCCATTGCAGGATTGAACATGGCTGGTGGGCATCATGTCTACTCGAAGCCGGTAGCATTCAATGTGACTCGCCTGGCGGGATTGACCACCACGATCATAGGCACTGTAGGAAGAGGGGGAGTGGATGACCTGGTGGGCATTGTCCGTGGGGATAGTGAGACCTGGCGGCAGCTGCCCGATGCGATCGCTGCTCAAGAGGATTTTGAAATCAATCGCCTGAGGCTCATGATTGGTGAGCAAAGGATATTAGGGGCAATCGTGATGGGTGATCAGACACTTTCACGCCCAATTCACACCTTGGTAGAGCAGCAAGTTAATATCACACCCATCAGGGAAAAATTATTGCAACAAGGTGCGCCGATTGCAGATTTGATCGCTGAATTCTGGAGACAATTGAAGATGGGTCATGTACCACAATACGCGTGAATTGTGGATAGCGTTCATTGCTATCATTATCATATCGATCCTTTATATTCTTACAGTCATCTCGCTGGGAGGCATCCCAGCTGCCAGTGATTTCTTTGGGCATTCATTGGGGATAATTGGATTCCTTCTTATGCTGATGACCGAGACGCTCTATGCTTTGCGTAAGAGGAGCCGTAATGCCCGTTGGGGAAGGATTTCTTCCTGGTTGCAATTCCACATTGTCACAGGTTTGGTCGGTCCTTACATGGTGTTGCTGCACTCGTCTTGGAAGTTCAATGGATT
>JBFFIU010000192.1:0-7142 GCA_041556275.1 Anaerolineales bacterium | reverse complement strand
TGTAATCCGCTTCAGCCAGTCCGAAGGGCGTACCCGGTAGGGCGACCGCGACCGTGTCGCTCTCAGCCAGGATTTTGATATCCTCGGGCGAAGTGGCCACCAGATGGTCGGCAGAGACAGCCTCCAGCTCGGCAGCTAATGCCGCTCCACCAAGATTATCGAATTCATCAGCATGAATTTTCAGAGGGAATCCCAACCTCTTTGCGGTATATAAAATCTGTCGCGATTGATCTAAATCAAAGGCGCCGGTTTCGCAAAATACATCCACGAAGGGCAGCTGTTGATCTTTGGCGTTCTCCTGCCACCAATGAAGGACTTCGGGCAGCATCACTTCGCACAAATGATCTGTGTAGCCTTGCGGATCATCCTGGTGTTCTGGCGGGATGGCATGGGCGCCTAAGAAGGTGATCGCCAGATCCAATGGACCTTCCTCTTTTAAAGCCAGCAAAGCTCGCAGCATGCGCAATTCGCTCTCGATTTCGAGCCCATAGCCTGTCTTGGCTTCAGCCGTCGTTGTTCCATAGCTGAGCATGGTATGCATACGAGAACGAGCTTCGGCTAACAAGGTTTCAATGGGTGCAGATCGGGTCGCTCTTACTGTGGAGAGGATTCCGCCGCCAGCCGCAAGGATCTCTAGATATGTTTTACCCTGCAAACGCATTTCAAATTCTGCCGCCCGATCCCCAACCCAGATCAGATGGGTGTGTGGATCGATGAATCCCGGCATGACGACTCGCTTGCCGGCATCAATGTCGGGTTCACCTGGGTATTCTGCGCGCAGGTCTTTGCTGGTGCCAACTGCAAGGATGCGGCCGTCCTGGATCATAACTGCACCATCTGGGATGATTCCCAGTTGGCCTAATCGTTGTCCGCGCTGAGGACCGCCTGTTAAGGTTAGTAGTTGTGAGGCCGAATGGATCAACATGGCAAATTTGGATATCTGTTTTGGAGCCGAATCAGATGCAATTTTACCATTGGTGGGTTGGCGTGCTTCGGGTCGAGCGGAGGATATCTGATCCTATTCTTTTTTTGCATCATCCTTATTGCTAAACAAAGATCCATGATGACAGCTGGTAAGGGATCTTAAGCCGGAGTAGAGCATTTTCGAGTATTTTTAACCAGATTGTGTTAATTGTTTGAGAGGGGTTACAATAAGACCTATAATTAAGCGGAGGTTCTGGCATTATGAATTCCGAAGTGCGTCTTGAACATGATTCGCTCGGAGAGGTGAGAGTTCCGGGAACGGCATTATATGGTGCCCAAACTCAAAGGGCGGTGGAAAATTTTCCCATCTCCGGGCTTCTTCCCTGGAGGGCTTTCATCTGGTCGATGGCGGTGATTAAACGCGCAGCAGCTGAAGTCAATCATGAGCTTGGTCTGTTGGATGAACATTATTCAATAGCTATCATTCAAGCTGCTCAGGAGGTAATTGATGGAAAGTGGGACAAACAGTTTGTCGTAGATCCTTTCCAGGCGGGCGCGGGCACCAGCCATAACATGAACACGAATGAGGTGATCGCCAATCGTGCGACTCAGATTCTTGGGGGAGAATTAGGTGAATATCTTGTCCATCCAAATGACCATGTCAATATGGCTCAATCAACCAATGATACGATCCCGACTGCTATCAGGTTAGGCTGTTTGTGGCGTCTTGAGCAGCTCCTGGAGTCGGTTTATGAGCTGGCCTCGGCATTAGCTAAAAAGGGGGCTGAATTTGATGAGGTGATTAAATCAGGGCGCACTCATTTGCAGGATGCTGTCCCCGTGCGCCTTGGACAGGAGTTTAGAGCATATGCTAAAGCCGTTGAGCGAGACGGTGAGCGTATTCAAAGGTCATCGGGGGAGCTGCGTCGATTGGGTATTGGCGGTACTGCGACCGGCAGTGGTTTGAACGCTCATCCCGAATATCATCCTCGGATGGTGAAGAAAATGTCCGAACTGACTGGTTTGGCACTCTATACCTCAGATGACTTGTTTGAAAGTATGCAGTCAATGGCGGATGTAGCTGATTTCTCCGGTTCAATGCGCACCCTGGCAATCACCTTGACTCGCATCGCCAATGATTTTCGCTTGCTATCCTCTGGACCCGCAACCGGTCTCGATGAGATCCGTTTACCTGCAGTGCAGCCAGGATCGAGTATCATGCCTGGTAAAGTGAATCCAGTACAGGCGGAAATGCTCAACATGGCGATGTATCACGTGCAGGGCAACGATCATGCTGTTGCCCAGGCAGCTCAAGCCGGTCAGCTGGAGCTCAATGTGATGATGCCAATCATCGCCCATAATGTATTCGAGATGATGCAGGTGATTATTGGAAGCGTGCAGGCATTTACCGCGAAATGCGTTGTCGGTGTGCAGGCCAATCAAAATAAGGCAGCAGGATGGTTGGAGAAGAACGCCATTGTCGTCACAGCATTAAATCCGCTGATTGGCTATGCCGCAGGAGCTGCTCTTGTAAAGGAAGCACTGGCTCGGGATACTACCATCCGCGAAGTCGCTCTGGAGAGTGCCGAGCAGGGAAACTTGCGAAATGTAAAAGAAGACCGCCCCGTAAGACCGGAAGAGATCGAGGTTGCCCTGAGAGACCTGCGCCGGCTCACGGATGGGGGAATTGTCGGATGAGATCATAGGATCGCTTATAGGGAGAAATATAATAAGGTCATCCGATCTGATTGTCCCGTTTGACAGCCTCCTGGTCTTGGTCTAAGTTTTATTAGGCATATTTGCAGGCACCGATCGCTGCCCCAATGATTCCAGCCTCATTAAGCATCTTCGCTGGTAGAACTTCAGCCTGGACGGTCAGGTACGGGAAAAATTCAGCATGTTTTTTGCTGATGCCACCGCCCAATATGATCAGATCGGGCCAGAAAAGCTTTTCCATCTTGTTTAAGTATTCATCGAAGCGTTTCCCCCATTTCTTCCAGGAAAGTTTATCTCTTTTTCGAGCTGCATCGGAGGCTATATGTTCCGCTTCGACGCCATTTATCTCCAGATGACCGAATTCGCTGTTGGGGAGCAGGTGCCCATCTGTGAAGAGTGCTGTACCCAGACCTGTGCCGATAGTGACCAGCAGCACTACACCTTGACGGTCTGCGCCAGCCCCGAAGGCCATCTCGGCTAACCCTGCAGCATCGGCATCGTTAATGATGCAAACAGCATTTCCAGTAGTTTTTTTGATAAGTTTGGCAGCATCTAACCCAATCCACCCTTTGTGGAGGTTCGCTGCAGTTAAGGTCACCCCCTTCCGAAGGACGCCTGGAAACCCGATACCGATAGAGCCCTGCCATTCGAAATGATCGGCGATCTTGGCGACTGTTTCCGCAACTGGGCGTGGCTTGGCAGGAGAGGGTGTAAGTAGGCGGTAGCGAGGGGCGAGCATTGCTCCCACGTCTGTATCGACAGGTGCTCCTTTGATCCCACTTCCTCCGATATCTATGCCAAGAACCTGCATTGTTTTCCTCCTCCCATTTTTTAATAAGCACCGAATAAAGGATGAGTGTTGTATCTCAAAGATATCGCAGATTATAACCTGACCTTTTAGTTAAATAAGTATTCAGGATTAATTAAATCGCCTCCAAGGTGGTAGCTTGATTAGGCAAGATGCTGTATCAGCCGAGACGTGGTAGAAATCGACCTGTTTGTCGAGTGTACTGCTGATATTCTTCCCCAAAACGAGCGTGGAGAGACTCCTCTTCAACAGAAGTGCGATTGATTAGAATCGCAAATGCCGGGATGCCGAGCACAGGTATGATCCATAAAGATGAGATTAGACTCAAACTTAGGAAAAAGAAAGCCCCGAATGTATAGAGCGGGTGTCTTATCCAACGGTAAGGTCCATGCGTTACCAGGGTATGCTTCTGACGGGTTACGACTGTATCTGTGATGTTCATCCCTAAACTGGAGAACATCCAGATTAGAAGCCCCACCGCGATGATACCGCCAAGGACACCGATCCAGCGTAACCAAGTTGGCAGTGCAATAGTCGCCCAGTCCACTGCTGGTGGATAAACAATGTAGGCTATGATGGAGAGCCATAAAAGGATTCCGCTGAGCCTTAAAGCGATCATGACGAAGTCTCCTTCTTGGCGGCGGTCGATCTGATCTCCTGAAGTTATCTGAGCTTTGCGGCGATAATAGACCGAGACTGATAGGGGAATTATAAAAAGCAGTAAGGTTATAAATCTGAATATTGTGTTCTGAGGCATATGTTCCTCCAATGGGTAACCGATAAAAGCTAACTAAGGAAGGATTAGATTTAGTTTAGCCTAAATTCTATTTTAACTAAATAGAATATTTTGTCAAGCAAGATCTTACCTGGATTTCTAAACTTGCCCTGAAAACACGAAATATATTGGTCTGCTAAACATCTCTATCAATTCTCAACAACTAAAAAATCGTGAAATATCTACAAGGTTGACAGGATAGTCACATGACCGTAAAATCTTTTTTATATTGGGGGCATTCCTTTTTAAAACGTAAAAGTTAGACCGATAATGGAGGAATTTATGGAAAATGCGATTGCGTCGAACAACGATGTCCAAGGTGAGATCTATCATCCTTCTGCTGAGGTGGTCGCGGCGGCGTACATTCAGGATTACGAATCGATGTACCAACGCTCGTTAGACGATCCGGAAGGATTGTGGGGTGAGATGGCAGGGGAATTGGAATGGTATCGTAAATGGGACCAGGTCCTGGATGACAGCAATCCACCATTCTATAAATGGTTTGTCGGTGGGCAAACAAATATAGTCCATAATGCCTTAGATCGTCATGTGGTTACCGCTCGCAAGAACAAGCTGGCTCTGATCTGGGAAGGTGAACCGGGTGATGTGCGCACGTTTTCTTACTTCTCTTTGAACCGTGAAGTATGTAAGTTTGCCAGCCTTTTACGAAGCATGGGGGTTCGCAAAGGAGATATCGTCACCATATATCTTCCACGCATCCCCGAACAGGTGATCGCCATGCTGGCTTGTGCAAAAATTGGTGCACCACATAGCGTGGTCTATGGTGGTTTCAGTGTTGAAGCGCTGGCGGAGCGGATCGAGGATGCGCAGAGTCGCGTGTTGATAACCGCAGACGGCGGTTGGCTGCGGGGGAAAATTGTGAAACTCAAAGACATCTCTGATGAAGCGATGGCTCGCCAGCCAACGATCGAGAGCTGCATTGTTGTAAAGCGAACCGGTCAGGAAATTTACATGGAACCAGGACGAGACTATTGGTATCATGACCTGATCAGCTTGCCCATTGCCGAAAACACTTGTGAAACGGAGCCGATGGATGCGGAAGATCCGCTCTTTATCCTATATACCTCGGGCACGACAGGTCGACCTAAAGGTGTGGTCCATACGCATGGTGGCTATATGGTCTATACCTATTTAACTTTGAAATGCGTTTTCGATGTCAAGGATGAAGACCGCTGGTGGTGTGCAGCTGATCCAGGCTGGATCACCGGGCATAGTTATATCGTTTATGGACCTTTGCTCAACGGGGCTACCAGTTTTATGTATGAAGGCGCTCCGACTCACCCGTATCCCAATCGCTGGTGGCGCATGATTGAGAATTATGGCATCACCATCCTTTATACAGCGCCTACCGCCATTCGTGGGTTAATGCGTTTCGGAGATGCTTGGGCGAACCGCCATGATCTGAGCAGCCTGCGCCTGTTGGGCAGTGTTGGCGAACCGATAAACCCGGAAGCGTGGCGTTGGTATTACACTGTGATCGGAAAGGAAATGTGCCCGATCATGGACACCTGGTGGCAAACAGAAACCGGTGGATTTATGATCACCCCCCTCCCGATCACGCCTCTCAAACCGGGATCAGCGACGCGACCATTCTTTGGAATCGAGGTCGATGTCGTTGATGAGAGTGGTGATCAGGTGTCCCCGGGTGAAGAAGGATATCTGGTCATAAAAAGACCTTGGCCAGGCATGTTGCGCACAGTTTATCGTGATCCGGAACGCTATCAGCAGCAATATTGGGAGAAATTTGGCACGATGTATCAAACTGGGGACTCAGCCAGGCGTGATGAGGATGGGTATATCTGGATCATTGGTCGCATGGATGATGTGATCAAAGTTAGTGGTTACCGTTTGGGAACCGCGGAAGTGGAGAGTGCTTTGGTGAGTCATCCGGCTGTCGCTGAAGCCGCGGCCATAGGACTGCCACATGAGATCAAGGGTAACGCTATTCACGCCTATGTCATCTTGCGGAGCGGATTCGAAAAAAGCGATAAACTGGCTGATGAATTGCGCCAACATGTAGCTCACGAGATAGGCCCTATCGCTAAACCGGAGGAGCTCGGGTTTGTCGATAGCCTTCCGAAAACTCGCAGCGGGAAGATTATGCGTCGCTTGCTGCGCGCGCGCGCTTTGGGGGAACCAGAAGGAGATATAAGTACCTTGGAAGAGTAGCGCCTTGCCTCCTTGAAATGGTGGAACTATATTATAGGCGCCAGAAATGACGGGAATAAAACTGAAATCCATAAAGAATCTGGCTTCGGAAATCACCCAGGATTTTGTATCGGCCCGACTTCTTCCTGGATTTACTTCTGGCTTAGTTGTCGGATTGATTGAAGTAATTTTAGCTATCTCCTTCGCGGCTCTGATCTTCGCCGGCGAGCTCTCTGGTTATGTTTCAATTGGCATTGGGATAGCCTTGATCGGTGCCATCATTACTGGAGTCGCAGTTGCTCTGATAACTTCACTGCCTGGCACAGTAGCAGGTAATCAGGATGCTCCTTCTGCTATTCTGGCTGTGATGGCAGCTGGCATAGTTGTCTCCATGCCAGACGGTGTGATTGGGATAGAGACTTTTGCTACAGTGGTTGTGGCGATCGCACTGACAACCTTTCTTTGCGGTATATTTTTCCTCAGTTTGGGCTATTTCAATTTGGGAAACCTGGTGAGGTTTTTGCCTTATCCGGTTGTAGGTGGCTTTCTGGCTGGAACAGGTTGGCTGTTGGTGAGTGGATCAATCAGCATGATGACCGATTTATCGATTAACCTTTCTGGCTTGGCGGCACTCTTCCAGATTGAGAATTTGTTGCTCTGGATCCCAGGTCTGGTGTTTGCCATAACTTTGCTGGTGATCTTGAAACGCTACGATCATTCCTTTTTGTTGCCAGGCCTTGTCTTCGGTGC
>JBFFIU010000191.1:0-7182 GCA_041556275.1 Anaerolineales bacterium | reverse complement strand
TATCATCTCTTTCATACAGTCAGCGAGATTATAATTCAGCAACCTGGAAATCAAACACTCTACCAATTAATTCGATATCGGCCTGGTTGTGGCCGGTCATCAATAGGTAGTGGTGCGAGGTGAGTCGATCCAGCATACGGCGTCCATTGGACACCTTGAGGATGGCGCCATTAAGACAGTCCGAATTTTCGTATTGGACGTAATCTTTGAGGTCGCCTTCGGCGACGGACATCTGCTCGAAGCTGGGATCGAATTTTGCCAAGGTCATCTTGCCACGCGGCAGGCGCGCGTCGATGGCCGAGGCGTTATCATCGACGATGGCCAGCACCTTGGGGCTCAGCGTCCAGCGGGTGGCAAAGGATTGCGGGACGACACCCAGGTAGCCGCAGTGAGCGGCCAGGATGTGATCGTCAGGATCTTCCACCTCAGGGAAGTGGGGGATGCGCTCGTGCGCCAAAGCGGCCTGACCCATCAGGAAAGGGTACAGGTTGGTCATCATGATGGGTACATCCAGCGATTTATGCAGGATGTACTTGGTGAGCATCGAGACGACATCGGCTTCACAGCCCCAGATCATGCCTTGCTGCTCATAGAGCAGATTCCAGGCCAGGCAGGGGGTGGTATCTGAGAAGCGCGATTCGTTGAGACAGTTGATGCCGACCGCGCCGACGGCGTCCATTTCTGCGAGCTGGCGCTTGACGGCCAGGTAGATCTTAGCAGCGCTATTAACCGCGCGCGGGGAGAGATCGGTGGTGGTGAAATCGCCGCGGTCGATGACCGCCTGCGATTCTCGATCCGGGATGGCTTTAGCCTGAGCGCTGAGGGCTTCGAAGCTCTTCTTGACGATGGTCACGCCGAACTTATCCCCCATGCGCTGCAGGCATTCGGGCTCGAACCAATAAAAGCGTTTGAAGATCTCGGACTGGAAGCCCTCGCCTGGGTTGTCCTGGAAGACCAGGAATTTCGTCTCCTGGGATTCTCGCTTGACCTGCAGGGCTTTGAGGATCGTGCGGGTCTGCTCCAGGCTGTTGGGAGCGATGGTCTCGACGCCCGCGGACCTCAGGTAGCTGACGATCTCCCAATCCCACATCAACACGGTGCCGAATTCGGAGGTAATGACCAGGATGGGGAGCTGGATGGCTTTGAAAGCCTGCAGCTGGTGGTAGGCTTCGCCGATTAATTGGGGGAAGATGACCGCATCGGCATCGGGGAGCTGCTCGCCGAGGGGATGCGGATCGAGAAACTCAGCCTGCTCAGAGAGCAACTCTTTCAGGCGCGCCAGCTGGAGATCAAAATCTGCATCACGGCCTTGAACGAAGTACACGGGAACCAGGCGTGCTTTCATGAGGTCACCTCTGTAGGGTGGGAATGGATGGATAGGTATGAGAGGTTGGCGAGCCTTGCGACTGTGTGCTCACTTGGTCATCAATTAGAGTTAGCGTGGAGATGCAAACCCAAGTATATCAAATGTCGGGTGAAATGGAGAAGCCCTGCAAGTTGACAGGGTGCATACATGGAGTATAATTTTCTCGCAGCACGGGGCCCGTTAGCTCAATTGGCAGAGCAAGCGACTCTTAATCGCTAGGTTGCAGGTTCGATTCCTGCACGGGTCACTTATAACCCCTCCTCAGTGGGAGGTGTTTCTTAATTCCTCAATAGAAAGATACAAGGGACGAGGACTAACATAAGCGCCTCTTAATCGCTAGCCCCGCAAGAACAGTGCGGGATGTACCCTAACAAGGCTTTGCCCTGTCAGGACCAGGTTGCAGGTTCCCTTCACTTCGCTCAGGACAGGCTAATCCTGCACAGGTCACTTGTAAGTGGGGGAAAGATATCCACAAATTAATCCACTAATTTCGTGAATAATTACGGATTAATACGCGAATGAACGCTAATTAATCCACGCCTGTCCGATCAAGGGCAGACCGAGGGGATTTACGAGAAATTACACAAATTATTTTGGATTTTTAGTGGTTCTGAAATATTGAAATAATCTATTTAGAAGATATTATCCAAATCATATACCGATTTTGATTCGTATATAATGTATCTAATGGATTTCGCGCATTAATTTTTCGGGTTATCAACCCGTTGGGCGGCTAAGAGATGGATGTGGAGGGTAGTGAGTATGAGAATGACTATTCAGGATGTAATCAACATAATTACTGCAACGGTTCCGGAAGCACCACTGGAAGATATTTTGGGTGCCACCAGGGATACCATTAAGGTGGGTGATGCTTCTCAAACCGTCAAAGGTATCGTGACCACTTTCCTTGCTACGAGTGAGGTCATTGAAAAGGCGGTTGAACTTGGGGCTAATCTGGTTATTACGCATGAGCCTACTTTCTATGAGGATAAGGATGAAACAGACTGGCTTGAGGACGACCCCGTCTATCAAGCAAAACGTCGCCTGATTGATGAAAATAATGTTGTCATTTGGCGGTTCCACGATTATTGGCATTTACATCGTCCAGATGGCATTCTTACCGGGGTGCTGCAAGAATTGGGGTGGGACAATCAAAATGAAGCTGAGATACGGGCCCACTTGAATACCCGAGTGGAATCAGTCGAAGACTATATTGGGATGGCCAGAGATTTTACGCGTTTTAACATTCAGCCGATCTCGCTGCTGGATTTGGCTGAAATGTTTAAAGAAAAGCTTGATATTGAGCGAGTGCGTATGGTGGGTAATCCCGCTATGATCTGTAGCCGTATTGCCTTATTAGTTGGAATGGCCGGAGGTAAGTTTCCGATTGAAATGGTCGGGCGGGATGATATTGATGTGTTAGTATGTGGAGAAATTAATGAGTGGGAAACCTCTGAGTATGTACGTGATGCCCTTCACTTTTATCAAGAGAAAGGATTGTTAATCCTGGGACATGTTAACAGTGAGGAATCTGGGATGAAATGGTGTGCAGATTGGTTGCGTCCTCTTCTGCCTGGAATGGAAATCACTCATGTGTCTGCTGGAGATCCATTTCACTTTGTTTAAGCTAAATATGGCTTACGTAAAAAGCATTTCTCGTATTAGTTCAAATGACTGCCCAACCATGCCAATGCACGTGAATTGGCAAGCAGCGCAAATTTTGCAATTGGCTGGGCCTATGAATGTGCCAAAGCTACCAAGTAATCTCGTCAACTTTGCCAATCGCGATATGGCCGGGCGTTAAGCAGCACGCGACTTCAACAATAATCAATCACCAAGAGGATAAATATAAGTATGAACAACATTAATCGCAATAAAAAGGAGATCTCGCCAGAACAATGTGAAGAACTACTCAAAACATTGAAGGTTCGTTTTGAGGAAAACATGAACCGCCATAAAGGTGTTGGATGGGCCGAAGTGCAAGTGAAGCTGGAAGCAAATCCTGAAAAACTGTGGTCATTGAATGAAATGGAAAGAACTGGCGGTGATCCGGATGTAGTTGGTTATGATAAAGAGACTGGCGAATACATTTTTTATGATTGTTCAACAGAAAGCCCTAAAGGCCGCAGAAGCATTTGTTACGATCAAGAAGCGTTAGAATCTAGGAAACAAAATAAACCGAAAAATAATGTTATTGATATGGCTGCTGCTATGGGCATTGAACTTTTAACAGAAGAACAATATCGGGAGTTGCAGAAACTGGGAAATTTCGATACGAAAACATCAAGCTGGGTAAAAACACCTGCCGATATTCGAAAACTCGGTGGTGCCATCTTTTGTGATCGTCGCTATGACCATGTTTTCGTATATCATAATGGTGCAGAATCGTACTATGCTGCAAGGGGGTTCCGTGGTTTGTTAAGGGTCTGAATTTCGCGAAGTGCTCACGTTTGACAAAAGTAACATGGTTGTTTCTGTACCATGTCCAAAAAAATCAAATGCGGCCCAACAACTCGCTGGCGCGGACGCCGCATCAGCGGCGCTTCAAGCTCGGAGATGAACAACGCCGCTCAGCTCGCGGCCGTTAGGCAGCCCAATATCATCAATGGAGTTGAATCTGTGAAGATGCACAAGAGATTGACAGCAATTGTCTGTGTACTGCTTGTGATTATGGTAAGTTGCACGCCTCGACCTGAAGCGCCACGAGATGATTTAGTAGATATTGGAACTCACAGACTCTACATTCATTGTACCGGGACAGGAAGACCGACGGTTGTAATTGACACAGGTTTGGGTGAGAGTTACGAGAGCTGGGAGTCCGTCATTACGATGCTAAGTCATCAAACCAGAGTGTGCGCTTATGATCGGGCAGGATATGGTCAAAGTGAGCCTGGCCCAATGCCGCGCGAAAGTAAGCGGACAGCAAGCGAGTTGCATCTTCTTCTGGCAAACTCCGGTGAAGACGGTCCGTTTCTTCTGGTTGGACATTCTCTTGGGGGCCTGAATATGCAGGTGTATGCGAGCACATATCCGGAAGAAGTCGCTGGTCTAGTCCTCTTAGATCCTTCTCCACTCGCGTGGATGATGGGAGAGGGCTTTCCTGAACTACGAGAACTCTTCAACCAACAAGGTGAGACCCTTCGTGAGGAGGCTGATGTGTTAAGTATGTCCTCCGATCCGGATGCAATTGCTATTGCGCCGTTTATGGATGCAACAGCATCAGAGTTTGAGGAGTTTTTCGGACCGACAGCGGATGAAGTTGCTGGGATCAGTTCCTTTGGCGAGCTACCGTTGACTGTAATTGGTGCAACAGAACCAGATCCGAGTTTCGGCGAATTTGGTCAGGCTTTTCGCCAGTTCTGGAATGAGGAAAGCATGTTGCTCGCTCGCAAGTCGGAGTCGGGTCAATTCATAATGGCTGATGGGAGCAGCCATCACATCCATCTGGACGCGCCCCAACTGGTGATTGACGCGATTCTTCAGCTGATGCAGTGAGATCGGGGTGGTCAGCGGTTCAGGGTTTTAGCTTGCGGTGACCTTACAATTCGCTGGAGGTGACCGCCCGATGGAAGGGAGGAATCAACAGGTAGAACTGACGATCCATGTATTCTTACATCAAATCTGCTAAGTTGTTCTTAGTGGACATCATCCAACCTAGCACTACCCACAGATTATGAGGCTGTCGTAACTGGCAGCCCCTTTTCGTTTACCTAAACATAGCTCCACATCTGGAGAGTGCTATTTAGGTTATTTCACATCTGTGAGTAAACCAATCCTCCACGGTGGGGATGGGGTGAAATGTAAATAATGAAAAAGACATGGGTATCTGCATACCGCTCCCCGATACCCAACCGGTACCCAACATCAAGGGATTAGGTATTCAAATGTAATGCCCCCCATGTTCACTTCTTACTCACAAACTACCATTATTATCGTGTGACTTCCGGACTGGATAGAATTCAGGTGAAAGAATAGAACATCTATTGCGCTGGTTAAGATTCTTTTATATACTGATATTGACCTACAATAGCACCACTAGACACGTTTAATCCATTTGTTCAAGAAGGATGCCAATATCCTTAATAAGCCGTTAATTTGTTTCGGACAATATGGATTTCGTTGAAATAGTGCATTTAGATATTGGCTTATCAACCAGTTTAGCGTCCGCGACTGATAGATGCTGGATGTCATAGTGTCATAAATTGAAAGAATAACTGGAAAATAAGCTACCTACTCATTATGAAGAAAGGATCTTTTCAGATTTTGGTCGGCCTGAAACGCACACATCACAATGACAAAACAAATATATCGCCATAGTTGGGTAGACCGAGTTCAAAATCTTGCTGAGAGCTTTCCACTAGCTCCGTTGGGTTTATATGTCGTCCTTGCTGTAATCATCCTCTTGATCCTCCATGGCTCCCAATGGGTATCGGGCAATACTGAGAAGTATCTCTTAACCCTACCTTTGACATGGACCGCAATCTGGACTCCGCTCATGCTCGCCATGATGCACATCCTTGACCGGGTCGCGAGGCAATCCTTAGCTCAATTCCGTCCAGCGAGCGGTCTAGATGAGGAGTATTACGAGCGTTATGAGTACCGGCTGATCGCGATGCCATCCAGGCCTGTCGTCGTGATCCAACTTCTTGGGACAATCATCTTCCTCGGCACGGTTTGGGTGGCTCCCTCCTATTCCGGTTTGATCAGCGGCACTCTGGTATCAGACGCAATTGTGTATCTGATCTTTTGGTTCAATATGGGGATGCTCTTAGTTTCGATGTACCATCACACCAGACAGCTTGAGATGGTTTCGACCCTCCATCAAGAGGCTCCTTCAATTGGTATTTTTGATACGACACCCATCTTCGCATTCTCGAGGCTCTCATTCTGGGCCGCAGTCCTTACTGTGTTCATGCTCCTACCCTCGATCTTCATCTATCAAACTACCGAAGGAAGTATTCTATTTGCTCTACCGTCGTTAGTTGGAATGGGTCTCGCGATGTTAGTATTCTTCCTCCCACTCTATAGTCTCAACAAACGACTAGTGAATGAGAAATCCGCAAGGTTGGGGCAGGTTAGGCAGCGGATTCGTGACAGCATCGATGAGCTCGATCAGAGGGTAGATCGGGGAGACCTATCCGATATAGAAGCGCAGCATGCTCAACTTGCAGCGCTCGTGCTTGAACAGGAGTACCTCGAGAAGCTACGAACCTGGCCCTGGCCCCGGGGGACATTTGCTAGCCTGCTTGGCCTCATCGCTCTGCCCGTTCTTATCTTCATCTTGCAGCTGCTCATCCAGAGGTTCTTCCCCCCGTAGGATATCTATTGTTATCGTAAGCAAGGTGCGGATGATAGAGGGGTATTTCTTGATACCCATGCGGACAAATCGGCAAGATTTTTTATATGGATTTGATGGTGACTGCGTGATGCGGCTCTGACTCCTGGGGGCAAATAGCTCATAGGGTTCATCGCTTTGTTCGTACTAGAAGCCTATTGTGAGCACCTGGTAATTATGCTATAAATATCTTAATCAATAAGATCTACATATCGCAGCGGCAGATAGCAATACAGTTCTTTGGAAACAGCCGGAGGTAATTGGGTTTACCAATACTTTGCCTTTGGTTTTTTTCTTTCTAGAGCATTTATCGAACACAAGACATTTGGTCTATGTGAGGAGGTTCGAGATGAAGGGAACTGTTTTCGCGTTCAGCATAATACTGCCAGTGCTCGTTGGCTGTCGGTCCTCACCACAGCCCACTGGAACAATCCCACCATCTGCATCGACACCATCACCGACTGACACCACCATCCCACAG
>JBFFIU010000190.1:0-7232 GCA_041556275.1 Anaerolineales bacterium | reverse complement strand
GTCTCCGTGTTCCTGATCGGGCATGTGACCAAGGAAGGCACCATCGCCGGGCCGCGCGTGCTGGAGCACATTGTAGACACGGTCCTATATCTGGAAGGAGATCGCTTTCAATCCTATCGCTTGCTGCGATCTGTGAAGAACCGCTTTGGGGCGACATCGGAGGTGGGAGTGTTCGAGATGCGAGAAAGCGGTATGGAAGAGGTGGCCAACCCTTCTGAGGCCTTCCTGGCCGAACGCATGGTCAACGCGCCTGGATCGGCGATCGCGGTCACGATGGAGGGTACGCGGCCATTGTTGGTGGAGATCCAGGGTTTGACCAGCTCCACCTCTTTCGGCAACCCGCGGCGCACGCCGAATGGCATCGATTTCAACCGGCTGCTGCTGATCGTGGCAGTGCTCACCCGGCGGGCAGGCTTGCGATTAGCCGAGCAGGATGTCTTCGTCAATGTAGTTGGTGGGCTGAGAGTCGGTGAACCCGCAGCTGATCTGGCCATCGCCGCCGCGATCGCCTCCTCGACTCGCGATATTCCATTAAGGGCGGAGACTGTTCTAATTGGAGAGCTGGGCTTATCGGGGGAACTGCGTATGGTAGGGCAGATGCCCGCACGCCTTCGAGAAGCAGCCAAGCTGGGATTCAAGATGGCGATCGTCCCCGGGCGTCTTGGGCGGGGTGAACCCTGGCCTGATGGATTAAAAGTTGTTGAGGTGCGCACCCTGCGCCAGGCCTTGGAAGAGGCATTGCTAAAAGAATAATGCGGGCTGGATATTCCGTGCTCTTAATCATCGAAAACTCCGGAATCTTCATAAACATTAATATAAAACCTACATAAATCTACATTGACGGGCGGCTAAATTAATCTAGAATTACCCATATGCCGTGTTGTGGATTTCAGCTGAACTTGACCTACATTCAGGAGTCCATATCACGCCCCAGTTTTTTGCGCGTAGCCGTAAAAAAAACACTATATTTGAGGGTCAGATTTTGTTCTTGAAGCGCATTCAATTAGGTTTGATACATTTAGCGGTAGCCATGACTCTGGTTCCAATCAACAGTACGCTGAACCGCGTGATGATCAATGAGTTGGCATTTTCTGCGACACTTGTCGCAATTCTGGCCTCACTACCGTATCTTCTCTCCCCTATTCAAGTCTTGATCGGCTCTTTCTCAGACCGACATCCACTCTGGGGGTGGCGGCGCACACCGTATATTGTCCTGGGACTCGTGTTTTGTGTGTTAGGTGTCGTTCTATCTCCCCTGGCGGCGTTCGTGCTGGCCGAGAATTTCTGGGTTGGTCTCTTGTTTGGCTTGCTTGCCTTTGGAGCCTGGGGGATGGGTTTCAATTTTGCTACCGTATCCTACTTTTCATTGGCAACAGATTTGTCGGGTGAAAAAGAACGCGGCAGCACGATATCCGTTATGTTTTTCATGATGATCATTGGGATCATCGGTACTTCTCTTCTCCTGAGTCGCCTGGTGGATCCGTATTCACCTCAGGTACTGGTACAGGCATTTTGGATTGTAGGGATCATCGCCTTGGTCTTGGGATTGTTGGGTTTAATCAAGCTTGAGAAGCGTACATCTGTACCGGGGGTAAGCAGGGAAGAGCGTTACTCCTGGCGGGTTTTGGGCAGCACGATCTTGGAAAATAAGCAAGCGACGCTTTTCTTCATTTACTTAATCATTTTGCTCATCGCGCTCTTGGGCCAGGATATTCTGCTTGAGCCTTATGGGGGCACAGCCTTTGGCCTTTCGGTTAATGAGACCACGCGCATCACCTCGATTTGGGGAGCCTTCACGCTGATTGCTTTAGTGGCCGCGGGTGCTCTGGCTCGCAGAGTCAGTAAAAGATCGGTTGCATTATGGGGTGGTGCGATTGCTTTAGTTGGTTTCATATTAATTGCGGCCAGTGGTGTTATCATCAATGCAGGAGTATTCTATGCTGGAGTTATCTTGCTTGGTCTCGGCACAGGTTTTTCAACTGTATCGAATCTATCACTGATGTTAGATATGACTACAGCCGCCAAAGTTGGTCTGTTTATTGGTGCTTGGGGGATGGCGAATGCTGCCTCACGATTGATTGGCGCCTTGTTGAGCGGCGTGGTGCGTGATATCCTGACTCAGGTTTTACAAAACCCGATCTATGCTTATGTGATCGTTTTCAGCTTATTGGCTGCATTATTATTGATTTCCTTGATGCTCCTGCGCCGCATAGATGTGGCTGCCTTCCGTCGGGAGGATAAGGAAATCTCTTTTATCGAGCAGGCAGCTCTGGCAGGTGAAGTCTAATTTAATTTTTATTTAGGATCGACAAAACACAGTTGCTATGCACAATGAGCAAATCAAATTGAGCAGGTGATAAATGACGGATGATTGGCTGAACTTGAGCGAAGTTGCCAGCATGTTGGGTGTACACCCCAGCACCGTGCGCAGCTGGTCGGATCAGGGTCACCTACCTGCTCATCGCACACAGGGTGGGCATAGGCGATTCCGGCGAAACGAGGTCGAGCTGTGGATACAAACGCATCGCAACGAAGGGGTGGATGAAGGGCATCTGGTGATGCAGGCTGCATTGCAAAACATAAGGGTGCAGGTCAGTGAAGGAACCCTGGAGAATGAAAGCTGGTATCAGAAATTGGATGAAGAAGCCCGGATTCAGTACCGGCGCAGTGGGCGAGCTTTGCTCCAGGGATTGATGGATGCTTTGGCTACGGATGGAGACTATGATACTTCTGAAGCCCGCTCGTTAGGCTTTGAATATGCCTCCAGGGGTTGGCGGCGGGGATTATCCGCGGCGGAAGCCTCGCGCGCTTTCCTGTTCTTCCGTAATGTCCTTTTGGAAGCAATGCTCTCAACTTATGAAGAAGCCACGATCCAGTCACCAAAAGCCTGGAGCGAGATTTTCCGCAAGATATACCATTTTACCGACCAGATACAGATAGTATTGCTCGAAACATATGATGCATACCAGAAGGGTAGCTATTGAGTCAACCTAGCAAGCGATTCTCACCTTCCAAATGGTCTCAAATTCTGGTCCCTCTCGCGCTTGGGATCTTATTATTGGGATTGGTGGGCACGGTGATCGTGATCGGTTTATCACTTTTTGGGCTGATGCCCGGTATGTGATCAGATGAACTCAAATTCGTTACTGGTAAATTTTTTTGATCGGAGGCTCCTGTGCATTACATTTCTATCCTTTCCACTGTTGTAGCATTTATCTTCACGATTTCTGTATTCGAGCGGTATCGTCGCCGAGGCGGCATGCATCTCTTGTTGTGGGGGATCGGGCTTTTCTTATTTGGACTGGGCACCTTGACCGAAGTTATCATGCTGTTCAACTACAGCAACCTGGTATTAAAGGTGTGGTATTTAAGCGGCGCCATGCTTACCGCGGCCTGGCTTGGCCAGGGGACTGTGCACTTGTTGGTGCGCAAGACTGGAATTGCCAAAACGCTGACTTTGATGCTGACGATCGTTTCATTTGTAGCCGCCATATTAATCTTCACTGCACCTGTAAATGCAGCTGCGGCGTACGATCTCAGCCAACCTGCCTCGGCCCAATACCAGGATATTCTCGTTCGCAGCGGGATCATTATCGTCTTGACTATTCTGCTAAACACCTATGGTGCGGTCACATTGGTAGGTGGTGCGATCTATTCGGCTTTCATATTCTGGCGTAAGCGCGTGCTGAAGGATCGCATGATCGGGAATATCTTGATCGCTGCAGGGGCTCTAATGCCGACCTTGGGAGGCACATTTATTCGAATTGGTTTGGCAGATTGGTTATATTTGAGCGAATTCTTGGGTATTATATTGATGTATGCAGGATTCATTAAGGCAACTGCTGTACAGCCAGCTGACAACCCTCAGACTGCCGAGACCGTCTCATCGATATAAAAGCAGCGAATCGTTCCAGGATGGTCGTTCTAACCATCAGAATGGAACAGTTCAAGGGTGATGTGATTGGAATCCACGTTAATATTGTCTACAGTCACTATTAAGAAACTTAACTTTGAAAATTCAGTGCATGCACTATCTGTTTAATGGCGGTTATAATAATCTCGGAATGAAACCTCGGGTAAGAGGGAGAACAACATGAAACAAAGCGAAGAAATAATGACAAGAAGAAAGCCGGGTGCACAATTCTTCTCGCGCATCCGCCGCAATCACGGGCTTGAACATGCCACGCTGAATATTCTTTCAAAACGCTACCCAAAAATTAATTTAGCGGGTCATTCAGATGCTGGTGGTTTTTGGGTGATCGGCGATGTAGAGATCGAGGATGTGTACGAATCGGTTGAAGAGGCGCGATCCCGGTTGAATGGAGGAGAAAAGAATCTGGCTATCCACCGCAATTGTGGCACCAATTTCGTCACCTCAGGTGTTTTGGCTGGCTTGGCGGCGGGTGCTGCCATGTTTGGGGCTGGACGGCGGACGCGCGATAAGTTGGAGAGGCTGCCGATTTCCATGCTCTTAGCCACCCTGGTATTGATTCTTTCCCAACCTTTGGGATTTTTCATCCAAGAGCGAGTTACAACCTCGCCGGAGCTGGGCGAATTGCAGGTCGTTGAGATCGTGGCGAGCCGCAAAGGGGGGATGAAGGCACATCGCGTTGTCACCCGGTATTGAAAATGGGCGGGGAAATAAAGCCGGTTATCTACGTTTTTCATGGAGATGACGAATTTGGTATCAATGAATCGCTCAAGGCGTTGAAATCAGGTCTTGGCGATCGCGCTGCAATTGAGATGAACTATGCAACTTTTGATGGTCGTTCACTCTCAATAAACGAGTTTGAAGCCGTAAGCAAAGCTGTTCCATTTCTGGCTCGACGCCGACTGGTGGTTGTCACCAATCCACTGGCTTATACGCAGAGTGAAGCGAAGCGCAGTGAATTCCTGACCATTCTGGATACTGTACCAGACGAGAACGCGGTTGTCCTAATTGAATATCGACCGCTTACATCTCTGAAAGAGAAAAATAAGGGGAAAGTTCATTGGTTGGAACAATGGGGGCGCAAAAAAGGGGAGCGCTTCTTTATTAGGGAGTTTACTGTCCCAAGGGGGTCTCGGATGATCCCCTGGATAATGACCCAGGCAGAAAAAGCCGGAGGGAAGTTCGAGCCTCGAGCAGCTGCGGTCCTTGGCGAGCTGATTGCAGATGATCCACGCTTTGCCGAACAAGAGATCGACAAATTATTGAATTATGTGAATTTCGAGCGTCCTGTAGAAGAGAGAGACGTGCTTAATTTGACAGTCTCTCTCCCCGAAGGCGATATCTTTGAATTCGTCGATGCGTTGGGAAACAGAAACCGGGAAACGGCGATTAAGGTTTTTCACCGCTTGTTATCAGTCCAGGAGCCGCAAAGGATCTTTGCGATGGTTGTACGTCAGTTCAGGATGCTGCTGCTCGCAAAGGATATTATGGGTAAGAATGGGGATGTGAAAGATGTTGTCATCGGTCTGGCGGCTGCGCCATTCAAATTGCACCCTTACCCGGCGGAAAAAATTGCCCATCAGTCGCGACAATTTTCCCAAAGCCAGTTAGATGCGCTCTACCATCGTTTACTCGAAATCGATTCTCAAATGAAAACTGGGAAGATGGATGTCGATTTGAGTGTTGACTTGATGATTGCGGAGATCAGCTGACTAGATTTCCATTCGAGGTGCCGATGCCGATCCACAAGTGATTGGGCAGCACTAAATTGGTCAGATGAACTTCGACATCCCCGGCTTTTATGGATTGATCTTCTGATTCTGTTCTATTTTCTGAGGCCACCATATTCGGGTGAACGTAACAAATATTTGGATTTTGTCCATATTTGTCTTGATAATAGGTAGCCGCACGGGTGATTTTTGTAAATAGATCGGTTTTTTGGTCATTATCAAACCACAGCATGCCTACATTCATGATATTACCCCTTGGTGTATAACTAAATTTTCAGGTTATCGATGGGAATCAATCTCCCTTTGATGATGACATTGAAACGATATTCAAGCCCCTCATGATCGCATATTTCATTGAAACCTGGCGATGTACTTAAAGTAGATTTGTATATGTCAAGGATTTTAGTTCTAAACATGCTCGCAAGATGTGGTTTTGTATGTTCTACATCATGCTTGGTGCTCGAAACTATCGGCCAGATACCAGATTTTGGCCCGCGTTGAATCAAGGATTGAAAATTCAAGTAAACGCTGAAGTCATTCAGTATATTGGAAATACTGGATAAGTCATCGATAAACAATAACGTCTTTGAACCCCCTTCACCGCTTATTCTTCTTTGTGCAGCGATGGAAGCTAAATTGTTGATTAATCCACCTGCTGAAGGATCATCGCTTGAAAGGATATCCCGGCAATGCTGGTAGCTAAATAATTCAACATAATCATTCGTCTTATCCGTGATTACGTAGTAACTTACCTCTTGGGGATGGTTGATCAGGCTAACAGAATGCCCGATGACCTTAATTAACTGTGCTATATCTTTCCTTCTGTCTCCAACAATGAGTATTGAACCTGATTTTGGATTATCAAGATTGAGTGTGAATGGAAGTCCGTCATTGCATAATCCAATAACAAGAGATGGAGAAGAGAATGAGCCATTGGAGTCCAATATTGAGTAGAGACTCGGGGGATAATCTTGAATGGATGGTTGCGTTCTCTCAAGTTCATCAAAAACAAAATAAGCAATTTCTGAATCTTTGGTTTGGGTAGGTAAGTTGATTGAGTTCGTCTCCATGATTATCTCCCTATAACAAAACAAGAACATGTGTTCTATTTATACCAGAACACATGTTCGCCGTCAAGGGTGATTTATGATCGTGTCTCTAAAATATATGGTTGGTGAGTTTAGAAGATCTATAAAAACACAGTGAGGTCCAATCAAGCGATATCATCACCATTTTCCGCCAGAGTCTGTTAGCAGGAATTCAGCCCACATTCTATGCCAGGATTTGTAACCTCGAACGGTTCAGCTTCGCAATTTCATCCGACTGATGACTTGTTTGGAGCCATTATTTGTCCAGGGCAAATCCCTACGGCTACGCTCAGGGCAGGCTCCTATGGCAATCAAAAACCCTGAACTTAGCGGTGATGGCGTCCCCAGCCAGGGTAGCGATGAACCCATTTTGTTGGTAGAAACCTTTGATCATCGGTTCGAAAATTGCGCGCATAATCACGGCCAGTTCCTCAGCGCCATGTTGTCCGTGATGGATCAGGGCTTCTGTCATGGCTGAAAACC
>JBFFIU010000189.1:0-7293 GCA_041556275.1 Anaerolineales bacterium | reverse complement strand
GGGTACATCGGACGAGTAGACGCCTTTTAATCCTTGGGTTTCAAATCCGGCTTCTTGAAGAGCCCAGGCCACTCCTGCTGGATAGTGAGCCCACCTGGGGAGTGCGTCTCCATTGAGGTCCGTCTTGCTTTCGAGACCCTCTAGTTTGAAAATCACTTCTTCGTTGATATCAGCTGCATAGAGGTGAACGGCGCCCGAATCGTTTGGTGTCGCGACCAGATAGACCGCCCGGTCGATGGCGGCTGGCAGCACGGGTCCATCGTTGTAATCGACATGCTCGCCAAGCAAATTGACACGTCCTGGAGCGCGCATTACCAAGCTTGGTTGGCCCTTGAAGTGTTCACTGAAAGTGGAGATCAATGCGGGCAGGTCCATGTTCAAGGCACTATGATGGCTATCAGGTTGCCGAGGACAACGAAGCCAATCAAGAACCAGATCAATGTCGTTTCTCCATTTTGAGCAGCGAAGTACATTGGCACTGGCGGTAAGAGCATCAACAGCAGGGCAGTCAAGTGCAGTGCGAATTTACGCTGGCGAAGAGTATCTCTGAACTTGTTCGTCATGGTTTACAGTTCCATTCACCGCGAATTTGCTAATTCAACCAGGCGCTCAGCATGGCCAGAATACTGATCAATATTAGCAGCACAGCCACATAGGCCAACAGCTTGCGCAATACATCACCTTCGCGACCAGCCATCCCGGCTGTGCTGGCTCCCACGACGATCTTCGTCGGGGCCAATATAGAAGCAACTGCTGCTCCCGCGGTCTGCGCGCCCAGGATGATGGCAGCGCTGTAACCGAGATATTGGGCCGTGCGCAGCTGCAGAGCGCCAAAGACGACGTTCGAATTAGTGTTGCTGCCAGTCATGAATGCACCCAGGGCGCCGATCCAGGGCGCAACAAGCGGATAAGCCATGCCCATGCTGTTGGCCAGGCCGCGTGCCAGTGTATCGGTCATGCCAGAGTTCTGCATGATCACGGCCATGGCAACCATCGAAGCGATGCTGACGCTGGAGGACATCACTCGTCTTACGGTTCCGGTTATGATGCGCAGCGGAGCCCCGCTCTCGTAGAGGTTGGCCGAGCGGTAAATGAGATAAGCCAGAATTGAGGAGATGGTTAAGATGGCGCCAGCATGTCGGAAGGGTGAGATCTTCCGTCCTGCCCCTGCTGGGGTCAGGTAACCAAACGAGGTCGTGACTTCTGGAAAATCTATCTGGATGACAACCTGTCCCAAGAAGTTCTTTACTGCTGGGATCAATTGAACCCCAAGTGTGATGATGATCAGAACGATGTAACCCGAGACGGCGATCGCCAGGGCGCGCTGGTCAAGTACCCCATTATCGACTTGATCACCACGGTAACGCCGGGCCAGTGGAACCGAGATGATCAATCCCACCATCCCAGCAATGAATGCCCCGATATTCCATAGCGAGGAGGTGGCCACAAAATATTGAGTGGTACTCATTGAGACCCCGAGCACCAGGATCGGCACAAACAGACGGCTAATAGCGCCCCATCCATCGGCAGCATGGGCGACGAGAAAGCCAGTAACCACGCCAGCCACGGCCAGGAATAAGGCTGCCGATGGGGCTATGACTTCTGCTGGCAACCCGGTGGTGGCCATTAAGGCCAGGAAAGAAGAGCCCAATGATCCAAATGTTACCGCCCAGCCATGTCCCAAGGAGGGGATCACCACTGCTTGCAATGGGGTAAATCCCAGCCCGACCAGGATCGGGGCAATAACAGCTACAGGAACACCGAAACCGCCGACACCCTGCAGGAATGAAGCGAACACCCAACCGATGATCAGGGCCTGCATGCCCTTATCGGCGGTAAGGTGGGGTAAGGATTGGGCAATGGTTCGGATTGCACCTGCTTCGTCCGCCACGCGGTAGAGCAGGAACGCAGCCCAGATGATATAGAGAACATCGACGGTGAGTAGTAAGGCCCTGGTGTGGGAGAATCCCAGCAGCACACTTCCCGCACCAAAGAAGAGAATAGCGATCGTTAAGGCGCTCAGATAGCCGACACCACCCGCGCGCGCAGCACCCCAGCGGAAACCGACCATCAAGATGAGGATGAATGCGATGGGGATGAAGGCCAGGATGAAATCCATTTGAATTTCTGGATAAGTGGGTTAGGGTGAGATGATTTTAGAGAGAATTAAACGGAATATCAGGCATCCTCGGGTGCCATTGGCTGATTGAGTTGGCGATCCTTTGTGTACCAGAAAACGCCTGCTGCTCCCAGGATTAAGGCGGGGATCAAGATTAAACCGGCTTCCGGTCCAAAGGCGCCGCCAGTGATGATATCCGGTCCACTGACGGTTTGCCGAATCAGCTGATAAAAATATTGGCCGCTGACCGGGAAGCCGAACACAGTCCCTTCAAAGAAATTCCAGCCGAGATGCAAGCCAATCGGCAGCCAAAGTTGTTTAGTGCGCAGGTATCCGTAGGCTATAAATAGCCCCGAAAGGAACAAACCGAGAAGAGCCTGCCAGGAAAGGTTTGGATTCATCACATGACCCAGGGCGAATGCGGCGGATGATAGCAGAACCCCCAGCGATCGGTTCAGTCCATCACTGAGATTTTGTAGCCAGTAGCCGCGGCTGAGTAATTCCTCCTGCCAGCTGGCCAGGGTAAAGATCAACACCATGATCAGAATCGATAGGACGAGATTTCTCCCGCCCTCAAACTGCCAGGCGAATGACTCTACTTCGATCCAGCCAAATACCCACTCAAATAAGTAGATCAGCCCGAGCATCAATCCGGTTAGGGCGATCCCAAACAAAAGGTCAAAGATCGACTGCCGATCTACCCGCAAGCCAAGGCTGACGAAAGTCCTCCGATCCAGGTAACGCCGGGCGATGAAGACAGAGAAGGTGATCGCCAGGGGAATGGTGAGTGAACTCAAGAGCAGAAAGCTGGCGAAAGATGATTCAGCCAATGCACTGAAGAACAAATTGCCAAGTGTTCCCAGTAAGGCAATGCTGAAAAACATAAGTAAGCTTTGTCCCAGCAGTCGCCAGCCGGCGCGCAGCCGGGGCTCTTCTGGGGAGAAGAAGAGCTTTTGAAACCAGGAGCGGGTTTGAGGGGTGGGTTGTTCCATTCCTTAACTACCAAAATAACGAGTATTTATTCGTTCATCCCCCACCCAGATAGATTCCCTCCGGATCAAGTTCCTCTCTCAAGATCCGTAGTTCCTCTGGGGATGGAGGCCGCGTGGAATCTAATTGATCAGCAACTTTGAGATCCCAACCGGTATTGGCGCGCACCTGCTCGACTTCTACACCGGGATGGAGGGCGGTCAGGGTCAACTCCCCGTTCTCGTCCGGCTCGAGGATCCCCAGGTTGGTGACAACAGCCAGCGGACCACCGCCGCGCAAACCGGTCGCTTCGCGTTCTGCGCGTCCATTGAGGAATCCAGCCGAGGTGCGGAAATCCACTTTTTCTGGGAAGCGGCGTTTCTGGTGGGGTGTCATGATGTAGCACCGATCCGCCCAGGCGGCGATCTCCATCGACCCGCCCGAACCGGGCAGGCGGACCTTTGGCTGATCGTAATCTCCGATGACGGTGGCATTGATATTACCGAAGCGGTCTATCTGGGCGCCGCCCATGAAGCCAACGTCGATGTTGCCGCGCTGCAAATACAGGGCGAAGATATCGTACATGCTGCACACCGAGAGAGCACCGCTGACCAGGGTCGGGTCGCCGATCGAGAGCGGTAGTCGAGCTGGTTTGGCGCCGATCACGCCTGCCTCATAGATCATCACCAGATTCGCGGCGTGTGTGCGCCGGGCGAGGTTGCAGGCTAAATTGGGCAGCCCCACGCCAACGAAGACCACATCGCCATCCCGCAGCAGCCGGGCTGCGTTGATCGTCATCAGCTCCGCAGAAGTATATTTTTGTTCATTCATTTTTTTTATCCGCTAATGAACGCTAATATGCACGAATTATTCATTATCTTTTTACTAGCTTTTAGTCCGTACCATCCGTTTCCATTCGAGCTTGTTACCACCGAAATTGATCAACAAGCCTAATTCAAGTCTTGTAGCTTTTAGGTAATTGAGTAATTGAGATTCTTCATGTCCCGATAAGCCATCAATAGCTTTGATTTCTACAATTATTTCATTGAAAACGAGAAAATCAGCCCTATAGGTTTTATTTAAATCGCGGTCTTTATAATGAATTTGAATCTCCTGTTGAGGCATAAAAGGGATTGACCGCGAGGATAGCTCAATCTCCATAGCTTCTTGATACACTGGCTCAAGGAAGCCGACACCTAATTGATTATGAACTTCCATTGCTGCTCCAATAATGGCGTAAACTTCATCTTTGAAAAGCAGCTCAGACATCTCGAAACCAATAACCTCTGGTCATATAATGAAAATTAGTGTCCATTCGCGTTCATTCGCGGATTAATAACTCCCATAGTTGACCACTTCGCTAAGGCGGGGGTCGATCTTCAATCTTTTGTGGACTTCAGCCCCTAATTTGTGCCAATACTCGTCGCGGTCTTTCACGCCATATACCCACTCATCGAGATAAGCTCGCACAGTTTCTACATCCCTGCTGATACCATCCCAGTCTAAGTAAAAAGCGTTATCACGGTCGTAATATCCCTGGGTGTAGGAAGGGTGGGCGGCGAAAGGCACCTGGCAGACAGCATCGACGATGAAACCCGGGATCAAGGTGCGATTGGGATCAGCGCGGATCACTTCCTGGCTGACGATCTCCTCAGCGGTCAGGATCACCCGTTGAGCAGCAAAGGCGGCTTCTTTCTGTTCGCCGATGATGCCCCAGACCTGGGCGTTTCCTTCTGTGTCGGCGCGCTGCACATGCACGATGGCCACATCTGGATTTAATGCTGGTACAGTCACCACCTCTTGACCGGAGTAAGGATCGGTGACGCGTCTATACTTTGGATTGGAGCGCTCCAGATCACCTGCCCCGGTGGGATTCATCGGCATGAAGGGCAACCCCGCTGCCCCCGCCTGGAGGCGGGTGATCATGCTGAAGTGTGAATACTCTTCCCATTCCAGGTTCCCGGCTTCTATCTCCGCGCGTACAATGCGTAAAGATCCTACCCCCGGATTCCCCATATAAGAGAAGATCACCTTGCGCACGCAGCCAGCAGCCACCAGCTGATCGTAGATCAGATCTGGGGTGGCGCGGACTACCACCAGGTCTCGCAATTCCTGGCGGATGATCTCGTGTCCAGCAGCAAAGGGTATCAGGTGTGTGAAACCAGCCGCATAGACCGTATCCCCAGAATGCAAGTGATTGTGGATGGCTTCTGAGAGGGACAGAACTTTATTCATCAGAGTTTATTCGCTTGTTGTTCGGTTGAAAAGTTGGAAGAGGAACTCAGATCAGGTACCTCATCGTTCCTCTTCGCTTAATAATTGACCGGAATACAATCCCTCGCCAGGATCAGGCGATAAGGGTTTGGATTTGTTCATGCATGTAAAGCGGCAGGTAGTAATGTCCACCAGAATTCTTTCCAGAGGAGCCGGAGCCTTTCCACCCGCCAAATGGTTGAAAACCAGGCCAGGCGCCAGTGGTGGCGCCGTGCGGGCGGTTGGCATAGGTGACACCCGCCTGGATGTTTTTGTAGAACCAATCAACCTCTTCCGGACTGCCATAGAAACCAGCTGTCAATCCATAGTTGACTTCGTTGGCAATTTGCATGGCTTCATCCAGGCTGCCTACTTTGGTAACTGTTGTAATCGGGAGGAACATCTCGTGTTTCCAAAGACGATGGTCGAGGGGTACATCTGCGGCGATGGTGGGCATGCAGAAGTAGCCCTTGCCGTATTCTCCTTCGGTCAGGGTTTTACCGCCGGTCAGGAAGGTGCCGGCCTGGGAAAGCTCTTCGGTGAAGTCTTGAAAATCCTGGTAGGAGGACTTGTTAATCACAGGCCCCATGTATACATCGCGATCGGTTGGATCCCCGACGACCAGCTTATCTGTCAATTCAACAACCCGATCGAGCAAAGTGTCGTAGAGCGGCTCTTCGATCAGCACTCGTGAGCAGGCGGAGCACTTCTGCCCCTGCAAGCCAAAAGCAGAGCGGACGATACCGATGGCGGCGCGTTCCACATCCGCGTGCTGTGAAACAATGGTCGGATTCTTTCCACCCAATTCGAGGATAGTTGGGCGTACATATGGCCCCTTGGCGAAGTCGCGGAAGATGCCCATGCCGACATCGAATGAGCCTGTGAAGGTCACCCCGTCAACATCGGGATTGTCGATCAAAGCCTGTCCGAGCGTGCTTCCCGGTCCAGTGACGAAATTGAACACCCCATCCGGTAAGCCAGCATCGCGGAAGCACTCGGCGAGTAAACGCACAACGAAGGGTGTATCGGTGGCAGGTTTCATGACGATCGTGTTGCCAGCCACTAATGCAGCCCCAGAAGGACCACCGGTAAGCGCAGCCGGGAAATTGAACGGGCTGATCACCAACCAGACACCATAGGGACGCAGAACCGACACGTTCTTCGAAGAGTATCCAACGAGCGGATCGCTGCCCATCTCGACAATATAGCCTTCATTTTTCTCCATCTGGTAGCAGGAATAGCGGATCAGATCGGCGGTTTCAGCGACATCTGCCAGGGCTTCCATGCGATTCTTGCCCACTTCCATGGCCATCACTGCTGAAATCTCAAAAGCCCTTTGGTCGATATTCTCTGCAGCCTTTCGTAATAAGCCAACTCGTTCTTGCCACCTCATCCCGCTCCATACTGGAAAAGCCTCTCTGGCAGCAGCAATCGCTGCATCAGCATCGCGAGCGGTGCCCTTCTGGAAGAAACCCAGGACCATGTCCGTGTTCACCGGGGAGCGATCTTCGAATTTCTCATCGGCAAAGCGCTCCTCACCGTTAATGATCATACCGTGTTCTTTTCCTAGATTACCTTTGACAGCAATTAGCGCCTCTTCGAAGCGAGTATGCAGCTCCTCGGGTGGGTTGAACATAGTTGCATAGGTTAACTCGAATTCCTTATCTGCCATTGTTATTATCTCCTTGTTAGATGATTTTGGAATTTATGATTAGACTTTAATCGTATGTGATTGATTTTTGGGACATCCTCCAATTCCAGTAAGGTTCTTCATCAAGAGAGTCTAGCTCTCCAGTGTGGATGCATTGGAAAGCAAGCGTAATTAAGTATAGTCCAGGGGACCATACAAGTCAAAGTAAGGTGTGCCTTTCTATACATGACAGACTTCCTGATTTAACCTGAGTTCGGGATAAGGAAGAAAAAGCTGAGGGTTGTGGGTGTTTCGGGCGGCG
>JBFFIU010000188.1:0-7351 GCA_041556275.1 Anaerolineales bacterium | reverse complement strand
GGTATTGTATTTGATAAATTGAGAGCATCCCGGGATGGGGGCGATAAGGTGAGAGGGGAGAATCACCGCTCCGGCAAATCAAATATCCTGCGGTGGGTTTTGGGGATCAGCGTGCTTGTCTTGGTGCTGGTTATCCCGCTCGGTATAGCTTTTGCGGTGCATAGTGAAGGCCTTATTGAGCTTGGTAATCCAGCTGCGGACCCAGGGTCTGCGCGTATTACCGGTGAGGACGATGGAATTCCAGACTGGGCGGATATCTTCGATGAGAATGGAGATGTGGTTGATTTATTCTTTGATCCCTCCACTTCAACTGGCGGTATCACCGCGCTGTTTATCGTAGATGATGACGCCATTAAAGGCAACAAAGATAACACCACCTTTGTCTCTGGCAACAAGAACGACCAGCAGGTATCCGAATGGAGGTGGGACACTGGCAATATACCTGGAAAAGACGATCTCAAAAATGTTTATTTTTATGGGGCATCCACTGCTGAGAAGGATTTCATCCTCTATGCAGGAATTGAGAGGCTCGATCCGAGTGGGGACAGCCATGTTGACATCGAGCTCAACCAAGTACCCATTCAGGTTGATACTCCTTCGGCGAATCCAGATGAACAACCTGTCTGCGGCCAAGATGGCTCTGATGGTCCCGATGATGGTGTCCCCTGTGAATTCGTCGGCCAAAAAACGGAAAATGACATCTTGCTGATGATGGACTTTAAACAGGGTGGTGATTTGGGATTTGTGGAAATCTACAGCTGGCTGGATGAGGACCAAGATGGTATTTATGAATGGACCTGGAAGGAATCGATCAACGATGGTTCCGGAGAAGGATGTAACGCTGCGGACACAGCCTGCGCCTTCAACAATGGTGGACCGATAGATAATGGAATAATGGAAGGTGGAATATGGGTAGAAGGTGGTTGGGATAGCTTCTCAAAAGACAGCACAAAACCCATTCACACTTTAGAACGGAATGCCTTTACTGAAATGGGCATCAATGTTACCCAGCTGCTAGGTAGTGGTACAGAGACGCCCTGTTTCACCTCTGTGATGGCCAAGACTCGCTCATCTTCCTCCCTTACCAGTGATTTGAAAGATTTTGTGATCGGTCATTTTGATCTGTGTGGAGCTAGAATATCGATGACCCAATTGGGGGATGGGCTAAATCAAGTTCTTGAATCAGAATCATTCAATGTTTTAGTTGAGAAACGGGATGCTACAACAGGATTTGCCTGGGATACAGTTGATGGTGTGGATGTTCAAGGATCGTTTGTGGATACAGAAAATGCTACTCCTGGTTTCATCGGTGATCCATGCATAACTGTTGGTGGGGTGTGCACTTTGGAAGCAAATTCTGCGGTTGCAGGCTCAACTTCTGTCGTTGCCAACGCGGAGGTTCTGTTATCGGATGGTTCAACCGTTTCCTTGTCGACAACTCCACCTCCCCCAGACCAGTCAATGGTTTCCTGGGTGGATGCGGTGATCACCATCGGCACAGGCGTAGATGACCATGAGTTTAACGATAGGCCAGAGTATGCAACTCCAATTGAAGAATTCGGGGAGCCTTTTGGAAATGGGTGGCAGATTCAATCTCACTTGAGCCATTCAATGGATTTCGATTTCTTTAAAATCTATGTTGCTGGACCATCTCGGCTAGATGTGAGTCTGACCAATCTGCCTGGAGATTATGATGTGATCGTCTTCTCTGATTTGTTGGCCGAGGATAACCTCGATTTACCAAGTGATGAGAATGTCCTATATGATCTGCAGGATAATGTTGAGGTTGATTCAACTGGGAAAATCGGTTCGATCGGCAAGATCGGTTCAATTGGCAAGATCGGCTCGATTGGTAAGATTGGCTCGATCGGCAAGATCGGTTCGATTGGTAAGATCGGCTCCATTGGCAAGATCGGTTCGATCGGCAAAATTGGTTCAATCTCAGCTAATTCAGGGAATGTTGATGAGCGTGCTAGCAGTCTGGCATTCGAAACACCGGGTAACTACTATATCCTGGTCTTCAGCGATGCCAGCATCTTCAGCACCTCGCCTTACACTCTGACTGCAGAATTAACTGATGCTGGAACTTTGGGTCTAGATGCCTGCCGCTGGGATGATCGCTACACTTATCCTGTGCTAACTACCCCTCCAGCATTCTATGATGGCTCGGGTGCAGATGATGTTCAGACTTTGATCCTCACTCACAAAGGGCGGATGTCCAGTCTATATGGTGAGACCGAAACAGACCTGATGATCAATGCACTTCATGACCTGGCGGATCACGACTCTGTAAACGGGATCGTGGTACCGGTAGATATTGATCCAGCTGTGAACACAGCCTATGCAGCCTGGGATGTGCAGTATTGCTACGTGCCAGCTGCTAATGAAGCTGCCAAAGCGGTCCGTGGTCTGGTGGAGACTTACTTAGCTCAATATCCGACGATCGAATATGTGGTTATTGCTGGTAACGATCAAGTGATACCGCATTACCGGGTGTTGGATGAAGTGCAAATCTCCAACGAGAGGGATTTTGCACTGGATGCAAAAACAGATGGAAACAATCCTCTCTATTGGGCTCTGGTTAGTGGGTATGTCTCAACGGATGATATTTACACCGATGATGACCCGCTGCTGTTCCGCGCTCGTGAACTATTTGTGCCCGACCGGGCCAGTGGTCGCATGGTTGAAACCCCCGCCGAAATTCGAGGCACGATCGATGGCTTTTTAGGTGGGAGAAATCATGTCAATGTGAATTCCTGTCTGGTGACCGCCTACGATTTCTTGATTGATAGCGGGACTACGATCAACAACACGCTGGGTGATTTTGGTTTGACGTGTAACCAGTTGATCAACGATCAATGGGTCGATAACGACCTTATCCAAGCATGGCCAACTGCTAACCCCAACCTGGTATCCGTTAATGCACACTTCGAGCATTGGGCAGCCTTACCGGCTCAACCTGCATGGCCGTATGTTGATGTAAACGACCTGGTGAAGAATACCGATCTTCTTGGTGGAGATCTCACTGACCAGATCGCTTACTCGATGGGCTGCCACGCAACGTTGAATGTGCCCGATGACTTTGTCAGCGATCCATTAAGACACCCCGATCTTTCGCAAGTATTTGCGCAAAAAGGAGCGGCTGCCTGGATCGGAAACCTCGGTTACGGTTACGGAATTGATGATGCAGCAGGATTTTCTGAAGAGCTAAATATTCTCTTCACCGAACAACTGGGCACTGTAGATAATAAACCTATCGGCAAAGCACTTATGGAAGCCAAGCAGCGTTATGTAGGGATAAGGGCAGCAACCGGTTTTGGTGTTTACGATGAGAAGTCGATGACCGAAGCGACGCTCTTTGGGCTGCCGATGGTGACTGTCAGCGGTTTGAGGGCACCAGCAGCTCCGGCAAGCACAGTGTCTCAAACTGCACAAGCTGCTTCCGCAGCTGAAGTGGAGGAGATCACTGTTCCCATTACGACCACAGAACACAACATTCCTGCAGGCACGTATTACTCGATCAATGGTAAGGTTGAAGCCTTCCCCGGACGCCCCATACAACCGCGAACAACAGTCCTTCTCAGTCCAGATCCGGGCTACCGAGTGGCAGGCGTCGTTTTCAAAAAGGGCACTTTTACTGATGTGTCGCCCTTTGATCCGGTGATAGCCATGCCGTTCAGCCAGGTTAGTGAGAATGAACCTGTCTTTGATGAATCAGGCTGGTTCCCAATAAAATTGTGGACTGCCAATCGCTATGGCGATCAAGACCAGCTGGTGATTGTCGCAGGGCAGTACAATAATGACTTGAATGGAGTTTCGGTTGAAAGACTTTACTCAAGCATGACGTTTGATGTCACCTATGCTCCAATTTCAAGCACGGATTTCGTGCCGCCAGCGATCCTCTCCGCTGGGGCAAGGAAAGTCATTGAGACGGGCTTCGACGGCTTGGAATTCTCAGTTGCTGCATTTGATGATGAAGGTGTGGCACGGGTTTTGGTGACCTATCTGGAGTTTGGGCAAAATTTGTGGGAAAACGAGGAGTTAACGCTTGATTTGAGCTCAGGTGGTTGGTTTGGTCGAGTTCCCGGATTGGATATCTCAACACCGTACTTCGTGCAGGCTTGCGATACAAATGGCAACTGCATCTTCACCGCTGATAAAAGCGATTACCTGGTTGGCAGCCGACCCAATCCATTCACCAATGTAGTTGGGGATTCTCATACCTTCACGATCACGGTCTGGAGAGATGAAGGCGACGGGCTCACCTTAGTTGATGGGGTGAATCCAGATGTCACCCTAGATACCTTGTTTGGCGCTTCGGCAACGATCATAGAGAATACTTGTTTAACGGGCACGGGTGGCACCGGTAACGAACCCGGACAGTGTACAGTGGAATTCAGCTCCTCTTCAACTGGGGCTGTGTCTGCCCATGCGGATGTTGTGGTGGATGTGTTATCGCTTACATTGAATCGCACTACGGATGGTGATCTCGGAAACAGCCTCGACGCGGTTAAGAATTATGTGGATGCCACAGTATCTCTCGGAACGACTGGCTACGCCGTTGTTGGCGGGGAACCATTCCCTCTCACTGTTGAGGTAAAGAAAGACTTAGGCGATGGCAGCGGTCTCATAGTTCCAGTTGCAAACCAACTCGTGGAAATAACTTTGACCAATGTCTCGGATACAACTGATGTTGTCACCTTAACTTGTACAACCGACGATGAAGGAATCTGTTCCACTTCAATAACATCGGATGCAGCAAAAACCTATCAAGGAACTGCTACAGTTTATGATGTTGATGTTGATGGGTTGGTGATAGGCTCTCGGACTAGTGAAGAAATCACCGTATACTTCGTCGACGGCAGAGTGGTCATCGATCCATTGGGTGGAACCTTGGGAATCGGAGAAGACCAAACTTTAGCGATAACAGCAGAGGTATATGATGGAACGAGTTGGATTTCAACTACCTTTACCTCTCCGTCATACGATTTGACTTTCGCTGAAGGCCAAACTGGTACAGATTCCATTGATTGCGGTGACACCCCTGAACCTTTTACCCAGTGTATAATCACATTCTCTGCTGATTCGGAAGGTGTAGTTATTATTACTGTAACACTTACATTCACTATCGATGGGGCTGTGTTCACCAGGAGCTCCACCACTTCAGTGACGTATGTGGCTGGCAGCCTTGTCTGGTCTAAGGTTGATGATGCTGGAGTTCCACTTGGTGGTGCAACCTTTGAGGCTTGTAGAGTTGCAGATAGGTACGGGAATCCAACCGACATAACTGATCCTGAGGAGTGCAAATCTGTATTGGACAATAACGGTCCAGACCAGGATCAAAAAGAAGGATTCTTCAAATTGATTAATTTGAAACTCGGAACTTGGGAGATTCGCGAGACGAAAGCTCCTGAGGGTTATCTGGGTGATCTCGGCCGGACAGAGCCTGTTTTCTTGGACGTAGATTCTCTCAACGGCTCGGGAGGCGATCCCTGGGTGAATTCAATTGCCGGCCAGATCCTGGAAACCGGGACAACCTGTGAACAATACGTCAACGGAACCGCCATCGAACTCAATGAGGTCATTTACCGGCTCAAGCAAGGTGTGATCAACAACGTTGCCCCAGGTGTGTTCTTCTACTACACCACTTTCACTGCCCCATCTGCGGACTTCACTCTTGACGTTGTCCAATCCAGCGTTCCTCCATTCACACCTTTTGATGTGCAGAATACTGAACAGGTTCGCCTCTTCAATGGAGATTGTTCAATGCCTACGGTCACCTTTACCAGTACCATCAATGGACAGGTGACGGTGAATATCACCGGTGCCGCCGAGGGTGATGTTTTCGTCTTGTCTGTCAAGTATGAGACGGGAACTGTAATTGGTTTGGCTGATCCTGGAACTACCCACTATAGCTACACAACAGTGGTAGAAAACCAGATCGTCGATAAGAATAAAAATGGCTTGGATCTGAAAGAGAAAGGAAATTAATTAGTATCCTTTAGAGAGAAAGGTTGGGAATTCCGGTTCCCAACCTTTTTACTTTAACCGAGCTGTTGCATGAAACTGCGCGCTTTCTCCAGGTCCGCGTGTGCGCCTAATTTCTCAAATATATGCGTGGCATATTTTAATTGTGCCTGATTCACTTCCTGCTCCTGATCTAATTGCAAATTTAGCAATAAGAAGATCGTTTTTGCTGCTTCGTATTCGCTTTCTAGATCTTGCAATATTTCCAAGCTTTTCCGCAGATCAGCATCAGCTTCTTCAAATTCAGCGCGGTTGATATGAACCTCGCCCAGGATGCGATAAGACATACCCAATTCCAGGCGGGCTCCCTGCTCCTCTGCAAGTTTACTGGACCGCTGGGTATGAGCCAATGCCTGATCCAGCTCGCCAGTGCGCAAATAGTACTCTCCCCAACGACGTTCAAGTTCCGGCAGGAAACCCTCCGAACCGACCTGCGCAAACAGGTTTTCGCTGTGTGCCAAACGGTCACGCGCTTTGTCAAATTCTGCCTGGTTGATATAAACCTGACCGATGTTGCTGGAGGTTATCCCTTCAAATAAAGCTGCATCCAGCTGCACCCAAATGGCATCGCTTTCTTGGTACAGTTTGAGCGCGTCATCCAGTTCACCACGGTCTAGGTAAATCTGCGCCAGGTTGTTGGCGACAAACCCCTCCTCCTGGATATTTCCGATCTGCTGGTTGATTTCCAGGCTTTGTTGATAAGCCTCGCTGGCCTGGCTCCAGTCTCCCATATCGCTGTAAGCGATGGCAAGGTTGTTATAGGCACGCGCCTGCCCGACGATATCTTCGATTTTAATGTACAGGTCGGCACTTTCTTTGCAGTATTTAACTGCTTGCGTGTAATCGCCTCGCCCGGAATAGATCAAGCCTAACAAATAATACGCTCTTGCCACCTCACGCTGACCTTCGCGAGATTTAATTTGCATGGCAGTATTGAGTGTCTCTTGACACCAATTAATCGCCTCATCCAGATTTCCCTGGCGATAATAGACGCCTGCTCTGAGGATATGAATTCTGGAGGCCTCGATGGTAGGTTCACTTCTATCGATGTAGCTTAATCCCTTATCCAGCCAATCAAACGAGACCTCGTATTCGCTGCGTCTCTCAAACACCTCGGCGGTTTTCCGGGCCAGCTCAGCCAAGTGTGTTAGACGCTCTGGAGTATGTTGCTCTACCTCGACCAATCCCCGGGCCAGCTCGTATTGTTGCAATGCTTCATCATACTGACCAACCAGAGTCATTACTTCCCCAAGTGTTTCATGGGCTGCAATGCGTGATTGGCTGGTATCAACTTCTGGTTCCAAATTGGTTGCAGCTTCAAGGG
>JBFFIU010000187.1:0-7448 GCA_041556275.1 Anaerolineales bacterium | reverse complement strand
ACGTTGCGGCGATCTTGGCTTGAACGGTCGCTGGAGCGATTCCTTTTATGCGCACCAATTTTTCCCGCCTATTTCTTCCAGAGACAATCATAATTTGCGAAGAATTTATCCCAATGACATCTGCTAACAACTGAATCAAGCTTTGATTAGCTTTCCCATCGACAGGTGGCGCTGTCAGGCGAACCTTTACCCTGCCATCGTCAAGAATCTGATGGATCTCATTCTTCTTGGCTCGTGGTGTTACCCTGACAGCTATCGTAGTGCTTGTCTCTCCATCCACAGCCTGCTTGACCATATTAGCTCGCCAATGATATCAACAAGCGTGTTAAGATAAATTCAATTAGTTGTAAGAGGATTATCGCCACTAAAGGACTGAAATCCACCATGCCTGTTTGAGGCATCAATCGCCGGATCGGATTCAATATTGGCTCGACAAAGCGATTAATAGTCATCCGCACTGGATGATAAGGGTCCATAAAATAAGACAGAACTACATAAGCAATCAACAGCAGCGTCAAAGCCAAAGTTGCATAGTTTATGAGGTTGATTAATAAGATAATCATTAGATTCCTTCGTAGCTAATTACTTCGCTTACCTAAAATTGCAGTACCGATTCTGACCATTGTAGCCCCTTCTTGAATTGCTATTTCAAAATCTGTACTCATACCCATCGACAACTCTTTCCAACTAGACTCTGGAAACCTGGAGGTGAGATATTCACTTAATTCTCGTAAGCGAATAAAATGTGGACGAGATCGTTCAGGTTCAGTGAAGTAAGGGGCCATCGTCATCACCCCCTGAACATCCAATTGTGATAATTCAATAATTGGCGTGATCTCATCAGCCAATCTTTCCCACTCGAGTTCGTTCCATGCCTTCCAACCGTATTTGGAGTCTTCACCACTCATATTAAACTCTAGCAAAGCAGGTACTCGCTTTCCTACCTCACCAGCAAATCGATCTAACCTTGTTGCTAACCGCAGACTGTCAACGGTATGAATCCAATCGAAGTTATTGCTGACCAATTTAGCTTTTCGACTTTGAATATGTCCGATCATGTGCCACTCAAGATCAAATTCGACCTTTAGCTCATTGATTTTAGGAAGCGCCTCTTGAACATAATTCTCACCCAATAACCTGGCACCGGCAGATACCACTTGGCGAACCTTGTCAATGGATTGGCCCTTCGTCACGACAACTAATCGAACTTGCTCTGGATCTCTTCCACTCGAGCGTGCCACCAGGTCAACTCTGCTCAAGACCCTCTCGTAATTCTCGGACACCGATGTTGTTGATATATCGCTCATCATTATTGATTCGCTAAAATACCTGGTCAATTTGGTGATTAATTATATCTGGGATTCAATTGTCTCATAGCACAAAACTTGTTTTGATTGCTTTTTCCGGTAGTGAGGATGCCGAATGGACCAAAGTCGCGTTTCGCACCATTTACTAGTCATCTTCTAAAGCCAATAAAACCCCGAATCTTCCTGTCCTCCCTGATTCCCCGCGATGAGAATACCAATCCTCGAGATCGCATGCAGTACAAATACCAGACACCTCGATATCTCTGACACCGTTCCTTTCCAGCAGAAGCTGATTGGCTCGCCACAGGTCAAAAAAAGTCACTTCTCCTTCATGCACTAATACATCGTCAACATCATGTTTAAATGCACCTTGAACCTGTTCAACAACCTCTGGGCCAACTTCATAATGATGCACAGCAATTGAGGGGCCAATCACTGCTTTAATATTCTCACTATTGCAGCAATATTCAGACTGCATGGCATTAATCGTCTCGGTGACGATCCCATTAACTGTTCCCATCCAACCCGCATGGGCGATTCCAATCACGCCTCGAATGGGATCATGTAGCAGGATTGGCACGCAGTCACCGAATCTCATAAATAATGTTACTTCCGGTCGATCCGTGAGGATCGCATCTGCTTTTCGATGTCGAACTCTTTGTGGTCTCGGCCCGGTTGTACAGATCACATCAGAGCTGTGCACCTGCCAGACATCATAAACTGACTCTGGCTCTCTCCCCATGGTTTCGAATGAAAGCACTCGGTTTTGATATACCCTCTCAGGATCATCACCCCTCAAACCACCAACATTCAGTGATGCCCAGGGTTCCGGACTCACCCCACCGCGCCGGGTGAAGATGGCGTGTGTTAAGTTATCCTCGGCTAACAATTCGCTGGAGTAAAACCGGATTGAATCAGGTTGATCGAACGGCATTACCTGATTCCTCTTGGGCCTTTCCACGGGCCAGCTTCTTGCGATAATATCGCCGAAGATCTACCATTGATTCCTCGACAATGGGATAACCAAACCAGGCTGTTGTGAATCCGAACAAGAACCCGGTCAGAGTCCTCAAAAATGGAGTACTCTCTCGGTATGGGAATAGACCGAGCGGTGGTTGGCTCAATAATTGGCTGAATCCATCAATTGCGATGGGTAATATCCCGACGAGCAGCCACAAATACCAAGGTAGCGACTTTATCCTGCGTCCAGTAAGGCTGAAAATGATTCCAAAGAACAATATTCCACCGTAAATTGCCACATCTCGTTCACAAAGAGCGACTTTATAGCCAATATTTTCCTCACCAACATACTGCCTGGCTGCTAACTCATCCGTCTCACTCAATCCAGTTGCCTGCCCAAATGGGATTAGACTCTCAACCCCGGCGGCTTCACGCGGATAGGCGGGTTGTTCCCCAAAAATAAACCAAGATCGAAATGCCAATTGGTGGCACACAACACCATAAACCCGATATATCGCAGATGCTGGGCGTGTATAGCCGGCGGACATCAAGGCTGGGGCTAGAAAAGGTAATCCTACATATATCAGCACCAACGTATTGAGCACAAGCATATAATGATTTGAAATCCAATAGGAAAAACGGTCCGCTCGAGTTATTTTGATTGGGATACTGATTTCGCCCGCAGCAACTTGTTTATCGATATCAGCAATGTTTTTTTCCCTCTGCTCAGCAGCCTTCAACGTGATTTCCAGTTCTTGAGCTGAAAAGGGGGTTTTAAGTCGATATGGTCCCACCTCGACCACAGGTACTTCCAATGCATATTTCTTTTGCAGCTCTTGGTTCCCATCTATATCAATTACTTCCAGCTCATGGGGAACGCTGTTCTGAAGTGCCTCAAGCTGCTGGAATGCTTGATCACATAGATGGCAATCTTGCTTGCTGTATAAAGTAACGGATATCATTCAAGCACACCTAGCCGTGTGAGATATTGGTCAAGCTGCCCTTCAGTGAACAATCCAATATGATGATATTGGATAATTCCTTCTTTACTCACTACGAAAGTCGTCGGATAACCTCTAACGCGATAGAGATTCTGAACTTCACCACCTGGATCCAACAACACTGGAAAACTCAAATTAAATTCATCAACAAACTGACTGACTTCTTGCTCAGATTCATCAAAGTTTACTGCCAATATCTCAAGATCCGATCCAGCTAACTGATAACGTTCCTCAAATAAAGGCATTTCCACTTTGCAGGGTTCGCACCAGGTCGCCCAAAAATTAATTAGCACAATTTTACCCCGCAAATCACTTAATTTTAAAGTTTCTCCATCCAAATTTTTCAATTCAAAATCAGGTGCTAAAGAATCCACCGCTGCCGATTCAGGTATTGCAACACCCGGAACAGGAGCGCCAAGCTCGCTCACCTCATCCCGGCGACTGAGATCAAATCCTTTGAATATTAAAACAGCTAAACCGGCCCCAACCAGCAGGCCGGCCAAAAGTATCAATATATCTTTCGATCTCAATGGTTTCCTTCCGTTGTTAATTCGCCTCTATCCTTCGGCGGGTATTTCTTGTTCTTCACCTTTAAATGACGCTTCCCGATCTGATCCCTCATTTTTATCTTTGATAAATAATGCTGCTGGAAGTGCCACGAAGATCAATGTTGCACCGAATAACCACCAATCTGAAAATTTCCGGCCCTTCGATCGGGCGATAAAGGCGGGGATCAAACCCACGATAATTAATAAACCGATTCCAATCAACAAATAAATACCAATTCTTACCTCATCGAATGATCCGAAGAAGAATCCCAAGCTGGCAACCTGCTCAAAACGACCCAAGAATAACAAGATTCCGATCGCGATCATCACAACACCCATTGCGATTTCAACATAACGCGCAACTTTGCCGTATTTCCTTATCAACGATGTGACCAGTCCGATTTCAACCGCTGCGATTAAGAACGGGATCGCCAGCCCAATCGAATAAGCAACCAGGAGCCAAAAACCTTGTGTAATAGATCCGGTGCTCAATGACAATGTCAGGATTGTTCCCAGAATTGGACCCACACATGGGGACCAGCCAGCTGAAAAGAAAACTCCCAGTAAAAAGGAAGAAAAATAGCCAAGGCGTTTATCCGGGGCTTCCTGACGGCGCACATCGTACTCTAAGAAAGGAATCCTGATTATCCCGATCATATGGATTCCAAAAATGATCACTACCACACCACCAATCGCTGTTAAATACGGTCTTAAATCGAACAACAAATTACCAATAGCCGAAGCGCCTAATCCCAACAAAATGAAGACCGTACTAAAACCCAGAACGAAGGCTACACCATGAGAAAGCGTGTAAACTCTGCTGTTATCTTGACTGCCAACAGATCTCCCACTTAGATAGCCAATATAAGCGGGTACTAATGCGAATACACAAGGTGAAAGGAAAGAAGCCAGGCCGCCTAAAAACGCAATGCTCAATCCCACATTCGAAGGATCCATTAAATTTGCTCTCCTAGCAAGTATAACTAAGCATCAACCACCTTTATCCTGGTGCTTGATTCTCCAGTTATGGTAACGTCGTTATCTCCACTAGCAAAAGGCACGGCCGGTTGAGTCCAACGGAATAACCACTTCGCATCTTCAGGACAGAGGTTCACACAACCGTGAGACATAGGTTCACCAAAGTTGTTATGCCACCAAGTTGAGTGGAGGGCTATCCCATCCCCCTTAAAAAGTGCAGTCCAGCCTATTCCTGGTAGTTGCCAACCTTCTTCACTTGTGCCACCAGACATTTGTAATGAGTGTAATTTGCGCCAGATCTGGAATCCAGGTGAATATTCCGCAGATGTTGGAGTAGCATCCTCGCCCGTTCCTGTCGAAACACGACAGTAATAAACTTCACTATTGCCTTCATAACAAGATAGCGTTTGTTCCCTCAAGTTCTTATTCACAATTATGTACTTGTCATCTACATTTGGGGAAATTGGTTCCATCTCTTCTTGTGGAATTGGTCGAAAAGCTTCTCCGGGTGCCCAAAAAATATCACCTGGATTACCATAGCGTTCATTTACTCGATACCAGATTACCCCTGAATCATCATTCCTAATCCTATCCACCCAGAGAATTTGGCTATAGTAGTATCTTAGTGGCAGATTGTTATCTACACTGTGTACGAAATAACTTGATCGTGGTGGTGGATTTTCCATAATAAGATCCACGTACGGAACTGTTACTTCAACCCACATACCTGGATTCTCTCCCGATTGGGGAAGTGTGGTTACTGGAATATTTCTCTGATTTCGTACAGGTATAAAGTATTCTGGCCAAACATATCCCTCGGGAGTTTCAACAAATCGTTGATTAATTCTATTTGGCCAATATCCAACAGTATCTTTCAACCAAGGTAGAACTGTATCTGGATATAAAGTTCCAATTGTCTTGCTATCGTAGTCAGGGCGTTCCTTAAGAGGGATCGCGTACCAACTCACTCTTCCTAATCTTTCAGCTTCAGGGAAATCTTGCAGCGTAAATAGCCGCTTACCCCATGGGCGAAGTGCAAGTCCACCCAGGGACAAGGCGCTCAATTTCAAAAATTCACGTCGAGAGATTGATTTTCGCTTCACGTATTCCTCTTGACGAGGTTTAGACTGAGCTTCTTACTTCTCTTATCAGTCGATTATACCCAGATAAACCTCAATTACTATTATTAGAATATTACAAATGTTAACATGTACATCTTTATTGTTTGTTGGAGTGAGATTAAAATTAGGTTAGAGTATAATTATCTGCTTATGGTGAAGATTTTTTGATTATTGTTAAGAAGATCGATTTCCATACTTTATGCACTCGAATGGAAAAATGACGTATGATATGCCCCAGCTGTCAGGCTGATAACACAGACTCAGCCCGATTTTGTTCGCAATGCGGTACCGCCCTCACACTACAATGTACAAATTGCCAGACTGATCTCTCATCTGGAGATCGCTTCTGTAAATATTGTGGGCAGGCCGTACAGGTTAAGTCTCATTCCGATGATGCCCAGCATTCACGCCTCGCATCAGCTGCACCGACAAAATTAAAATCCAAAGCAAGAGCAGGAACCTTATCTGGTGAACGCCGGATAGTTACTATACTATTTGTTGATGTAGTTGGCTCAACCCAACTGGCTGAACAACTTGATATCGAGGCATGGACCTCCATAATGAATGGTGCTTTTGACCTGATTACCCCAGCCATTTACCATTATGAAGGTACAATTGCCCGCTTGCTTGGCGACTCGCTGGTCGCATTCTTCGGCGCACCAGTCGCTCACGAAGACGATCCGGTCAGAGCAGTCAGAGCCGCTTTGGATTGCCTGGAGCCGATTAATGAATTTGCCAGGCAGGTCAAGGAAAAATATGGAATTGAGTTCGCCATGCGGTTCTGCCTCAATACAGGTCCGGTTGTCGTCGGTCCAGTTGGGGACGATCTGAGGTACGAGTATTCGTCCTCAAGTGGTGAAGTTAATCTGGCCGCGCGCCTGAAGTTTGCAGCTCCCCCGATGACGGTCATCATCTCTGAAAACACATTCCGCTTTGTAGAACCTTTATTCGAAATTTATCCGCTTGATAAAGTCGAAGTAATGGGTCGTCTTAAACCTGTAGATGCCTACCAGGTTCTCAATCGAAAAGCGACACCAGGTACTTTACGGGGACTTGCTGGTCTGGAAAGTCCTATGGTAGGTCGCGACAAAGAATTGAAGAATTTACTCGAATTGTGTGGATACCTCCGATCAGGATTGGGTCGTGCGGTGGTGGTAACCGGTGAGCCAGGATTAGGTAAATCACGATTGATCGCAGAGTGGCAAAATGCGATTAGTATCACCCAACGTTTACCATCCCCACAATGGGCTGAAGGACATAGCCTATCGTATGGGAATAATATTGCATATCATCTTATACTCGATTTACTGCGTTCATTGCTTGGTGAGTCAGAAGGGACCAGCAATGATGAATTGCGTAAATCTTTCCAGGCTTTGATTATCGATCTCTTCGGCGACTTAGATAGCGAGGTAGCTTACGATGTGTTTACCTTTTTAGGGCACCTGCTGTCTTTCGAACTAGATGAAGAAGCTTTGAAGCGAATTCGCCTCCTTGATCCACAAGCTTTACAAGCTAGGTATACCACTGCTATGT
>JBFFIU010000186.1:0-7486 GCA_041556275.1 Anaerolineales bacterium | reverse complement strand
CCGGCGCCGTAGTTTGCTGCGGTATCGAAGAAATTGATCCCCAAATCCATAGCCACGTGGATGGCGCGAATTGATTCGTCATCATCCACCTGCCCCCAACCAGCCGGGAAAGGATCTTCACCAGGTTGTTTCCAGGTCCACGGTCCACCAATCGCCCAACAACCCATTCCCAGTGCACTGACCACGAGTCCACTTTTACCCATTCGCCGTTTTAACATAAAATTTCGACCTCCTTGCAAATTGCTGCCCAGTGAATTATATATTATTCCTGGGGTTGGACATGGCAAGACGCGAATGGAGAAGTAACCGTGACCGGAAAAGCTCAGAAACGTTTATAATATGATTCAATGATTGACAAGGAGAAAATAAATGAATAAAGAGATCATTACTACAGCCAATGCTCCCCAAGCTATTGGCCCTTATTCACAGGCTGTCCGTGTAGGTAGTTTTGTGCACACCGCTGGGCAGATCGCCATCGACCCCAAGACTGGCGAGATCGTTGCTGGCGATGTCGCCGCCCAGGCGGAACAGGTGTTGAAGAATTTGCAGGCTATACTAGCAGCTTCTGGAACTGACCTGGAAAATGTGGTTAAAACGACGATTTTCTTACGCTTTATGAAGGATTTTGGAACGGTCAATGAGGTCTATGGCCAATACTTTGGTGAAATGAAACCGGCACGATCTACAGTAGCAGTCAGCGCACTGCCGCTCAAAGCCTTGGTTGAGATCGAAGCAGTTGCTTTGATACCTCCGGCAGAGGATATCCAAAAACCAGCCAAGACTAAAAAGAAGAAGAAAGCTAAGGGGAAGAAAAAGAAATAGCGAATTTAAAGATCTTCTCGATCAAAAGAACCTGCTCTACTGGCAGGTCTTTTGTTTTTAATTTGATCATTGAGAATATTCCTTGGATGGTTCCTTAGCGTATCGAGATAAGGAAACCCATTTAAAAGATCGGCCAATTATGGGAAATATCACAGCTCTGTTCTATAATGGAGGCAGGTTACTGCTTTTCTCTAAGGCGGAATAAAAATCCAGATATTCTGTTCAAGCGTGAATTATCGAGGAAGGAGACCCCAAGTGAGACTTACCGATTTATGGAAAAAGAGCCAAAAACCAACCGTTTCATTCGAATTATTTCCAGCCCGGACAGAGAAAGCTGCGGGTAGACTCGAGAAAGCGATCGATGTCCTGGCCTCATTAAATCCTGACTTCGCTTCTGTTACTTTTGGGGCTGGCGGTTCAACCCGTGAGGGATCCTACCAGCTCCTGGAAAAACTGATCCAGGATAAAGGTTTGGAAGTGGTGGGATACTTTGCCTGCTACGGGTTGAGTCCTGATGATATCCTTGCAGTTTTGGATAGCTATCAGAGGCTTGGGATCGTGAACATCCTGCTCGTACGCGGTGATATCCCGCGCGAACAGGAAGATTTTAGCCCCCATCCGGATAGCTTTGCGCATGCCTCCCAATTGATCGAGTTCGTGCGCCCGCGCTATGGTTTCTGCCTGGGGGTGGCAGCATATCCTGAAGGTCACATCGAAGCTGAATCAAAGGAGAAAGACCTCGAATATCTCAAGTTGAAGATCGATAACGGAGCAGAGTACATTATCACCAATTACGCTTACGACAACCAGTATTTCTTTGATTTTCGCGAACGCTGTTGGGGGATTGGTATCGATGTGCCGATCCTGCCGGGTGTGATGCCCATCTACAGTCTTAAGATGATGGCTTCCCTGGCCAGTCTGTGTGGGGCCACGATCCCGGATGGATTACAGCAGAGTTTAAGCGAGCTGCCCGAAGGAGATAAGGAGGCGGTGCTCAATTTCGGGGTTGAGTTCGCTTTCCAGCAGTGCCGAGATTTGCTCAGCGAAGATGTACCTGGGATCCATATCTACACAATGGACCGGTTTAAGTCCGTGGCCGAGATCGTCACCCGATTGCGAAGCGAGGGGTATCTTTAGTGATTGGGTAAATTTTGCCGTTTGACAGACTATTTTTGGGGTAGTGATAGGGTGATTAATTAATCATTATATCAATGTCGCTATTTTGGGGTAGAATAATCTAAATAAAGATTTTGCAAGGAATGAGCAGCATTATATCTGGAGAAGTCTGTAACGTTTGTCTCACTATCTACATGGGGTGAATAAATATTAATTCACTGCACGCAATAGATTGAGTTGAATAACCTGGGATACCTGCAATCCTTCCTGTCTGCTGCACCCTCTGGACTTAATGGTGTATCGGTATCATCAATGCTTCGATTTGATATCGATCAACAAAAGCTGGCTGCAAATTGGATCACCGTAGCTAGAAAATCAACTTGATAAGTGAGATCTCCAGTTCATAACAAACTGACAATGGAGGCGACTCGATGACTACTGAACAATGTTTTGTAATACCCGAAGATGCCCAGGGAGTAGCTGTTGTTGCGGAAAAACCCCCTGCACCTGCAGAGAAAACATCGGCTCTCCCTGATAGTAAGACCCTGGCTGCATTTGGGTTGTTCATCTTATTAGCAGGTGGGGCATCAGTTGCTGTACGCATCACCTATGGTGAACTGGCACCTTTTTATAGTGGAGCGGCTCGTTTTGCGCTGGCAGGGGCATTATTCTGGGTGCTGCTTCTGGTTCGCAGGATACCGCTTCCACGTGGGCAGGCTTTATTAGGAGCGGTTCTCTTTGGTACCCTGAGCGTTGGCTTAGCATTCACATTTATCGCCTGGGGGCTGGTAGAAACGCCTGCCAGCACTTACCAGGTGCTGATGGCATTGGTACCTCTGCTGACGATCTTCTTCGCCTATTTGCATGGCATAGAACGAATCCGCTGGCAAGGTTTTCTGGGTTCCCTGCTCGCGGTGGGTGGCATTGCCGTTGTGATGGGTGGAGCGAGCGGAGAAGGATTATCCCTACCCCATGTTCTGGCCATCATTGCTGGAGCAGCCTGTCTCTCAGAGGCGGGGGTGATTGCTAAGAAGTTCCCCCGCAGCCATCCGATCGCCACGAACGCGATTGCCATGACCATTGGCGCAATAATCTTAGGCGCGATCTCATTGATCACCAACGAGCCTTGGGTGATCCCGACTCAGGTTGACACTTGGGTTGCCTTCGGCTACCTATTCATTTTCGTTACTTTTATTGTATTTCTACTTTACCTCTATGTTCTAGGGCGCTGGACTGCTTCCGGGACTTCCTACGGGTTTGTCATTATTCCACTCGTCACCGTTGTGGTGGCTGCATCTTTGGCTGGAGAGCAGATCACAATCGGCTTCATAGCAGGCGGCGTTTTGGTTTTGGCAGGAGTCATAGTGGGCGCCCTGTTGCCTTCCAAACCGCCCGGTCCTCCGGAAAAAGCTCAAGCCAGCCCCGGGGCTACAACGGCCTCAGGTGAAGGAGCGGATTGATCTAGTGAATGTTTGATAATTCAGATCATGGAAAGTAATGGTTATTCTCAGTTGACAGGTCATTAGGGTAAAAATCTTTTATGGACTGCGATAATGTAGATTCCCATTGCAGCGATTGACATCCTCAACGTTTAGAAAGGTGCAAAATTTATAGATAACTATGGAATCTGAAGTCGTAAAAACTAATTTATTGGCAATTGCCGTGTCAGGGTTCTTGACCATGCTGGCGGGGCTCATCCTGTATTATTTCCGCGGCTCCATCTCTACCAATATTCGCTACCTGCTGCAGATTCCCCCGCTTGGGGTGGCAGCTTATATATTCGCCTTCAACTTGTTTCGTTATTACAATGGCAGTCTTCCCGATAGTTTCGCAGTCACAGCCAGGGAAATTATCGTCAGCACCTTGATTTCTGCCGGTATATTCTTCATTTTCACAGTTCTGTACGTGGTCATCATTGGCTTAGTCGATAGACTGGGGTAATCTGAGGGAGAAGATTCGTGATCTGTTCAAACTGCCAGAGTGAAAATCGCCAGGAAGCCAGGTTTTGTAAGCGTTGCGGCTATTGGCTGGACTCAAATTGTCCCTTCTGCGGTTCTGATCTCCCAGAGGCGACCATTTTTTGCGATCATTGTGGGCGGCAGGTGAACAATCAATTAGGGATTCCCGCGCATTCATCGATCCCCTCTACACCTGTCTCCGCCCCGCAACCTTCAAACGCCACGACAGTTGAGACGGCCAGCCCCCAACAAAAACCTGCTCAATCATTGGAACCCGCGGGGCAAGGGACGGATGATTCACAACTCCAGCAGTACATAACTGAGGAATTGAGGAAGAAGCTCGAAGCTGCCCGTGCCAGCGGCGAAATGGTCGGTGAACGGCGCATCGTCACCATGATGTTCTGCGATGTCAAAGGCTCCACTGCCGCGGCGGACCAATTGGATCCCGAAGAGTGGTCCGAGATCATCAACGGCGCCTTCGAGCATATGATCAAGCCAGTCTACACATATGAAGGGACAGTCGCCCGCTTGATGGGTGATGGTATTCTGGCATTCTTCGGTGCACCTTTGGCACACGAAGACGATCCGCAGCGTGCGGTGCTGGCCGGATTGGACATTCTTGATAGAATCGCACCTTACCGTGAAAAGGTCAGTGCCAAGTGGGGCATTGACTTAAACGTGCGCGTTGGTATTAACACCGGCCTGGTTGTTGTCGGCGCAGTGGGGTCTGATCTGAGGATGGAATACACTGCTCTCGGTGATGCGATCAATCTTGCTGCTCGCATGGAAGATACCGCCGAACCTGGGACCATTCAGATCGCACACGATACCTTTAAACGGGTTGCAAGGCAATTCGAAATTGAGAACCTGGGTGGGATCGAAATCAAAGGGAAGAGTGAACCGGTGCCTGCGTACCGGGTGATAGGTCGCAAGGCAGTTGTTGGTCGATCGCGTGGTATCGAGGGTCTCCACGCAGAAATGGTGGGCAGAGACGCAGAGATGCTGGCTTTGCGTGAAGTGATGGCTGACCTGCAGCAGGGGCTAGGACGCATCGTCTGCATTCTGGGTGAGGCGGGTCTGGGCAAGAGTCGCTTGGTAAGCGAAACACACCAGGTATTCACCGAAATGTTCGGCGCTGAGGGGAACTGGTATGAGACCATCAGCCTCTCGTATGAATACAATCAAGCATATGGGTTGTTCCAACGACTGATCCAGCGCCTGAATGAGATCGCCTACGATGATCCTCCACAGGTGGTGCGCCAGAAATTAGATTACCTGGTTGAAAGTTTTGAGGGAGCACAACGTCCTCGTGCCAAGCAAGTCTTTGAAGCTTTGTTTGCTTTAGAGCATGAGAGAAACGGGCCGCCGCTTGAAGATGATAATTTCAGGCAGGAATTGTTAGAGGCGATGCGGGAATGGATGCGCGTCCGTTTTTCTAAACAGCCGACCGTGCTGGTGTTTGACGACATGCACTGGAGCGATGCGGCCTCCATCGAACTGCTCCGCCAGCTGCTGCCATTGACGGGAGAGATTCCGCTGGTCATGTTGTGCGCCATGCGCGAAGAGCGGAGCGCACCTGCATGGCAGATCAAAACCACCGCGGATGAGGAGTTCCGTCACCGTTATTCTGAACTATCCCTGCGCCCTCTCTCGGGGGCAGAGAGCAATGAACTCTTGAACCGCTTACTGGCGATCCCTGAGCTGCCTGATAACCTACGAGATAACATTCTGGAAAAATCGGGTGGTAATCCCTTTTTCATCGAAGAAGTAGTTCGTACATTGATAGACAATGGCGCCGTGGTTCCCGAAGAGCGTTCAGTCGACGGTGAAACACTACGCTATTGGGTAGCTACGGATGAGGGCGCTGAATTCACTATCCCCGATAATTTACAATCGCTTCTGGCGGCCCGCCTGGATCAGCTTGAGGATGACACTCGCAGCACATTGCAGATGGCATCGGTCATCGGTCGCTCATTCTATCATCGCGTATTGCAGGCGGTCGATCAAGACGGCTCAGAATTGGATAAGCACGTCGGGACGCTGCTGCGGCTTGACATGATTCGCGAGTCGGCGCGCGTGCCTGAAGTTGAATACATGTTTCGTAATCCGCTAACCCAGGAAGCCGTCTACGAGACGATATTGTTAAAGCGCCGCCGCGAGTTTCACCGCCGGGTAGGGGAAGCCATGGAAGAGTTGTATCCGGAGCGCTTGGAAGGACTTTACGGTCTTCTGGCACACCATTTCGCCCTGGCAGGTGAGCGCGATAAGGCGATCGAGTACTGCCGGCAGGCTTCACGACAGGCGGTATCCGTATATGCCTATGAAGAAGCTGTTAAAAACCTGCGCACAGCCCTTGAATTGATCGATTCAAATGAGCAGGCTGATCTGCACCTGATCCTGCTCGAGGAATTGGCCGATGTCTATCGCCTGCTGCGCGATTTCCTGCAAGCGATCTCGTTTTATCAGCAGGCTCTCGATTTGTGGGGTAATAACGCAGCTGAGGACAACATTGCCCAGGTTCGCCTGCACCGCAAGATCATCCAGATCGCCACGGATGCCAAGTGGTCAGTGGATGCGCAAACCTACGCACAAGTGAGTGCGATCAGTAGTGAATCACTGGTCAGCCTTGGAGAGCGATTGCAGGATATTGATGCGGAGCCACCAAACCCAGAGATCGTGCTCCTGTTGGCTGCTGTATCAGCTAATGCCTGGCGGGTTCAATCACCTCCGGATTGGGATGCTGCCCAACGCTACGCTCAATCTGCCGTCGATATGGCCGAGGATCTCGATGACCCGGTGCTGCTATCGCGAGCGTTAGGGACGCTGGCGAATGTACTCGATGGGCGCAGCCTGTTGCGCGAGCATCTGCAGGTCGCCCTCCGTCGGTTGGAGATCAGTCAAGACGCTCACTTCCCAGAACCTCGCGAAAAGATCGATGCCCTGCGCGGCGTTGGTGTCGCCATGATGTATGTCGGTGAGTATGAACAAGCGTTGCCTCATTTGGTAGAAGCGGAGGAACTGGCCATCCACGTTCAGGCAACCGATCAGATCGCTAATTCGCTTGGCATCCAGGCTCAATGCCTGTTCAGATCGGACCGTTGGGATGAAGTGCTTGCGATCGAAAGTAAATGGCGCGATCTTGAATTCACACACACTCGCGAACGCGTAGGTGAGACCTGATTTTTCGTCGCGCTGAGCGCGAGTGTCCACGCGTTGCGTGGCGATCCCGACCAGGCAGGAACTTACGCTAAAGAAGCGTTTGATTATATGGTCTCTATGTCTGGGCAACCAGATCTATGGCAGCGCAATCAATTCTATTGAGACTCTCTGCCCTTGCAGGCTCAGAGCGAGTTCGCTCTTATCAAAGAAAGATTAGTGCCAGCGCTTGAATTGCCCGGGCAACCAGTTAAGCGGGGCACGATGGCACACAAGCATATCGTTTACATGATGCTGGCCGACACGGCAGCCCATGTGGGCGATGAAGCCGCCATTCGTGAATACGCCCCCTTGCTGGAAGAGTTAGCCAATCGAGACGACCACCAGCCATATCTCGCCATTGCACATCGCGCTTGGGGAGTCGCCCACCGCTT
>JBFFIU010000185.1:0-7508 GCA_041556275.1 Anaerolineales bacterium | reverse complement strand
TGTTCAGGGACGAAAATATTGGTAGGATAAATCGTTTCACGAATTTCATACTGACAAGTCAGCAAAAAAGGAGGATACATTCATGACCAAAGTTTACAAACACCTGGAAACCAAACTGATTCATGCCGGTGAGCCCGAACCACTGATCAACGGTGCGGTCAGCATGCCGATCTTTCAATCTGCCACCTTTGAATACGCTGGTCAGGGGAGCTACCACGATCTCAAATACATTCGCCTGAACAATACGCCAAACCATATCGCCCTGCACCAAAAGCTCGCCTCTCTAGAGAACGCCGAAGCCGCGCTGGTGACCGCCAGCGGTATGGCGGCGATCTCAACCGCCCTTTTGACCGTGCTATCTTCTGGAGATCATTTCTTAGCACAGGGATGTCTGTACGGAGGCACACACGACCTGATCACTAAAGATCTCCCGGCTTTTGGAATCTCTTTTGATTTCATCGACGGGGACGATCCAGATTCCTGGAAACTTAAATTGAGACCAAACACCAAAGCCATTTATGTTGAAACGATGACTAACCCGTTGCTGGAGGTTACTGATCTCAAAGCGGTGGTTAAATTTGCCAAAGAGCATGGTCTTGTCTCGCTGATCGACAACACATTTGCCAGTCCGATCAATTTCCGACCCCCAGAATGGGGTTTTGATCTTTCGATCCACAGTTGTACAAAATATCTCAACGGTCATTCGGATATCGTAGCTGGAGCGGTCATCGGCGGAGCAGACTTGATCGAAAAGATCACACAAAAGCTCAATCACCTGGGTGGCTCGCTCGATCCGCACGCCTGTTTTCTGCTGCAGCGTGGTATCAAAACAATGGCAGTGAGGATGAAATACCAGAGTGAGAACGCGCTGAAAATTGCACAATTTTTAGAAGATCACGAGATGACCAAAAAAGTTAACTATCCAGGTCTAGAAAGCCATCCCGACCACCAGCGTGCCAGTGAATTATTTGATGGCTTCAGCGCCATGTTAAGTTTCGAATTGAAAGGCGAAGTGGAGATCGCGGAGCGTTTCATCCAAAAGATGACGTTACCAACGGAGGCCCCAAGCTTAGGAGGCGTGGAAACACTGATCACCCGGCCATGCACCACTTCTCATTCTGGCATGTCTCTTGATGACCGAGAATCACTAGGTATCTCGGACAACCTGATCAGGGTATCGGTGGGAATCGAAGCAACTGAAGATCTGCTTGCGGATTTTGAGCAGGCTTTGCAGGCCTAGCAGCGTAATCAGTCAGGTATCGGCCTTGTGCGCCAACGCCGAGGGTGTCTGGCAGCCGACAATGGCAGGGGCCTCGTGGATAAGCTCGTCATTTTCGAGGGCAGCCACCATAAACAAGGCAAAGTCCACGCGGCGGGTGAGGTTGCTCTCGAGTATAGGGTCGCCCACATGCCTGCTCCACACCGGTAAGCCCTGACTCTCTCCCTCTTCGAGGGAGCTCCCCCGCACGACCGTCCACAGCGCGTCGCTGGCAAATATCCGCTGGCAAGCCTCCACCTGGTCGTCGATGTCCGCGGCGCGAAACAGACGCCCAAGCAAGCCGGTTACTTCCACGATCGCTTTATCGGTCCATGAGTAGACGTCCTGACCGTCGCGGGTGATGTGCCAGCCGCAGGAGAATATGAGGCGTGCGCCCGGGCGGGTGTAGTCGAGCACCGCCTGGGCCGTACCCGAGGAGTACTGGTGCACTCCCCAAGGCACCAGCACGGTGAGCACCCCGTCACACCCTGCGACTGCCTGCTGGATGACCTGGCGCTCGTTCGTCGCTCCGGGGAATACGGTGATGCGTCCCTTAAATCGCTCGAGTTTTTCTACGCTTTGCTGCCGACAAACGCCAACCACCTCGTAGCCCCGATCGAGGGCATGCTGCACCATGTACTGCCCGAGCTTGCCGGATGCCCCTACGATACAAACTTTATCATTCGACATCGCCTCGCCTCCTTTATGTATGCTGTCATGCGTGAGCCGCTTGAAGGGTGCTAATAATAAGATTGAAGACAAGTGCCCAGGTTTAACTCAGGCTTTAATCCTTTCAGCAAGACCAACTCGTCCCATAAACTTTTCCCAATACCTCGTCATTCATGACCCTGTCAGGCTTTTCAACGCGTTTATCCAGTTTGAATAAGGCTCCATTGATCTCACTGCGATCTCTTTGCGAAAGCATCAGATCCGCAATTGGCTCTCCGGCGACCGCAGGCGGCTTTGCTAAGAAAACTGCCACTATCCTGTAGAAATAACCTGTGAGTCCGACGGAAAGCCACCTCTTGGTCAACTCTGGATCTGATTTATCGAAGATGAACGTAGGATTGAACGCTACCGAGGAGATCTTCCCAGCATAACGTCGAGCCAACTCAGCAGCGATCACTCTGTGCATTGTCTTGGTCTTTTCGTACGCAGTCTCAGTCTTGTGATTTTTGATGCTTTCAAGATCATCCCAGTCGAGCTCTTTATTGGACATATTAATGACATGAAGGACCAATCCGTCTGATTGCTCCATCCTCTCTAACAACAGCTGGGTGAACAGAAACGGACCCATCACGTTTGTAGCAAACATCAACTCATGACCGCTGGGCAGGATGTTCGGACCATTTTGGACTAAGGCGACAGCAGAGAGTACCAGTCCATCTATGGTCGGAAATCGGTCCAGAGCCTGCTCAGCCGCGAGCCTCACAGACTCCATATCAGAGAAGTCGATAACCAAGGTGGCAATGTCCGCATCCTGATAATCGATCTGTGCTTCAGATAGGTCTACACGGATAGAATCCGCCCTGGCCTCTAGTCTCTCAAGCTTGCGCCCGAGCAACACAACTTGGGCACCACGTTTTGCCAGCGCGACTGCAGCACCTCCCCCAATACTTCCGGTCGCTCCACTAATAAGTATTGTTTGTTTATTTGTCATTTTGTAATCTCCTTTTTAGCGAACCCCCACCTACAGGATGGCACATGAAGAAACGGCAAACCCCAGACGTTATTCCTTGGAAAATGTCATTATTTAGGGTCACAGCAACCCCAAAATTATTGATATATCAATTTATCTAAATTATTACATTAAAGTGCAGGAAATACGACTACAAGCAAACGTATTTCCCCGCAGACAATATACATTTTTTAGTACAACCCCCCAGGATTTGTTCCATTTTGAGCCTTTTTCAAGAGATTGTTTTCATAAACGAACCGACATAGCTCATTTTATTCGAGCACCACATAAGTGGCGCAATATCAAATATTGTTTTTTGATAAAGTTTGGCTGTGAAGCTATTTATCCCCATAAGTAGACCGGTACCTTCCGCAGCAATACCAGAGGTAATCTTCACCCGGGGATACTTGTATTGATCTCTTGATCAGCGGTATTTATCCTTGGCAGGTCATCGAGGAGAAGCGAAATCCTGGAAAATCAGAAGTTGAGCGTATAATCTACCCACAATTTTTGGTCGCTCGGATCGGGGGTGATCACCCCGGGCCAAGGCGTTTCTGGGGAGGGGTTATAAATCGGATCCACCCGGTAGCTCTTTTTGCCGCAGTTGACGATCACTCGCCCCCTGGTTTGGACATCCAACAAGCCGCGCTGGTTCGGTGCCTTCTTCTCAAGGTCAGCAGGGGTTTCCAGATCTTCGGCAAAGTAGAGATCCTCGGCCGGGAAAACCCAGCCCTTGTTCTTATCCGAGCGCTCTTTATCGACCGGTATCAAGGCGACCAGATCGCGATTGGTCATCTTCTTGACCAGCGCTTTGTCGGTGGCGTTATGGCTGCCGTGGTGCCCGACTTTGTAAAGGACTGTGTTAGTAAGCAGTCCCTCAAGGTCAGGGATTTCATCCCCCCATAGCTCCCAATTATCCTCTTCGGCATCCCCAACGAACAACAATACCTTTCCATCTGGTAATTCGATCGCCATCACCAGGCTGGTATTGTTAATATTGGAAACCTGCTGCAAAGCCAGGGAGCCACCTGCCAACAACCAATCGATATCAATCCGTCTCCAATCTACACCGAGCAGCTCATCTTTGTTGGAGGGCGGTATATTCTCAAGCCCATATACATCCTTGTAGAAACCATGGTAGGCATCCTCGGTTTTGCTCTGATCCATAATGGTATCCTTAACTGCATCCAGCGGCAAGCCGAAGGATGAATCAAAAGGCATGCTCAGGCGCTCAGCTTGATCGATATCATCCTGCGACCAACCGAACTGAGAAAGTTCTCCCGATCTCGCTCCGGCAGCCTTAAAAGCGGCGGCCATGAAAGAACTAGCCTGGGTTATCTTGAAGCCGTGACCAGGCCCGGCTTCTTCAGGACCTGTGCCGCCCAGCATTCTCATTTTGCGGGAAGGTCCCAGGATGTGAACCTTAACCCCGAAATCTGGAATCTCCTGGGTTTCGCCAGGCTCCAAGTATCTGACATTCTCTCCGCCCCACTGGCGAATCCTTTTCATGGTGGCGTCCATCGTTTTGGCAAACATGAATGGTTCTTTACCGCCCAGGGCAAAGGCAGATTTCGGGAGATCAGGTCCATCATCGTTGGAAACCGCTTCCTGATCCTGGTCGTCTTCTGATTCGATAGTATAGAATTCCAGAATTTGCTGGATGGATTGAGCCTGATCACCTTCCATACCCATCATCGAGGCGGTGATACCGAGCTGCAAGGCATTATCCTTTTCACGGAATTTCTTAGCCTGCTGGTCGCTCAGATCCTCTGTCCACGCCAACCAGACCTGATCGATCTGCATCTGATCGAAGGCGGCGGCTGAAGTTTTAAATCCGGAGATGTGATCGGAATGTTCATGGGTGGCGATCAACACATCGATGCGCTTTCCGGTCTGGTCAATGATATCCTCAACGGCTTCAGCGATACGCTTTTTAGCCCCGCCTAAGACACCGCAATCGATCAGCATGTTATATTTCTCCCCGCCAGTTTTGGTGAAGGTCAGCAGGAAGCAGTCTCCCAATCCCTGCCGGTACATACGGATACGGACACTTGCCGAGTCGTTGTTCTCGTTAGTAGACATGGTTAATCCTCCAATATTGGATCGCCGTGAAGCAGGGCGAAGGGCTCGCGCCGTTCTCCATCAACCTGAAAAGCGCTCAAACGGGTGTTGCCCATATAAGTGTAGGCTAGGTGCGGGTCGGGTTCGCGGAGATAGCGGCGCTGGATATCAAGGCGGCGATCGCTACCGACATTCTTATAAATCACATATTGCACGGATCCGGTGTCAACATCGATGAGCATGGTAGCGCCGCCGCGGAACATGAAGTCGGGCTCCTTGAGCTCATTTTCTCCACTGTCTATCTGGGCTTGATCCTGCTGGTCAAGATAACCGCGCCGGCACTGGCTGATCTCCACCACCAGGTGCGTATGCGGCTGACGATGCTGATCCACCCGGCGGGCGAAGCGAACAGAATTAATATCGAATTCATTCAGTTCAGCTAATTTTTGCTGTTCTTGCGATAATTCTTTTAACCCTTCAGCTTCGAATTTCTGTCTGTAGGAGTAAATGCTGTACTTTGGATCTTCTGGATCCCGCCTTAAGGTTAAATTGAGCCCCTCTTGTAAAGTCTTCAAGATATCTTCATTCTTGATGAATTTCCCATCTTTATAGCGGCAGATATTTTCCTGTAAGGCAATAGCATCTAGCAAGCGTTCCTTTATATTTTTACGGAGAAGAATATTCGAGCTAAAGATCTTATAGCGGTCTTGTTCCTGGATTTTTGCCAGGCTGAGTACCTTCTTTTGCATAAATTCTTCATCGAAGATCGTGGCCAGAATTTCATTATGCTCTGCCTCGGGAGGATGCCAGATGAGGCTCTCCTGGGAAAGGTTGCGCACGTAAGCCGGGTAGATGCCGTGCTTGCGGAAACTCTCGATCATTGCAATGCGATATTCCTGGTCATCAGGGTTCATGTCGACATCGGCAGTTACTATGGCCCGTATATACTCTCCAAAGGTCACATCAACGGGAGGGCAGTAATCCAGGGCGCGGATGCACATGGTGAGGACATGCTGCGAAATGCGGGCAGCTTCTTCTGCCATGCGATTGACCAGGTCTGGATGGATGGCACCTTCCTGGAGGATGCCAGTACCGCCGGAGGCGATGCGCAGCAAATCGGCGATGCGTGCCTTGTATACAGTCAGGAAGGCATCGAAGATGGCCGCCACCAGGATAGAGCCACGTTTATGCGGCTCGAAGGTTTCCTGCAGCGCTTTCAAGTCAGGCTTCTGATCGATCGCGCTACGCAGGGCACCACGCTTACCAGTGGCCTCGCCAAACTGGCGGGCTAAACCGGCCAGCCGCTCACCGCTGGCGAGATCACCACGCGTCTTGGCAATTTCATTTCTCAGCACATCCGGATAAGAGAAACGCTGAAAAAGGGCCACGATGTCGGCGAAAGCTTCGTGCAGAGCCAGGGCATCTGGGTTGCTGGGCTCGCCAAAGAAGGGATGCAGGCCATCCATCAGCGCATGGGTGGTCTCATGGGTAATGATGTCGTGGGCCAGGCAGGTAAAAACCATCCCGCCGGGCAAGTTGCGGCCGGCTGCCTTGGTCGAAGCGGGAAAATAACCGAACAAGAGGGACTTCTTATTCGGGCTGTAGTAGGCATTGGCCTGGCGCAGCGCGTGAGGGTAGATACGGAGCCGTCGGACGAACAGTTCATTTTTCTTTTCGTCGATATGGTTCGCCCAAAGCACCTTACGCCCGAGGGCAGTCTCAAAGTTCATAATGGTCCGCATGGCAACCGCATACACCATTTGCTGGTGGAACTGGGGGGTGCCCTCAGAAGGGGGCATACCATCTTGAACAAGCAGGTGCTTATGGTCAAGATCCACCGGCGGGTAAAACATATTTGAGGCCGGGTCAACATCGACAACTTCCAGGTATTGTCCTTGCGGACCAGGAAGCAAGTCGTCCTCCCAGGGAACAGCCAGCTTGAGTTTGTTGATCACAGCTGTATCCAATCCCCAATCGAAGCTGGGATCGAATGCATACACCTGGAGATAGCGGTAGCGGGGAGGCGGGATTTTCACGGTTACTTTTTGTGTCATCCGGACATCCTTTCTGTTGGAGATAGTTTTTCAGCTGGTACAGGTAATTTTAAATTGAAGACATTCAGATTGAAAATAATGAAGCTGGTGGTGAACTCGGGATCGATTGCATTTGATTCAAGGGACGAATGCAATTATATCAAATGATCGAAATTATTGGACAGACTCCGTCAGATTAATTGAAGGGGGCATTGATGGCTGTGGCTGAGGCATATTCCGGTCCAGTGGAATAGAGACCCTCATTCTTAATCCGTATCCCATCTATGGGATGGGGACGTCGTCCTATCTCAAAATAAAAAAATTCGCATAACCAAGAAGGTCCTAAATTGTATAACTTGAGGACGCACACAAAAGCAGCATGTTGAAAAAGCAGGCCTTTCCTGTTTTGTTTGAGTATTGTTTGAGACGAATTATTTCACGGACTCTATCAAGAAGCTTTTTTGGTTTTTTTTTTGCC
>JBFFIU010000184.1:0-7549 GCA_041556275.1 Anaerolineales bacterium | reverse complement strand
CTTTCTAACATCCTAGAGAGTATATTCGCTGATTGAACCATATCCTAAGATATGATCATTCCATCTGGATAATATGGTGAGCTCCCAACATTAATTCTATCAACAAGAGATTGTAAAACCAGCGTCACCCTGCTCGAGGTATGGTGTTAAATATTAACAAGAATCAACAAAGCTTGAATTATTGACCCAATCGGATTTATTCATCTCAAACGATATTGTTTTATTTTGTATTTATGCAAGAAGAGTATTAAATTCAACTATGTGCAGATTAAGATTAAACCATTATAATCACGTCTGATCGCGGTTTTGACCAGTGATTCAGGATTAAAACTTGACCGCGATCGAAGGAGCAGTAATGACTATAACCATGAATTTTATAGAGGAGAACAAGGTTATCGTTCCATTTTTTGACCGACCAACCGTTACCATGCATGAAATCCCAATCGGGAATGGTGTTCCCTTCGGAATTGAGCGAATATCCAATCCAGATATTGGCATTGGAGGGGCGTACGGAACCTGGGGAAAGAGCTACGATAATGTAACTTTAGCAGACTTAATCGAAGAAAGCCTGGGCGCTCCCCTAAATGAAGATGAAAGAATGGATCTTGCACCGCTGGGATTCATACACCGACATCATTTACCGGGTTTATCTGATGAGGAACAAATTGAAACGGAGGTTTCTGTTGGATCACGCCTGCTACAAGAAGCTGCAGACGCATCTGGGTGGGAAGCAGAAGAAGTTGATGCAGTTTTGATCGGGTTAAGCGGCCCGCCAACCATCGATTATATCGATTTAATATCTGACCGCGCTGGCATCCGCAAAGATGCGATGAAAGTAACTGTCCACAAAGCCTGCGATGGTTCAGCTGGTGCACTGCATCTGGCTTTGAATCCCGATCTTGCTTATAACAAACGCTCTCAAACAAATCTGGCTGAAGTGTTATCTGGTAAGAAAGTATTGGTCGGTGGAATCGAAGGTTTGAGTCGCTTTGTTTATAAATCCAAAGACAAAAATGCTTTGCAGTTATTCGGCAATGGCGCAGGGATTATCGGTGTCATTCCAGGTGAAACGATGCAATTCCTGGTTGGGAAAACCCATGAAGTCTTTGATGAACAAGGTGTGCTGGCCGTTCACATGTATTATCCCCACTCGCGTCAACGGATCGCCGGGCAATCACTGGTTGAAATAACCCAGGATGATGAAAATCATATCCGGTTTGCTGGATTGATGAATGAACCGAAGAGCGGTGCCCCAGTTGAAATGGCTGGAAATATGGGTATGGTCAAGCTTTTCGTGCGTAACGGCGCTCAGGTTGTGCGGGATGTATACCAGGCTTATCGCGAGAAAATGTCCCAAGTTGGCTCAATCGGTAAATCGATCGAGGTTGCCATTGTGCACCATGCGAATCTCAAGATAAATTCGTTAAAGCAGAAGACGCTGAGCAAATATGGTATAGAACTACGTATGCCCTGGGTTATTCAAGAATTTGGAAACGTCAGCGCAGCATCGAATATGATCGCTTTCCTGCGCGAGCTGCCCAGTTTTAAACCCGGGGATCATATCATGATCGATGGGTTCGGTGCTGGAACATATTACGATGTCTTCGTAGTCTCTTTGGGAGAACCCTCGAGGTAAACCTCTTTTAGGTAATCAATTGACTTATGGGGGATAGTAAGAACTGCAATACCTAATTTCATAAACTAATACGTGGTGATTTTCTTAATCACCACGCATCTTTTTCAACCAATGTTCAAGAAATCAAAATTTATTCTATCCTTTGCATCTCAATGCTGAAGAATCTGAGAAAGAAATAGTTTGGTGCGGTCTTCCTGGGGATTTTTGAAGATATCATCCGGAGACCCGCTCTCCACAATTAATCCTTCATCAAAGAAATACATGCGGTCGGCCACCGCGCGGGCAAAGCCCATTTCGTGGGTGACCACCACCATCGTCATCCCACTTTGGGCGAGTTCTACCATCACATCCAGCACTTCTTTGATCATCTCCGGATCGAGCGCCGAAGTAGGCTCGTCAAAGAGCATGATTTTTGGCTGCATCGCCAAGGCTCGGGCGATAGCCACGCGCTGCTGCTGCCCACCAGATAACTGCCCGGGATATTTTTGAGCTTGTTCGGGGATGCCCACCCGCTCCAGGATCTGCATACCGAGCTCCTCCGCCTCTTGTTTCTTCTTTTTGCGCACCCAGATAGGCGCTAAAGTGACATTAGCCAGAACAGTGAGATGCGGAAAAAGGTTGAACTGCTGGAACACCATCCCGGTTTCCATGCGCACCATCTCGATATTGCGCACATCATGGCTTAATTCAATTCCATCGACGATGATCTGCCCTCTTTGATGTTCTTCCAGGCGATTGATGGTGCGGATGAAAGTTGATTTGCCAGACCCTGAAGGGCCGAAGATCACCACCACCTCCCCTTTCTGGACCTCCATGGAAATACCCGCCAGGGCTTGAAAATCACCGAACCACTTCTCTACATCGCGGGCGATGATGATCGGCATCTCTTCTGATTTTTTTTCGTTCATAGCCTGCTCCGTTCGAACCAAAGATAAGGCTCAGTAAGTATATTAACGCTCACCTACACCGAGGTCAGCCTCAATTCGTCGACTAGCATGCGACATCATGTAACTCAGGATCCAAAATACTGCCGCGATAAACCCATACACTTCCATCTGGAGTCCAATATAGGCCGGATCGGATGTAAGAATTGAGCGCCCGACAAGGAGAAGTTCAAGCACCGCCACACCGGATGCGAGCGTGGTGTCCTTGAACAGAGAGATAAATTGGCCCACGATCGGCGGGATCACCGCTCGCAAGGCTTGCGGTAAGACGATCAAGGCGGTGATTTGGAAATTCGAGTGCCCTAATGCTTTGGCCGCCTCCGTCTGTCCATGCGGTACTGCCGCTAATCCTCCACGCACATTTTCAGCCGTATAGGCCGCGCTGAAGATGGTCATGCCAAGCAATGCTCTTAATAATCGGTCAATACGTATTTCAGTAGGTAGCAATAAAGGCAAGATCAAGGATGACATGAATAATATACTGATCAGTGGTACGCCGCGAATGACCTCAATGAATGCGGTACAAATCACGCGAATAATCGGTAGAGATGAGCGCCGGCCTAAGGCTAAAGCCACGCCAAACGGAAATGAAATGACAATGCCACCGATCGCCAGCAGCAGAGTTACCAAGAGTCCTCCCCACAAATTGGTTGGTATTATGTTCAGGATATCAAGCAATGGGGTACCATATAACAAAATTAGACTCAAGAGCAAAGAGGTAAACCAGGCGACTAATAAAAAGCGAGGACTGATTTTTTTGCTGCCTCCGAGCAGGTATCCAAACGCAATAATCCCGAGATTCGCCAGCAACGCAATCCGCATTGCAATGGTAAGTGAAGGCACTCGGGCGGGCCATAAAGCCAAAACAAGCAGGAATCCGGCATAGGTCAATCCCAATATACCCAGTAGGCCACTCCACTTACGCCAGCTCAATCCCAAAAGCAATGAATACATTGCCACCATCAAGCCAATGCGCCACAACTGCTCACGTGGGTATTGTCCGACCATGTAAAGCAATGGGAAATTGAGCACCGGCTCCCAATTAGCTGTAGTGAAGATCCAGCGCAGAAGGCCGCTGAGGACCAGATAGATTAAAACCAACGACCCGATCGTCAGCAAGCCATTGAACCAGCTGTTAAATAGATTCTTGCGCAACCAGGTTAACAAGCCTGGTGGTTCGGGGGGGCCAAGTTTTCTCTGAGCTTCGCTAGCGGTCGTCATCTCACCTCTCCACCAGCTGAATGCGGCGGTTATAAATATTCAAGATAAATGAAGTTATCAGGCTGATGCTCAAATAGACAGCCATAATCAATATGATCACCTGGACTGCCCGTCCAGCCTGGTTGATGGTCGTCTTGCCAATGAAGAATAATTCCGGATAACCAATGAAGATCGCCAAACTGGAGTTCTTGGTCAGATTGAGGTATTGGCTGATCAACGGGGGGATAATGATGCGCAAAGCTTGCGGTACGATCACCAGGCTGAGCAGTTGTGAATAACTCAAACCGATCGCTCGGGCAGCTTCCAACTGCCCGCGGTCGACGGCCTGGATTCCAGCCCGCACGACTTCAGCAATAAAGGCAGCCGTGTAGGTTACCAACCCGACCAGTAAGGCAGCAAACTCTGGGGACAGGTCGTATCCACCAATGAAATTGAAACCACTTAATACTGGAACATCTGCCTGTAAAGGTTGCCCCCTGGATAACACAAATCCGATAAAAGGTAAGGCGATTAAGATCCCCAGACTGACAAATGCAAAATAAGTGCTGCGACCGGTCCTTTCCTGATATCTACGCAAATAAATCCAGGCGATTATAGCCAGTATGATCGCCAGGACGATTGAGATCACAAACGGGGTACCGTGGGGGGTCAATCTCGGCCAGGTCAACTGCATACCGCGCTGGTTGAGGTAGATCGGACCCGGCAAAACAATACTCTCCGCAACCTCCGGCAATCCGGTGATGAAAATGCTAAACCAGATCAACAAAAGAACCAGCAAGGGGATATTGCGGTGAAATTCGATGTACACCAGCGCCATGCGGCTCACCAGCCAGTTGGTGGATAAACGCGCAATGCCTACGAACGTACCCAAAATGGTGGCAATAAATATCCCCACGATTGACACTTTTAGTGTATTTAGTACCCCCACCAGGAAGGCAGTCAGAAATGAGCGGGAAGGATCATAGGGTATATCAGACTCGCCGATCGGAAAACCAGCCGCTTCATTGAGGAAACCAAAACTCAAGGAAAGACCCCGCTGTTCAGCTGCATTGATCACATTAATTACAGCCAAGTAAAGCAGCCCAAACACAACAATGGCGGAAACGATCTGGGCGATGATGCGCAGCACACGTTCGTCCCGCCAGAAGGGGACCTGGCTATGGAATTCAACTGTGCTCGCAGAGGGTTTTTCTGGCGGCATTTTTTCATTCACAAACATGGACATGACTCAATAAATGAGTCATGTCCATGCATGATGTAAAGGGTGATGCTAGCGCATCGGAGGTGCGTAAATCAGACCGCCATTCGTCCAAAGATTATTCTGTCCACGCGGCAGGTCTAATCCACCCGGGCCAATATAGCGATCGAAGATCTCGCCATAATTGCCGACCGCGGTTACCGCTTTGGCAATTGCATCTGCGGGAAGACCTAGATCACTTTGTCCCCACTCACCTTCGGTGCCTAATAAGCGGCGCACTTCGATGTTGTCGCTGGACTTCATCTGCTCGACATTGGATTGGGTCACGCCCAGCTCCTCAGCGTTGATCAAACCCCAGACGACAACTTTGACGATATCAAACCACTGGTCGTCTCCAGATGGCACCGCTGGAGTGAGCGGCTCTTTCGAGATGGTGATATCCAGGATCATGTGGTCATCCGGATTGGCGAAACCCTGGCGGACAGAACCCAATTGGGACTTGTCGCTGGTTGTGGCGTCGCAGCGCCCTTCCTCATATGTGTCGTAGACTGTTGCCGTATCTTCAAACGTGACAGCAGTGAAATCTAGACCTCGTTGGCGGAAGGAGTCAGCCAGGTTTAACTCGGTGGTGGTACCGCTGGTGACGCACACCGTGGCGCCATCCAGCTGCTCAATTTCAGTGATACCGCTTGCTACGGGGACCATGTAACCTTGACCGTCATAAAACCACACGGCCGTGAAGTTACCCCATTGGGCATCTCGCGTACTGGTCCAGGTAGCATTACGAGAGAGGATATCCACTTCTCCAGTCTGCAACGCGGGACCACGTTCGGCCGCACTGAGGGGTACAAATTCGACAGCCTCAGGATCATCAAGCAGCGCAGCTGCGATCGCCCGGCAAAGGTCGATATCGAAGCCAACGTTGCGTCCATTCGCATCCAGCTCGCCAAACCCGGCCAGGTCGGTGCGGCTTCCACAAACCACGCTGCCTCGATCCTGGATTCGCTGGACGATCTCACCATAACCACTTGGGGCTGCGGCTTCTTGACCGTCACCGTCTCCAGTACCACAGGCAGCTGCAAATAGTGCAATTAAAATTAATATTGAAGTTGTAATAAGAAACTTACGGGACATAATATCTCTCCTCCAGCAAAATAGAATTCTGATCTAAATCGTTACTAATTCTGGGTAGGTTATTCGAGAATACCGCTGGGCATCACCTCCTTCCAGGACTGAAAAAACTTATCGTATTGAAACTCGATTAATAATGGAGCGCCAGTTTTAGGATCAGCGTCCAAATAAGTAATTTAGGATGATCCTTTCATGGTGTGGAAAGATTATATCTGATAATTATACCAATCCACAAGTAAATCTTATCATCATCTACAATTTTTAATGCATTTGGGTTCGATCGAATAAAAAATCTATAGGATTCCAGATGTATGATAGCACAATATTTCTTGGTGAATCATCCATCCAGGTCTGCTTGAGATAAATTCACCAGGTGGTTGGGCGCCTGTCATGGAAGAATCCACCACTTGGACCATCATCCGGCAAGGTCGCCAACCAGACGATCGTATCCGCTCCCTCTGCCAGGCTCCTCGGTGCATTCGTTCCGCCCATATCCGTCCTAACCCAGCCGGGAGACATGGTATTAACTTTGATGTTTTCTTTCCCAACCTCATCGGCCATGATGCGGGTCAGCGCGTTCAATGCAACTTTGGAGATCTTATATGCAGCCGATCGCCCACCCATTCCGGCGATCGAACCCATGCTTGAAGATACATTGACAATGCGACCATAACCGTTTTCCCGCATGAGCGGCACAAATGCCCGACATAGCTTCAGTGGTCCGTAGAAATTCGTCTCCAATGTGGCATGAATTTCCTCTAATGGCACATCGAAAACGCTCTTCCCGGAATCCAGAAAAATCCCTGCGTTGTTGACCAGGATGTCAAGCTTGTGATAGTTTGCCTGGATGTATGCTTTCAAGCGCGTGATACTATCGGAATCAGTCACGTCCAATTGGTGGAATCCAACATCAAGTCCCTCAATCCGCAGAGAATCCACTGCCTGGAGACCTTTGCCATCATCACGGCTGGTCAGAATAACTTTAATGCCGAGTTGGCTGAGCTGCCGGCAGGTTTCTAACCCGATGCCCCGATTTCCCCCAGTCACAATCGCCATCTTTTTGATGTCTGTTTGCATTTGTCTTTATACCTGGCAGGGATAATGTTCCTTGCTTATCCAGGAGCTCCATTCATGACTCTGCTTAACTCCGCCACAGCATCGTCTTCAATATCGTGGATCCTCAAGACGTGATCCCGCATATTTTCCCTCAGATCGGTGACCTCCGCATCACTCATCGGAAAATCATCGCTTACCAGCGTTTTTATTTCCGCCAGGCGGTCATTAATATCGTGCACCGTGGGCAAAGATTCATTGCCCTGATTTAAAAATAAGTGGTGTTTCTCCAACATCAGGTCTCGGGTTTCCTTCAAAAGGGGCACCTCTTCTGGTAATACTGCTTCTGCGAGATTGTTCCAGGCG
>JBFFIU010000183.1:0-7564 GCA_041556275.1 Anaerolineales bacterium | reverse complement strand
GCCACCTGGGTTGTCAGATCATCGATCTTTTGATTCAGCTCTACCATTGATTGATCCATCACTGGCTCCTCAGCCATCCCATTTACCTGCCATCGACATCTTCGCAGGTAGGGGCAGTTCTTCCCCTTTGAGCAAGGTGTTCCAATACAACCAGCGGAACAGCATCTTGCCCCAGTGATTCATCTCTGATTCCTGCAGTAGGGAGAAGGGGCCAATCCCCGGGAGGGGGTACTTGCCTGGAAGCGGTTCGACATCGTAATTGAAATCGATCAGCAGACCCTTGCCAAAACCGGATTCGATGAAGCAGTTCGCATGCCCATCGAATGTAGGCAGCATTTCCAGCCCATCGATATAACGCAGGAAGTTCTCAGAGAAGCAATCCACCGCGAAGTGCGCTACCGAGCCTGCTTTTGAAGTCGGAAGATTGGCTGCATCACCCAGGACAAATATATTGTCATACTTCGGTGAGAGAAAAGTGTGCTGGTCAACTGGGATGAAATTAAGGTCATCTCCCAGACCGGAACGTTCGATCACATCCGAACCCATGTTGAGCGGCACGGTCACCAATAGATCATATTCCAATTCCTGTTCGTCATAGGATACGATCTTTTTAGCATCTGGATCGACGCGCTCGATATAGAATTCCGGTACGACTTTGACACCTTTTTGTTCCAGGATGTCTCCCAGGTGTTTGGAGGCGATCGGCTTGGTGAAAGCGCCTGGGAGTGGGGTGGCGTATGTGATATCCACGCGATCGCGGATGCCTTGTTCGTGAAAAAACCAATCAGCGAGCATCAAGAACTCAAGGGGTGCCACTGGGCACTTGATCGGGTTTTCAACCACATTCAATACCATGCGCCCGCCCTGCCAGGTGCGCAAATACTTTGCTAGCGCCATCGCGCCTTCGATGGTGTAGAAATCGAACACATCTTTATGCCAACCATTCTCCATGATTCCGGGCGTCTCTTCAGGGTGAGTCTGGGCACCGGTGGCAATTACCAGGAAGTCATAATTCAGGATGCGTCCATCTTTTACCAGCTTGACCCGGTTGTGTTCCGGCTCGATGATCTCGATCGGTGACATGATCAATTCCGCACTCGCGGGGATGAAATCCCGCTTAGGCTTGATCACATCATTCTTACTGTACATGCCGAATGGTATGAACAGGAAGCCGGGTTGGTAGTAGTGTGTCTCGTGCTGGTCAACAATCGTGACCCGCCACTCGTCGCAATCCAGCAGGCGGCACATCCGGTTTGCTACCATTGTGCCCGCTGTTCCAGCGCCAAGTATTAACAGATTCTTCATGTATACTCTCCTATTGGTATAGGGTTATTCCTTGATTTCAGAAACAGACTCGGCCAAAGCTGCCTGGTTCTGTAGATTGCTGGCCAGCACATCTCGCAGCAGGTCAAGAGCCTCTATAATGCGCTGGTCGGCAAGTGTATTGACAACTGATTGCCCTTCACGCCTGGCGGTAACGATACCGCGCTCGCGGAGCAAGTTTAGATGGCGAGAGGCAGTTGGTTGACTTATTCCCAATGCATCCGCCAGGTCGCTCACATTGCTCGGTTTCTCATTGAGCGCGTAAAGGATCAAAATGCGCCTTGGATCGGCTAACGCTGAGCAGATTCCAGCGTGCAGAGCCGTAATTTCTTGGGTAAGACCTGGTGAAATCATATTATTTCCCTTTATAAGTATTCACATAACTGCATACATGCAATGGCGCATATATTATCAAAGAGGTTATTTGTCCACTAGTGATTATTATCACTATCTGTTTGTGCTAAATGTCACATGGCCGCCCTCTGTTTGCTGCCCTAACCCAAGGAATATTACTGCTAAATGCTTGATTGAAATTTTCATTAGCTGAATGCTAAATCTGAGAGTTCTTTATACTTTGGAATTTAGCCCCGTCCTCGGTCCGCCTGACCGAGGACCTGTACCGCTTTTGTAAGGCTCTTGTTGTGTCTGGAACGAGTTTTCGGCACGAGCCATAAGAAGTGCATGGTCTTCCCTGATTTTTGATGTGGCACCCTGTCACCCATATATAAATCCCACAGACTTACCCCTAGTGGTGATGACTTTTCAACGTTTATCTGCTAAAGTTGTTATGCACTCTTGCTGCAGTTTGAGAACTACCGATACATTCCCATTCGTCCAACAGAATAGTTTCGCCTCAGGTGAAAGGAGAAATTCAAATGCCTGCCATATTGGAAGTCGATAACCTTTCTAAAAAGTACGGCGATTTCGAGGCCGTTAAGGGGATCAGTTTTTCGGTCGAGGAGGGAGAGGTTTTTGGCCTGTTGGGGCCAAATGGGGCTGGCAAAACCCAGACCATTTCCATGCTGACCGGCGTGATCCCACCCACCTCTGGCACAGCGCGAATATCTGGGCACGATATCAATACCGATCTTGATGAAGTAAAGAAGATCAATGGTTTGGTACCGCAGGATTTAGCGCTCTATCCAACGCTCAGTGCCCGGGTGAACTTAAACTTCTTTGGGCGCATTTACGGCTTGCGAGGCAAGGAGTTAAAAGATCGTGTGGAGGACGTACTGCGTATCGTCGCCCTGACAGATCGGTCTGACCAAACAGTAGACAAATACTCCGGCGGAATGAAACGCCGGGTAAACATCGCTGCCGGTTTGGTTCACCATCCTAAGCTCTTGTTTCTCGACGAACCAACCGTGGGTGTCGACCCCCAGAGCCGCAATCACATCTTTGAAAGCGTCCTGCGCCTCAACCGTGAGCGGGGCATGAGCGTTGTCTACACCAGCCATTACATGGAAGAAGTCGAGTTGCTCTGCAACCGGGTAGCGATCATTGATGAGGGCAATATCATTGCAATGGATACCGTCAAGAACCTGGTTGGCATCCTGGGCGGCGGTATGATCAATGTGGGGCTGGAGGAAGTGGACGATGAACTCTTGGAGCAGCTCACACAACTCCCAGGAGTGAAGGAAGCTGTCCTGGCACCCCAACCTGTTAAACCTCCCCCTGCCGAAGGAGAAGAACCCCAAACAGAAACCGAACCAGTTGTTCCGACCCCAGTGGTCAAGATCGTCGCTGAGAACAGCCAGCAGGCAGTGGTCAATGCGATCTCCTTTCTCAACGAACAGGATCGCCCGCTCACTTCTCTGGAGATCTTGGAACCCAACCTGGAGAGCGTTTTCCTGCACTTGACGGGCAAGAAGCTAAGGGAGTGAGCCGCGATGAAATTATTAAGCATTGCCTTAAAAGATTTACAGATCTTGTTCAAGAGTCGCGGGGAAGTGATCCAGCTTTTCTTGATGCCCTTGCTGTTCATCATTGTTTTCAGCGGCGCGCTCGGGGCTATCGGAGGAGGGGAAGAGGATACCCGTATTACACTTCCGGTTGTCGATCTCGATGGTGGCGAAGCTGCCCAATCTCTGCTGGCTGGGATCGATGCTGGTGGAGAAGTGCGCACAGAGCTGTTTGAGCACTCTGAAGCCCAAACCCTGCTTGAGGAAAATGAAATCCAACGCATGCTGGTCATCCCCGCGGACTTCACCAGCGGTACCGCGCAGGGTTCCACCGTGCAGCTCAGCTTGATCAGTCATCCAGATGCTGATCTCCAGGAAACGGAAGCGATGCGATTAGTCATCGTAGGTGTCACCAGTGAATTGGCATTGGAACGCCAGATTCTCGCCAGCTTGAGGCAGATGGGTGATATGCAGGCTGTTGTCTCCGAGGAAGAACAGGCCTTCACCACTGAACGAATTTTGGCACAGGCCCGCAGTCAGTTTGAACGCGCTCAAGCACAGTCGCTGATCGAGGTCCTTCAGACCGTCCCTTCTCAGGAAGGCGAACGGGAAGAAATGCCAGACTTTGAGGTTGTGGCTGTTGCTGGCATCGCGGTCTTGTTCGTCTTCGGTACCGCACAGGTGACCGCCCGCTCCATCTATGACGAGAAGAAGGTTGGCTCATTCCGTCGTCTTTTGGCTGCTCCCATGAGCAAAGCCTCTCTGCTGTCCGGCAAGATGCTGCCCAACATTATCGTTGGCTTGATCCAGTTCACCGTCATTTTCGCTTTTGGCATATTCGGCCTTAAATGGCTGGGACTGGCTTCACCTTCTCTGGGTAATGATCCGCTGGCAGTGGTCCTGGTATGCTTCATCATTTGCTTATGCTCCACCGCCTTTGGTATTCTCATTGCAGCCATCGCCCGTACCGAAAACCAGATTGGCGGAATAACCAGCTTATTGGTTTGGGGGCTGGGCATCGTTGGCGGCGCCTTCATCCCCATTTTCATCCTGGATCAGTTCCTCGGCCCGGTGGTCAAAATCATCCCCCAATATTGGGCCAACCGCGCCCTCAGCAGCCTGATGCTGCGAGGGCTAGGATTAGCGGATGTAGCTACTGAGATCGCTGTGCTGCTGGGCTTCACTGCAATCTTTTTCATCATCGGTTTATGGCGTTTCGATTTCGATTGATCGCATGCTAGAAAGTCAGTTGAAGCACTAATCCACTTTGAAATATTCCCTCTTTAGTCAGGAGGATATTCATGCAAACAATTTATTACACTCTATCTGTCGCCGGGAAAGAAATTCGCCTGATCGTCGCTGACCGGGGCACTTTAGCGGTGCTCCTGCTTTTACCAATCCTGTTAGGATCGCTTTTCGCAGGATTGAACTTAATGCTAGTTACCGAGGAGGGTGAACCAAATATACAATTGGAAGTCATCCTGGTTAACGAAGACTCTGGCGACTTTGGCGTTGAGGTGGTCAAATCACTTCAGAGCATTGACGAGCTCAATATTAATAGGGTAAGCGACATTTCAGAAGCTGAAAAAAGTGTACTCGAGGGGGGCACTATTGCCGCCATCATCATCCCTGCGGATTTCTCCGAAAAAATTAATGCCTACACTCCGACCGAAATTGAAGTGATCGTCGACCCAGCTGAACCTGATAGCGCCAGCATAGTCACCGGCATCGTCAATCAGGTTGCTGCAGAATTTATTATTTGGGGCGAGATTCAGTATGGTGTTCGCACCATCATGGAGGAAACCGCTGACCTTACTGAAGCCAGCCCTGAGGAGCTGCGCGCAATTCAAGCCCAAAATATGGGCGTCATCATGACCCAGTTGAACGAGCTGCGCCGCAATGCAGCCATCTCGGTGATCAGCGAAAATCTGGAAGGGGTCAAGGTTGAAGGTGGTATTACCCTCTTCCTCACATTCTTGTTCCCTGCCTTCACCGTCATGTTCATCTTCTTCATCGTCGGTACAGAGAGCGCTTCCCTGCTGCGAGAACGAGAGGTCGGCACCCTGCGCCGCCTGCTGGCAGCTCCCCTCCCCCGCTGGACTGTTATCGCTGGGAAAATGCTGGCTTACGGTTTGTTGGTCTGCTTGCAGGTAGTGATCCTGTTTACTCTCGGAAATTTAGCCTTCGATATCACCCTGGGCAGAGACCCGCTCGCACTGGTGGTGATCACCATCACAGTAGCTTTCGTAGCGGTTGCTCTGGGTATGCTGGTGGCTGCTTTCGCAAAAACCTCCGGCCAGGCTGATAATATCGGTATGGTGCTGGCTTTTGTTATGGCGGGCATCGGAGGGGCATTTCCCCTCTGGCCACCCCTCTTCCGTTCTGCTGGTTTTATCGGTATCCTGTCAAAATTCACCCCCCACGCACACGCCCTCGAAGGATATTACAGCGTCATGGCGGAAAACGCAACCTTAACGCAAATCCTGCCCCAGCTCGGGTTTCTATGGCTTATGGGGCTGGTGTTCTTCCTGATCGCCGTCTGGCGCTTCAGGTTTGAGTGAGCTTCTTCAAGGCGAAAGACAACTTGCACACGATCCTGACCAAATAACATATCATTCAATAAGATCAACTAGATGGGCTGTGCCAAAGACTGGACAGCCCATTTCTGCTCAAGCAGGATCCATATCCCTGCGCAATCTTTGCGAGGGATAAAAAAAACCCTCTAGCAATATTATGCTCATACATTTGGCTGCAGGCTATTGGTGATCAATTCCAGGATCACATTCGGCAATCGGGGGCGTCCCTGCTCGTTGAGTGCCGTTCCGACCACCTTAGCCTTCAGTATCGGTTTCTCATCCGGCAAACGGTATATATCCTGCCGGAAGCCAAAGCGCAGCCGCGACACCCGCTCCGGAATGAGTCCAACGTAGAATTTATCGCCGCTGCTCAAGGGATACAGGAAATCCATCTCGATCCGGATCACCACAAGCATTATTCCGCGTTTCTCTAACTCGGCGAAATCAACCCCCTGCTGCTTCAAGTAAACATGGCGCGCGTGTTCCAGGTAATGTTGGTATACAGCGTTATTGACGATGCCGGATAGATCGCACTCATAGTCCCTGACCTCAAAGTTCAATTTGAAACGGTAGTTTTGCATCAAGGATTCCTTCCTGGTGAAATCATAGATTTATTCTACATCAGATATCTCTCCCAATGGACTTTAGCAGCTGCATGTATCTGCCTAACCTGGCAATATGTTTTTTTCAATGAGTGGGTATCTCCAGCGTAAAATTGCTTTCCCCACTTTTAGGATGAATTCATCGACTCAACCGATTTCAATTATTTCTGGTTTTAACCCCCAATCATCTTTCAAATTGCAGCCAACAAGAAGAGCTACCCTTCAGGCACCCGGAGAACAAATGACAGCTCATGGCCTTTATATTGACCGGTGAATTCCCAGCACCCCGGCGATTCCAGATCCACTCCAACCAACATCGCCCAATTGAAGCTCTTATGGTAGCCATGAGTAGCCTCAGATACCTGGAAGGAACCTGCTTTCTCATCAAGACGCCTGGCGGTTACGGTCAGGTCTGGAGTAGCGTCCTCATTGACATCGAATTCCTCGCTCCACCACCAGAACTTCTCACCAGACGCAAGTTGAGGCCAGCTTCCATCATCTGGAAGGGCGGTCCAGAGACCGCTATCGCCAAACCAAAATTTTGCTGTTTCAGGAGGTTGTGAAGGCCAAGGATCGGGAGGGATAAAGGGAGGCTCAAGGGGCTGAGTTACCGCACAATCCGCAAACTGCGCGCTTTCAGATGTGGTTTCACGCGCAGCTCCTGCGTCAGCTTCGCCAGGGAGCGCGGGGCTGAGAGAATTACATGCCGCGAGCAGTAGTGCCACAGCTGCAAATAGAATCGGAAGCGGTTTGAAATTCATAGTATTTTCACCGTTTTTGTCTCACCACTTATCATATATACACCTTAGAGTGGAGAACGGTTCACAGTGGATTTGGTGAAAAAGTGGACAGGGATAATGTAATTCTGTTGCCGCCTTTCATGGTTGCGAGCTGAACAGATGCACCCGAGAGGAGTTATGCACCCTGCCCATTCTTGAGAAGATTTAACATAATCTCGCGTAACTTTTGGGTGAGTTGATCCCCCTGAAACAATCGATCTGTTTCCGCCCAGCTGCTGCCGCTCAGCTGGTGCGCCCAATCAACGGATTGCGGCAGCTGCTCGCTCCACACGGCTTGACGATCATAGAAAAGGTAGACATCCCAGGCAACTTCTCCAGATTTTGCACCGAATCCCTCAGCCACTTCCAGTCCACAAATCTTG
>JBFFIU010000182.1:0-7639 GCA_041556275.1 Anaerolineales bacterium | reverse complement strand
TTTGCTGGATGTCAACATGCCTGGGTCGAGTGGAATTGAAATCACTCCGCGCTTGCGGCAGATTTTACCTGGGGCGGGCATCATCGTACTCAGTTTCCAAAATTCAGATTACTACAAAGAAGCGGCTATATTTGCTGGGGCTGATGACTATCTTCCAAAGGATACGCTTTCTCAAGCGTTGATGCCGGCCATCCTGCGAGTATCCCAAATTAATGAGCGATTTGTTAACGTCGAGTAAAACCACCTCTCTGAATAGACGTCTGATCGTTTTCTCCCATGCTCTATTCTTTGTGCTGGGATTTTCCCTGGTCTTCATTGTCGGCTGGGGTGGAGCAGCCACATTGTTGGGTCAAGCATTCGGCAGCTACAAAGCCACGATCGGCAAGATTGGAGGGGTAGTGGTGATCCTGTTCGGGTTGTACACCCTCGGGCTGTTAAGAATCTCCTGGTTATCTTACGACACCCGTCCCCAATTGAGCAATAAAAGTCGCAGCGGACTCCTTGCTTCAGCTATAATCGGGGTCTTTTTCGCCGCGGGTTGGACCCCTTGTATTGGAACAACTCTGGGAGCAATACTCACTCTGGGGTTCAGCCAGGAAACAGCTGGGCAGGCAATGTTGCTCTCGAGTGGCTATGCTTTAGGTCTGGGGATCCCTTTCCTGGTTATCGGCATTGGTATGGAACGGGCTACCCATTATGTGCGCCGATTCCAACCTCACTTGCGCTGGATCCAGAACGTCAGTGGAGTATTCTTGATTCTGATCGGGGTGATGATATTAACCAACCAAATCACCATGCTTGCCATATGGGCTCAACGGAATGGATTATTTCTCGATCTACCCACTGGAGCTTCAATCGCACCCACATATCTCATTGCAATACTTGCAGGATTGCTTTCTTTTCTTTCTCCTTGTGTTTTGCCTTTGGTTCCAGCCTATGTGGGTTATCTCAGCGCTCACGCGTTCCGTGATAAATAATCTTATCAAAGAAGATAATGTATCAAATGTATATATGTAAAGAAGCACCATGAAAGTAAATTTATCACGGCGAGAGTTTATTATGTTAGGTGGTCTGGGAATGGGCAGCCTGGCTTTCAGCCAATACTTCCCTAATAAAGATGATCTCTCTTACCCAGACCAAATCGTCCGGGTTGCGTATCCTGCAGCAAGTGTTTATGATGAACCCAAGATGGATGCAGGCTATGTCACCGATCACTACCGGGATCAATTGATCACCGTTTATTACGAACTCACCCCACCTGAAGGTCCGGAATACAACCCTCTGTGGTATCGCGTTTGGGGAGGCTATATGCACAGCGCCTACTTGCAGCCGATCAAAATTCGGTTTAATAACCCAATAGATTCTGTCAGAGAAGAAGGACAACTGGCGGAAGTGACTGTGCCATTCTCTCAAGCTTATGGTTTTTCCAAGACTTACGGCTGGCAGCGGGTAAATCGATTGTATTACTCAACCACCCATTGGATAACCGGTATTGATGAAGGCCCTGATGGGAAGACCTGGTATCGCCTGACAGACGAACTCCAACCCGTAGATTATTTTGCCCCTGCAATCCATTTTCGTCCAATACCAGACGAGGAATTTTCTCCCATTTCCCCGGATGTTCCATTTGAAGGTAAACGGATAGAAATATCCCTGATTAATCAGACCCTTAAGGCCTACGAGGAAAACCGGATTGTATTGGATACAAAAGTCTCTACTGGCATACCCAATTCGAGACCTACCTTGAATGGCATTCCCACATCAACACCATCCGGGCGATTCAACATATTTTCTAAAATGCCTTCTAAACACATGGGTAATGCCCGCTTGACGGACAATCTGGATGACTACATCCTGCTAGGGGTTCCTTGGACATCTTTCTTTGTGGAAACTGGAGTAGCTTTGCATGGTACTTACTGGCATAACAATTTTGGCTGGCCAATGAGCCGTGGCTGCGTGAATTTGCGCACCGAAGATGCCAAGTGGCTCTTCCGTTGGACGGTTCCTGTCAGCGAATCCTCAGTGTGGGAGAAAACGGGTTATGGAACGCAAGTGATCGTATCTGAATGAGTGTTCCTTCGGAGTGTTATTTATTTGGTCTTCTTAATTGTTTTTCCTGTAAAGGTGGTTTTTAATTTGAATGAATAGTCAAACAAGTTCTCAAGATATAAATAAGCGCAGAAATTATGTACTCTTCATAATAATTATTCTAGGGATAATTTCGGTTGGTACCGCAGTAGTATTTCTTCTCCGTGCACAGCCTGGAGTCGGCGCGGCTTCAAATAGTGAGTTGGATCTATCGAACTCATATAAAGAACTAATGGTTGATGGAAACACCATGGGAGACCCCAACGCGCCAGTGGTAATCGAGGAGTTTTCAGATTTTCAATGTGCTTTCTGCCGCCAGTTTTTCCTGGAGACTGAAAAACCTCTCATCGAGCAGTATGTAAGCACTGGGAAAGTATATTTCATTTACCGGACATTAGGCAGCTGGCTTGGTCCTGGATCACAGTATTCCGCCGAAGCTGCTTATTGTGCTGGCGATCAGGACATGTTTTGGGAGTACCATGATGCGCTTTTCACCAATCAGGGACAGATGAAGTTCACTCCAGTAAACCTAATCCAATTGGCTGACAATCTGGGAATGGATTTGAATGTTTTCGGAAATTGTGTAGAAAATTATAAATATCGCGATCAGGTAAAAAAAGATTTGACTGATGGAATTTCTGCAGGAGTGAGAGGTACACCGAGTTTTCTGATCAACGGCAGGCTTGTAATTGGTGCCCAACCATTCTCATTCTTCCAGCAAGCAATCGAGACAGCCCTTAGTGAAGTGGATCAAGAGTAGCGAATTTTCAGGATTAATTCCTATTCACCAAAACCAGGATGAATGTATTGGTAGCAATAATCGATCTCATAAAAATTAGATTTCTTCGGTATATTTTACCGATCTTTGTATTGGTTCTTTCTTCTCTGTTCGCCAACAGCTCCGTAAAAGCTCAAAGCGATATACCAGATGAACCTCTCTATCTGGTTCAAGAGGGCGATACACTTTGGGATATTGCTTCTCGATTTGGGGTTCCGATTGAAGAACTGCAACTAGTAAACAGCATATCAGACGCGGCCCAAATAGAGGTCGGTACTCATCTGGTTATACCCGGATTTGAAGGTATTCAGGGGTTGCTAGAAACCAGGACAATGACCTATGGTGAAACGCTGCGCAGTTTTAGCAGGCGCTACCGCTTAGAAGAAGAAATATTGGTTCGCTTAAATCATCTCACCAGTCCGGAGAGTATTTATCCGGGAGTAACACTCGTTATTCCATCACAAAGTGACAACGTAACCAGTGGTCGGCGCGTTGGAGTAAGAGCAGGGCAGTCATTATTGGAACTTGCGATGCTCCATGATTCAAATCCATGGGAGTATGCATTGGCGAATAATTTGCCAGGTACCTGGAGTGCCTTCCCTGGAGATGTGCTGGTAACCCTGAATGATGAGACGGATGGACCCGGTGCATTCCTGGAAGCTATTGAAGACATATCTATCGAGGATCTGCCATTTGTACAGGGGAAAACGATTGTAATAAGAATTCGTGGAAAGCCAGAATTGGAATTATCAGGGTCTCTAAATGGAAGAGAGATTACATTCTTCTCTATGGGTGACGAATATGTCGCCATGCTGGGCATTCATGCCATGACTGAGCCTGGCCTTTACCCGCTGAATATTTCTGGAAGGCTCCCTCCCGGTGAACCTTATTTTGGGGAGGAGTTTGAATTTTCGCAGTCCGTATTGATCCGCGATGGAGGTTATCCCTTCGATCCGGTATTAACTGTCAGTTCGGAGACGATCGATCCGAAGGTTACAGAGCCCGAGGACGAACTGTGGGAATCGTTTGGAGTCACAGTTTCCCCTGAAAAGTTATGGGATGAGACTTTCCAAAGCCCGGTTCCGGATATTTATAAAGACTGCTTCACATCACTTTTTGGCAGCCGCCGATCCTATAACGGCGGTCCCTACGAATATTTCCATACCGGATTGGATCTATGTGGTGGCGTAGGTACCGAAATTTTCGCTCCGGCCCCTGGCAACGTTATCTTCGCAGAACCTTTAACAGTGCGTGGTTTGGCAACCGTGATCGACCATGGTTGGGGTGTTTACACCGCGTACGATCACCAGTCAGAAATTTATGTTGAGCCTGGCGATTTTGTAGAGCCAGGTCAATTAATAGGTCTTGGGGGAGCGACAGGGCGCGTGACAGGTCCTCATCTCCATTGGGAAGTATGGGTCGGTGGTATCCAGGTGGACCCTCTCGATTGGTTGGAGAAATCCTTCCCATGAGAAAAAGATCTAATTTCAAAAATCTTATCGGTAAACAAGGAGACTAGTATGAGTAAAAAAACTGCGCGTGAAGCCAGGCTGGAGCGCCGGCAGAAAAAAGCAAGGAAGAATCAATTAATTTGGGGCGGAATCGGTATTGGTGTCTTGATTGTGATCGGTTTCATCGGCTGGACTGTATTCCGCCCGGCTGCCGGGGAATCAGTGCCGATCATGGCCAATGCCGACGATCATGTTCAACCAGGATCCGATCCGGGTCCTTTCAACTCGAACCCCCCAACTTCAGGAAGGCATTACGCTCATGAATATGATGCAGGTTTTTATGAAGAATCTGATCCCGAAGTCCAAAACGAATTTCCGGAGGGATACCTGATCCACAACCTGGAGCACGGTTATACAATATTCTGGTACAACTGCGACTTATTGGATGAAGCGGGTTGTTCAAAATTAAAGAGTGATATTAGAGCTGTGATGAACGATGTGAATAATTTCAAGGTGATCGGATTTCCTCGCAGCTCTATATCAGCTCCCTTGGTGATGACTTCCTGGGGTAGGATGCTGGCGATGGAGACCTTAGACGCCGATCGGGCACGAGATTTCATCAGCCGCAATAGAAATCGTGCCCCAGAACCAAATGCTCCCTAGTCACAGGAGGTTCTCTTGATGGCCAAAAAACGTACAACAGGCAAGAACGATCCCCGATTGGCTAAGGAACGTAAAAAGGCTATAGAACGGCGTTCAGCAATTTGGAGTTATCTCATAATCGCCATCGTTCTGGGATTAATCTTATATGGTCTCTATCTCCAAACACTGCATCACAACTGACAGAACGCTATCATATCAGTCCCTGTGAGAAACCTATTATGACTCAGATTACCCCTCTGAACTCAAGTGTGAAACCCAATTGGACCAGGCTAGATCATTTGACATATCGAGTCAGCAGGAATTGGTTATTGATTTTTGCTGTAGTTTTCGGAATTTGGATTGGACTGCCCTTCCTGCCGCCAATCTTAATGACCATGGGTTGGGAGAGTCTGGCAAATGGAATTTACCTGCTCTATTCAGTCCAATGCCACCAGCTCCCTCAGCGCTCATTTTTCTTTTTCGGATCCCAATCCATGTATTCCCTGAACGATATCCAGGCTGTCTGGCAGGACACGTCCAATCCCCTCATTTTACGCCAGTTCATCGGTACCCCAGAAATCGGGTGGAAGGTTGCCTGGTCAGATCGCATGGTTTACATGTACACCAGTATCCTGGTATTTGGTGGGATATGGTGGATATTGCGCAGGAAAGTGAAACCACTCCCCTGGTGGGGATTTATCATTCTATTATTGCCAATGGCTGTTGATGGGACCAGCCACCTGATCAGCGATTTTGCCGGGATCGGCATGGGATTTCGCGACAGTAATGCCTGGTTGGCGTCACTCACCAATAATGCCTTTTCAGCGGTGTTTTATACCGGTGATGCCTTCGGATCATTCAATTCCTGGATGCGGTTGCTGACAGGTGTGTTTTTTGGTTTTGGGATCGTTTGGTTTGGGTTTCCCTACTTGGATAAATCCTTCTCCGATTTGGCGAAATACCTGGGTAATAAGCGTCATCGTTCTCAATCGGATCAATAATCACCATTCTGAGTGCAATGAAACGAATTTGGTTTTTACTCCCCATCCTTATTGGATTACTTCTTGTTGGTGCATTCTTCATTTGGAGAAATGTCCCCACTGGTGAACCGATAACCATCAATGAGATCACCGTGCCTCCCTTGCCGACTTTGGATCCAGAGTTGGTTGCCCAGGGCGAACCATTGTATGCGCAACATTGTGCCAGCTGTCATGGCACAAATTTGGAGGGCGTTCCGGATTGGAAAATCATACAACCTGATGGAAAGCTGTTACCGCCACCACACGATAGCAGCGGTCACACCTGGCACCATCCTGATGAATTGCTGCTCTCAGTGATTGCTGAAGAGGGAGATCCCTCCATATCCGATATGCCCGGATTTCTAGATGTTCTCGCCGATGAGGAAATGATTGCCGTCCTAACGTTCATCAAAAGTTCCTGGGATCAGGAAGAACGCGAATTCCAGTGGTGGATTACTGCCAGAGACCAATAAGGACTCTCAGGCAATCGAAATTTCTTTGCAGAACCTTTAAAAATGTTTCATAGCGCCTTCATATTGATCGAATATCCTATTACCAAGTAAATAGGACAAATCCTGGATTTCAAATCTGGGAAAAACAATATTGAAGGAGTTAGTAACATGAATAAGAAGTTTATCGGAATTGGTGTATTGAGTTTGGTAGTCCTCACGCTTAGCCTTGCTGGCTTTGCTTATGCTCAAGGACAGCCTCCGCAAGGCCGGGAATATCCATATGGTTCTGACATGATGAATGGATATGACGGGCATGATTATGGGATGATGGGATACGGGTACAGAGATTACCCCCAAGACCAAACTTCCCCCCCAAGCGAGTATCCATACGGTCCGGATATGATGGATGGATACGGTGGCTATGGAATGATGGGAGATGGTTACGGAATGATGGGGTCAGGCATGATGGGTTGGAATGGTGAACAAGGTCCCATGCATGAAGTTATGATCGAAAGCTTAGCCCAGAGCCTGAACCTTTCCCCTGAAGAGATCGAAGCCCGTCACGATGCAGGCGAATCAATATGGGAAATTGCTCGAGCAGAGGGATTAAGTGAAGCAGAAATTAGGGAACTGATGTTCTCTGCACACGACACAGTCTTAGAAAATGCTGTAAGTGAAGGATGGTTCACTCAAGAGCAGGTTGATTGGATGGATGAACATATGAACCAAATGTGGGATGGTGATTACAACCACTGTGGAGGTGGTGGCTGGCATGGTATGGGTTGGTAAATTCACAACCTTAAGATTTTTTGGAATGGTTTCCAAGGTCTCCCTAGGTCTTGGAAACCTTTGTGTGTAGTAGAATTCACCCATGAATACGTCTTCTCAAATCAGGGTTCTTTTGGCTGATGATCATGCTGTTGTTCGGGCGGGTATTTGCCAATTCATGGAACAGGCGGATGATATTACGGTTATTGCTGAAGCCGGTCATGGACAGGAAGCGATGGATCTAATCACTCAGATCCAACCCGACGTCGCGGTTCTAGATATCCAAATGCCAAAAGCCAGCGGGATCGAAGTGACACGTTGGGTGCGTGAGCATCATAGAGAGGTTGGTGTGCTTATCCTTACTGCTTATGATGATGATCCTTATGTTTTGGCTGTAATTCAAGCCGGTGCAAATGGTTATATATTAAAGACAGCCTCACC
>JBFFIU010000181.1:0-7662 GCA_041556275.1 Anaerolineales bacterium | reverse complement strand
TACGATTTCGCAGACGATCAGAGCTGCAGTGGGGATTCGGGTGGCAAACTCTACACGGTGGACAAACACGGCTACAGCGATCCGGTGTTGATACCCTGGCCTTAGGAAGGATCATCCACCTATTCCCTTTAGAAAAAAGTAATGAATTTGAATTCTGTTGGAGGCCGGGGATTATGGCAGCGTGGAGATATCAAAACCATTTCTGGAAAAATGTTCAGCCAATTTATCTTTGACTTGGTCGATTGTCAGTGAATGATCTTGCTGGCAGGGCTTCGTATGACCCTGGACAACCCCAGAATCCCAAATCGAATCAACGAGATTGATCAAGTACCAATTTTGACAATGAATGATATGAAAGTAAGAAAATTGGTAGAAGGGAGGGCTGACATGCGTTGTGTCAATTTCCAGCCTGCCTGGACCAACGCGTGTGGCATAAGCTGTGCCAGGGGTAAAGATCAATCGATCTTCTGGCGGATCACCGGTTAGAAGTGATTGCCCAGCCATCCACTCTGGCTGATCGATGCCAAGATAATCTAATATCGTAGGGGGGATATCCAGGTTCTGAACATTTGTTTTGATCCGGCTTGCGAATTGGTCATTGGGGAAGTGGATGAGCAGAGGTACACGCTTTTTACCATCGTGTTTCATGGAATGGTCCGAGTAGATGATCAAGATGGTGTTGTTTAACTTGCCTGTTTCCTCCAGCGTAAAAAGGAGTTCGCCAATAAATCTGTCAAAATCCAGGATGCTGTCATCGTAGAAATCAGTCATCCAGCTTTCTTCTTGATCTTTCCCAAGAGAGAAAACCTGTTGGGAAGGAAAGAACTTTTCTCCATGTGTGCCCATCAGGTGGGCATGCACAAATAGGGGACGGTCAGTTTGCCGGATCAGATCGAGGAGTTGATCCTGACGCTCCCGGTCATAATTGAAAATAACAGGCTGGGTCACGATTGTGAAAGGATTATCCATCATTTTAAGAAAGGAAATGTTCAACAAGCGATCGGTGATCCGTTTTATTAAACCGGAGGCAAAATATGCATGTGTTCCGAAGCCTAGCTCGCGCATAAAAGTGAATGATGCCGCTTTATCTACTGAGCGCTCATTGACTTCATCGAACCCATCGAGAAGATTTACTTGAAGCGCGTCGACATAGTGCGGAACGCCAATTTCGACATTGTGATAACCTTCTTTGCGCAGGATACCGGGTAAGTGCTGGTATGCGTCGTTCCCCTGGAGGATATTAGGTGGGTATAGAACTCTCGTTTGGGCGGGTGATTTTCCAGTAAGCAGAGATGTTATAGAACCTGCAGAGTTCGTCGAGTTAGCGAATGCGTTTTCAGCCAGCAGCGAGGATTTGGCTAATTCACTTAATACAGGAGTTGTATTGCGTTCATATCCATACAACGACATGTTGGTCGCGTTGAGACCATCACTGCCGATAAGTAAGATGTTCGGGCGTGAGGCAAACTGGTGATCAGATCCAGCTGGACTGGCTGCGAGAACATCTTGGGTGTAGCGAACTCCAACCCGGCTCAGCGTAAAACCAGCTGAAAGCAAGAGTAGAGCCCCGCAAAAAAGCAGCAGAAGCCGGGGAAGTCTAATTCGTGGTTCAGACTGACCGCGTAATCGCAGAAGATGGAGTATCCGGCTGTTGATGTAAATGAAGATGACCAGTGTACTCAGCCCATACGTGAATCTCCATATCCCGGTCGAGGTCACTACCCCAAAATTAAAAATGGTATAGGTGAAATTATCGACTAGCAATAAACCAATGGCGGTCAGGATGATGCTTGGGATTAGCGTGGCCAAAAAAACGAATATGGTTGTGAATTGCAAGCATGAAGTTAAGTAATCCAATCCTGCTAGGAGCATGACCAGGGCGAGGCTAAAAATAGCCAATCCAAAGCTGGGCAAAACTAAAAACTCAAGCTTCTCAAGCCATTCCATCAAGTCCATGAAAGAAGGTTTTGTTACAAAGAAGAACCACTCCATAAAACCGTAAAAGTAGGCTGCTGCAACTGTGATGGTAGACAGATAAATCCAAGTGGTTCGTCTCGAATTAATAAGGGATTGTGTGTTCTGGATCGGCTTAATGATCCTGGGTGCTTCATGGAAAATGAAATCATCCCAAGTCTGCCAGATGAACAGGGGAGAGATGATTAACTCACGCTTACGATGCCCTGATCTGAGCGCAAAGACTAGGAACCATCCCATCCCAAGCGCCAATAAACCCAGCGAGCTTAGCCCCAATCCACGGGATAAGAATAGTGGTTTGTAATAAAGGGTATATTGATTATCGTTGGTGAGTGGATTGCTGTTATCGCTTGCCGAAAAATTTAGGAACGATTTACCATCTTGTTCAACGAGAGAATATTTTCCCTTTCCCATCTCCACCACTTCCCTGGTATAGGTGCGGTCAAGCGGTGTTCCATTTTCATATAACAATACATTTTCCAAAGGGATTACCAGGGTGTTGAGATTTACCGGATAGCGAAATGCATATCCGTCGTGGATTCTAACTCCCTCGTTCTGAATGCCCTTTTTAAGATGAAATATGGATGCACCTGGTTTAATAACCAAAAGGATTGAGAATATGGCAACGATAGAGAGTCCCGGGAGGAGAATGATGCGTAGGATTTTCTTCATAAGACAACTAAATAGGAATTGATCCAAAATTTATCCTGAAAACAAACTCATTATAATGTGAACAATAAGTGGATTGGTTCATTAGGCAAACCAATACCTTCTTGAGCTTGGGACGACAAATTCGTATTCGCATGGGTTTCAAAAGGGATCATTTAAAGAAAAGAAAAGCCCTGGAAATTCCAGGGCTCACTTCTCATCGGGTCAAAGATATCATCCCAATACTTCACCCGTGGCTTGAGGCTGTTTTTCTTGCATGGGAGTAGTTGCTCGCCAGAACCCGAGGAATATTAAGGTTGCACCGAGTAATTCGCCGATATAGAGCGCTCCTGGAACCCCGAAGCGGCTGAAAGCACCACCGAATGCCGGAGCCAGCGCGCCTACTGCAATCAGGATGTTACCGATAGTACGGTGGAGCAAGACTCGCTTGCGATAGAAAATCCAGGCTGAATAAACTGCTCCTCCGACCAGGGTAACCACACCGTATAGGTTGAAGAAAGGAGTTAATGAGCGAATTCCTGGTGTAGTGATGGCATGACCGCTAAGCTCACTTCCGGTGTGGACACTGGAGGTCAGTAAACTGGGATCCAGCTCAGCACCGAAAATGCGAATGGCGGCATATAACGAAGCGACACCTAATATCACCATCAATATGTTAGCTGTCCGGCGCTTGGCTAAGAGGTATACAGTCCCTTGTCCTAACCAGGCAGCTACCAGTATCGCCCCGAACAAATACCACATCCGGAAAATTAACGCGTTCCAACCGAAAGCTCCGAAGTATGCCTCGCAGAAACCACCGATCCCATAAAAGAGCATGCCGATCCCCCAAAGTAAGAGATGGGGACGCCTTTTGATGGAGTAGCGTTTGAATATAAAAAATGCGAATACGAAGCTGACAATTGCTGAGGTGAATGGTAACAAGGTGTTTATTGCAGTCATATGAATGTCTCCTGATCGATCGATTTATTTCTATCCGCTATCCACCGGTAAATAAACCAAATGCCACGCCGATCGTAAATAACACCATTAAGAATATAACTAAAACAAGAATACCTAGCGCAATAGGTATAGTCTTCTCGAATAATTTTGGATATTGTCGTTTGGGTGGGGGAGTGATCTGGTTTTCAGACATTTAAATTAGAATTCTGAGCTCAGCATCGTTGTCTGGTAGTAAGTATAACCATCGAGAATCTGACTGTAAAGTCAGGTTTATACAGATTTTTCTAAATCCAAGATTAGAAAATTGCTTATTTTACCAATCGGCAAATTACTGCACCATTAGCCAATCAGAGTACTTTTAGTCTGAAGGTTCTGTTCGAAGTGAAATATGGCTGCCCCTTGTTAGATGATCAGGAGAATTGCGAATACCCCAATTATGGTTAGCAACAGTAGGATGATGAATCGAAATAATTCTTCATGGGAAGATTGGCTTTGATCCTGGTGAATCACATTCTATATGTAATGTTACCTTGACAATATGTAAAGTTTCCTTTACAATAATGGACAATATTTATAACTAAGGAGGGTCCTAGCATGAATAAAGATGTTCACGAGCGTAACTCCCCTCGTGAAACGAGGAATAACATCGCAATAGGATTCATCATCGGTTTAATGATCGGTGGATTGATCGATCTATTTACTGGAGATCGTGGTATATGGACAGTGATCGGCATGGCGTTGGGATCTTTATTCGGGTATCGTGGTCTCCCTCGCTTGTACCTGATGGAATATCCGCCGAAAGTGATCCGTAATTTAGTGATCTCGGGTGCCTTCTTTTTCGTGATCTTTTTAGGCTCGATCTATCTGATCGATCAAGATATTGGAGGTGCATATCAAACCCTGATCGCCTTGGCCCCGACCATTCCACTGCTCATTTTCATTATCGTTATTGCTAAGGCGATCTCGAGCCTGGATGAGTTGCAGCGGCGCATACAGGTGGAAGCCATCGCCATCGGATTTGGCTTAACAATCCTTCTTGTATTGGCTATAGGCTTGCTGGGTTTAACCGGAATCCCCCAGCCAGATTGGCTGTTTGTGTCTTTGATCATGGTCTTTTCCTGGCTGGTGGGCAAGCTCTGGACGAGATGGAAATACGGATGAAGAACGTATTAAGGGTGCTCAGAGCGCAGCGCAACTGGTCCCAAGCCACGCTCGCTGAGAAGGCTGGTGTTTCACGCCAAACCATAAATGCCATTGAGACGGGCAAGTATGATCCCAGCCTGCCCCTGGCGTTTAAGATCGCCAGACTTTTTGGATATTCTATTGAACAGATCTTCATCCCGGGTGATGAGATAAGTAAAGAATAAATCTTCAGGTGGAAAAACGGGTAGCCAATTATAGTAAGCTTTTGTGCAGAGCGATCTAAACTGGTATTACTCATTCTGATAATCTTTGTACATGACAAGTGCAACTGCCATCGCCCATCTCAACGTTGCTTTCACTATATTTGCATTGGCATACCCCTATTGAACTAACTGCAAAGCTTGTTTTGGCAGAAAATTTATCCCTGAATGATTTTTTTCTCAGGCCATCTAGATCAAGCAGTTATGTGAGAGTCATAGTGTGGCAGGTCAGTTTGTATAGGTCGCCTCCATCTCAACCTACCATATCTCAGCGGCGCGGTAATTATGCTGAGCGCATTCTTTTTGAGTCGTGCATGGATATCAGATGAAAAAAGCGAGGTTACTATGTAAGACAGGCACGCAAATCTCCTTTTTCTGAGATCTGGGATTTCTTATTTCTGCAATTCATCCTATAATCAGCGTAATACAAAATCGGACCACATCGAAGCAATGCTTGATCGTCTCCTTGAAACAAAATTCCACACTCCCATCTGGCGTTCCGACGGCGTAATACGCCCACGGCTTTTGGACCAGCTGCAAACCGGTTTGATAGAGCAGCGAAAATTGACGCTGGTCTCCGCACCTGCTGGCTATGGGAAAACCACCCTAATAACCAGTTGGCTTTATTCTTTTTCGGAATCAACGCGGAATATCTGGCTATCCCTCGAAAAGAGCGACAATGAACCAGCACGCTTCTTGTCCTACTGGACAACCGCCTGGAATCGGATAAGTGACCTGCCATTGGCAAACATTCAAGATCTGCTGGACATGCCACAACTCCCGCCTTTCCAAAGCATTCTGGATGAGGTCATCAACGCCCTTGCACAGCTTAAAGAACCGGCCATTCTCGTCCTTGATGATTACCATACCATCACTAACTCGCTCATTCATGAGATGCTGGAATATTTTCTCGAGCACCAACCACGCCAGGCACATCTGGTCATCATCACGCGCTCAGATCCTCCATTACCCCTAGCACGTCTAAGAGCCCGCAGACAAATGGTTGAGATCCGCGCCAGTGACCTGCGCTTTACAGAAGAAGAAGCCGGTCATTTCTTCAGTCAATCCATGCAAGTCGTGCTGGAAGAGGAGGATATCCAAACTCTGGATAGGCGCACGGAGGGATGGGCAGTTGGCTTGCAACTCGCAGCATTGGCGCTCAAAAACCTGCCTGATCCACAAGATTTTGTAGAAACATTCCGCGGCAGTCATCGCTATGTGTTGGATTATTTGGCGGAGGAAGTCATTCGCCAACAAAGGGATGATGTGCGCGAATTTCTTATTCAGACTTCCATCTTGGAACGCTTCAATGCCGAATCCTGTGGAGCACTCACCGGATACCCTGACAGTCAGGGTTTGCTTTTAGAGCTTGAACAGGCTAACCTGTTCCTGATCCCACTGGATGATGAACGTGTTTGGTACCGCTACCATCACCTTTTTGCCGATTTCCTGCGAACGGAACTCTCCAAAACTGAAACCGAAAAACTATACAAGAAGGCTGCTCTTTGGCACGAACAAAATGAATTTACCTCAGAAGCAGTGCAATATGCTATCGCAAGTGGCGATCTTGAATTTTTGGCGGATGTCATCGATTGGGGATTAAAAAAAGATGCCATTTGGTCGGGAGGAAATCTCACATTGTATGCAGCCTGGCTGGATATTCTTCCTCCACAGGCCTTTCATAGCCGCCCCGCATTGAGTCTGAACGCTTCGCACATTCTCTACCTGTTAGGGCGCTTTGATCTCGCTGAAAAGCAAATTGACCAAGCCGAGAAAACCTTGCATGCCCTGCCCGTCTCACCTGAAAAAGAGCAAATGCTGGCACTGGCATCCCTGTACCGCGGAGCAATCGCCTCCGTACGAGGGGATACGCAACAAGCCATAGAGAGGATCACTTTCGCCCAGGAACGAGTCCCACAAGAGCATCATTTGCAGCATGCGCGCGGATATTTTAGTCTTGGATTGGCGTACGAACTCTCCGGGCAAATCGCACTTGCTGAAGAAAACTTTTTGAAATCAAGCGAAGAAGCGCAATCCGCAGGGGTGCTTTATCTTGCCATTCATGCACTTGGCGCCGCAGCACAGGTGCAAATCAGCCAGGGGCAGCTACATCGGGCGGAGCAAGCCTGCCAACAAGCAATACAAATCGCAGGTGACAAACAATTACCCCCACTGGGTTTGGTAGAGTCTATTCTAGGCAGCATCGCCCTCGAGCGAAACGATCTCTCCGCTGCCGAGGAATTCCTGCAAAATGGCATTGCGTTATCCCGTCGAGGCGGCTTGATAGATGATGTGATTTTAGGGCTATCGTATCTCGCCCGTTTGCATGCCTATCAGGGGCGCGTATCCGATGCCTTTGACGCCATCCAGGAAGCGAACACGATCATCCAAGGCTTCGGTGTGGAACGCATGTCCATGCTCGTGGCAGCCCACATCGCCAACCTGCAACTCTTAATTGGTCAAGAAGGAGCAGCAACGCAGTGGGCAGCGGATTACCAGGTTGTCCGGGCCGGCCTATCGCACGAATTCGCGGATCTGACCCTCGTGCGCGTTCTGCTGAAAACGGGCGATCGTGAAAAGGTGCCGTCTATCTTGGATGCTCTGCTTAAGCAGGGGCAGGCTCAAGGTCGCCTTCGAACCCGCATAGAGGTCATGATTCTGATGGCACTATTCCATC